>JAICGN010000054.1 GCA_025923075.1 Chitinophagaceae bacterium
ACGTTAAGTGAATTTGAAGTGGATCCAGATGAATGGAAGAAGCTGAGTGATGAAAATGCTACGGTGAGAATTTTAGAAGGTGGTAAAAAGATCGTGGCAAAAGAAGAATCTTTTTATGATGGTGAGATATTAAAGAACATTACCGCGGACTGGCAGAAAGCTACCAGAGTATTGAGCAATACGCTTCACCGGATGAAAATAAAAACCGGCGACGTGTTTTTGATGTGGCGAATGAAACAATTAATTAGTGCAGGAAAGATCGAGACAATGGGGGATGTGAATGGAGGATGGAAAGAGTTTGATGTTCGCAAACCGGGCATTCAATCAGAAAACGCAAATGTGGAAGCTGATACACTTAATAATCAATAATTATTAATTAATAATTGCAACTTAATATTTCGAATGGCAAAAGCAAAGGTTTCCGATATCCAGAATAATGAATCAGGTCTACCGGGTCAATACCGAACCTGGTTCCTTGATTATGCTTCTTATGTGATCCTTGAAAGGGCGGTTCCTGCGATAGAAGATGGCTTAAAGCCTGTGCAGCGACGCATTCTTCATGCGATGAAAGAAATGGATGATGGCCGTTTCAACAAAGTGGCGAATGTTATCGGGCAAACCATGCAGTATCATCCTCATGGAGATGCAAGTATCGGCGATGCATTGGTGAATATTGGACAAAAAGATCTGTTGATAGAAACACAAGGTAACTGGGGAGATGTAAGAACAGGAGATGATGCAGCAGCACCAAGATACATCGAAGGACGTTTGAGCAAGTTTGCACTGGAAGTTGCTTTCAATGCTAAAACTACCGAATGGCAATTGAGCTATGACGGAAGAAAGAATGAGCCGGTTACCTTACCGATGAAATTTCCATTGCTGCTTGCACAAGGAGCAGACGGAATCGCAGTGGGTTTGGCAACGAAGATTTTACCGCATAATTTCTGTGAGCTGATCGATGCATCAATAAAATATTTACGTGGAAAAAGATTTGAGCTCTACCCGGATTTTCAAACCGGCGGACAAATTGATGTGGATGAATATAACCAGGGTAAACGCGGAGGTAAAGTAAAGGTGAGGGCACATATTGAAGAGATGGATAAAAAGACTTTGGCAATCAGAAGTGTGCCTTACGGTGTTACCACCACTCAATTGATGGATTCAATCGTAAAAGCAAATGACCAGGGAAAGATCAAGATCAAAAAAGTTACAGACAATACCGCTGCAGAGGTAGAAATACAGGTTGACCTTGCACCCGGCATTTCTCCGGACATCACGATTGATGCATTATATAAATTCACAGATTGTGAAATTTCAATTTCTCCTAATGCTTGCGTGATCGTTGATCAGAAACCCCAATTTCTTGCGGTCAATGAATTGCTAAAGCTTTCAACCGATAAAACAAAAGACCTGCTTGAGCAGGAATTAAAAATAAAATTAGCTGAGCTGCAGGAGAAATGGCATTACACGTCACTCGAAAAAATATTCTTCGAAGAAAAGATATACAAGGAACTAGAGAAAAAGCATGCTACCTGGGAAAAAGTGCTGGAAGCAATTGATGAAGCATTCAAGCCATTCAAAAAGCAATTAAAACGGGCAATCACAAGAGAAGATATCATTCGGCTTACGGAAAAGCCTGTAAGAAGAATTTATAAACTTGATATTGATGAACTGAATGATCAAATAAAAGGATTGGAAGGAGACATCAAACAAGTGAAGCATGATCTTGCTAATCTTGTTGATTATGCAGTTGCTTATTTTGAAAATCTCTTAAAAAAATATGGAAAAGGCAGAGAAAGGAAGACAGAGATCAAAACGATAGAAGTGATCGAGGCAAAACATGTTGCCATTGCCAATACAAGGCTTTACATGAATCGTGAAGAAGGTTTTCTCGGCACCAGCTTGCGTAAGGATGAATTTGTTGTTGAATGCAGTAATCTGGACGATATCATTGTGTTTACAAAAGGTGGTATTATGAAAGTGGTAAAGGTCGGAGAGAAGACCTATATAGGTAAAGGGATTCTTCATGCTGCTGTATTTAAGAAAAATGATGAGCGCACTACTTATAATATGATCTATATGGATGGTGATAGCGGTAAAAGTTTTGCAAAACGATTTAATGTGACCGGTGTAACGAGAGATAAAGAATATTTTGTTGCTAAGGAACATGAGAAAAGTAAAGTGCATTATTTAAGTGTAAATCCAAATGGGGAAGCGGAAATTGTACGGATCATTTTGACTCCCGGATCCAAAGCGCATAAAAAAGAATTTGAATTCAATTTTGCCGACCTGGAGATCATGGGGCGAAGCAGCAAGGGTATTACAGTAACAAAATATCCAATAAAAGCTGATGGGGTGAAACTAAAGGAAGCTGGTAAATCAACGATCGCAGGCAAGAAGCTTTGGTACGATGATCAGTTTGGCAGATTGAATGCCGATGAAAAAGGTCAATACCTGGGAATGTTTGATGCAGATGAAAAAATATTGGTTGTGTATAACGATGGCAATTACGAAATAACCGACCAGGAACTGACTCAAAAATTAGATGCAGAAAAAGTATTATTGATTGAGAAATTTGATCCTGAAAAAATTGTTACAGCTGTGTATGCAGATATGGATAAAAAGCAATACATGGTGAAACGATTTAAGATCGAAACGACAACTCTAAAGAATCAATTTTTCTTTATTAAAGAAGGCGAAGGAAATTATGTTGAAGCCGTAACAACGGATGCCGAACCCATTCTAGCCGTGCAACAGGGCAGGGGTGCACAAATAAGAAAAGGTAAAATGAAATTGGAAAAAGTTGCGGAACTGGCGGGTTGGAGAACCGTGGGAACAAGATTGCTTGATTATAGTAAAAGTGTAGAAATGGAATGGGTAAAACCAAAAGGAAGCAGCCAGCCTGAATTATTCTAATAATTATTTCTTTGCGTTAGTATCCGCTTTCTTTTTCTTGATCCGGATAGTCGCATTCTTTTCAAAGTTGCTGGTGAGCCTTAGTTCATAACGCTTGTTTCCATCATTTACGATCATTAATGCGGTATTGGGGGGAATGGTACCAAGATTATCTGCAAACATTGTTATCTCGTTGATTTCTTTTGTGGAATCCAGGGGGATATCAAAATGAACTGATCGTGTGCTGAGAATCCGGTTAAATGCAATCAATTTATCATTATAAAACACAGAAATTGAGTCACCATCTATTTCGCCGTTATCATAAAAATCCACTTTTAGCGTATCTGACTCAACGGCCAGCTCATCGGCGACTACTTTTTCTCTTTCCTTATACTGATTGCTTACAACATAATTAACCACATTGCGCGGCTGAATCGTAACCGCAGCTATGGTATCTGTTTCAGATGGTCGCCAGACCTGGAACGTTTCTTTTAATACCTTAATGGCATTCATCACTGAATCGTGTTTGAGCTGATCAGTATTTAATGTAAGAGTAAATAAGATTTCTGGACAGGTATACTTATATTGAGGCTTACTGACAAACGAACCCTTCAAGACGGAGTTAACTTGCGAAACTCTTAGCGTTGCCGCAAAATTCATGGCACAATCCACATCGCGGTTATAATAAGAACCGTAATATGACACGGGGATATTCGCAATATAAACGAGTCTTGTAGCTGCATTATAGGTGCCGCGGATCGGAATGCTGCGATACGTGTTTTTAAAATAGTAATTCAATACTCCCTTTACATTATTGTGATCCTGTTCAAGAATAAGCTCAACAAGATAATTGCTGTAAGTATTGCGCAACTTTACATTCGCCGCTCCATACCAATAACCAGTTGCTGATTGAGAGAAAACTTCTAAGGTCAGTAGTAAAGCTATGAGGAGAAACGGTTTTTTCATGGAAAAGGTAATTATGCAAAAACTGTGCTTAACCATAACGCAGTTTTACCCGAAAAATTACCTGAATGTGCATATAATAGCAATAACGAGGAATCAGATATGTGTGATTTGTTCGCTGGCTCTCCCTGCCCCCCGTGGAGAAGTTAGAGCCGGTATCGTTTCATTTCTCTTTCCACATCACGTTTTTTGATGGTTTCCCGTTTATCGTGGAGCTTTTTGCCTTTACCGAGTCCGATCTCAACTTTAATGAGGTTTTTGTCGTTAAAAAAAATAAGGAGGGGAATGAGCGTGTACCCTTTTTCTTTCAGCTTTGATTCTATTTTGTTTATTTCTCTTTTTTGCAAAAGCAATTTCCTGTCTCTTACCGGATCGTGATTATTTACCGTGCCATGGGAATATTCTGCGATATGCAAACTTTTAAGCCACATTTCCCCCTTATGAATAATGCAATAGCTATCATTGAAACTGGCTTTACCTGCTCTTAAGGATTTTACTTCCGTACCGGTCAATACAATCCCTGCGACATATTTATTGTCGAAGAAATATTCATGAAAGGCAGAACGATTTTTAATTTCCATGACGTGCTCCGGTCCCTGGAACGGGGATAGGATTTAATTTTTAAACATCCACAACACTTTGGTCATTTTATCCTTCAACTCTTTTCTTGGAACGATAAAATCAAGAAAGCCATGTTCAAGGATGAATTCACTGCGCTGAAAACCAGGCGGTAGGTCTTTTTTAATAGTTTCTTTGATCACTCTCGGTCCGGCAAAACCGATCAATGCACCCGGCTCAGCAATATTCAGATCACCCAACATACCAAATGAGGCAGAGATGCCGCCAAATGTCGGGTCGGTTAAAAATGATATATAAGGAATTTTTGCATCGCTCAGTTGGGAGAGTTTACCACTTGTTTTTGCAAGCTGCATCAATGAAAAAGCACTTTCCATCATCCTTGCGCCGCCACTCTTTGAAATTACCAGGTAAGGCATCTTGTGTTCTATGCAATAATCAATGGCCCTTGAAAATTTTTCTCCCATTACGCTGCCAAGACTACCGCCAATAAATTCAAAATCCATACATGCAATCACGACATCATTACCGCTGACCTTTCCCACTGCAACCCGCATCGAGTCCTTCAGGTCGGTTTTACTCCAGGTCTCTTCAAGCCGTTTTTTATATGGTTTCAGATCGGTAAATTCAAGATAATCCTTGCTTCGAATGTTATCAAACAACTCTGTATATTGGTTATCATCAAAAAGAATGGAATAATATTCCTCGCTGCCAATACGGTGGTGGTAGTTGCATTTAGGGCACACAAAAAGATTTTCCTTTAACTCATTTGATGTGCAGATAAAATTACATTCCGGGCATTTGGTCCAAAGTCCTTCCGGCGTTTCCTTTTTTTCATGGGTACCCGTTAGAATTCCCTTTCTAATCCTTTTAAACCAACTCGTCCTTGTGGATTCTTTTCCTTCTTCACCAGCCAGGTTCGAATCAAAATCTTCTACCTGTTTTGCCATGCAAAATGTTTTGAGTGGTCACAAATATAGGGAATCTGCGGTTTGAGGTTTGAGCGGCGAAATTGACGTTTCTGATGAACGTTTGATAGTCCTGCGCTTCGAAGTTGTTCCCTGCTCAAATCCCTTCTGCCAGAGACGAACTCCGGTATCTAATAAAAGCTTTTCGCTTTTTGATGTGAAATATTAAACCGCCGTAATGAAACATTTGACCTTTCACATCTCACTTCTCACGTCTCACGTCTGACGCTCTCACAGGATTGTTGTCCCTTGTAAAAAATAAAATGCCTCATTGCGTCACGAGGCATTTATAGGGGCTAATTGATCGCAGCAATAAAAAAATTAATTGTTAGGCCCACCAGCATCAACCCAACAGATAATTGTACTCTTCTGTGCAGCGCTCAATGATCCGGTTTTCGGCATAGTACCATTACCGACAGCCACTTTAATAGCAGCTCTGGCGCCAGAAATTTGTGTGTAGGTGAGTAATGGACCTGGGCCATTTACGCTGCCAGCACCATGACAGGTCGCATCTGTGGCACAAGTTGATTGAATAATAGGATTGACATTAGCGGCAAATGAACTCGCTACACCAGCGCAACTTGTACTACCGCCACCACCGCCGCCCCCATTTCCCCCGCCACCGCTGTCGCTGCTTTTACTGCATGAGGCGATTATAAGAAATGTTGCAAGAATAAACAGGATACCTTTCTTCATAAAAAAAATGTTTTATAGAGGCAGATTTTTTATCGAATCGGTGTAAGCAACAGAAAAGTTGCCAGCGATGAATATTTTTTCAGGGAGATAATGCCAAAAAAGAACCCGTCTCGGTCCGAACAAGACGGGTTACGAATGAACATCTATTTATTAGGCGATAGTTATATCCTTATCCAGGTAAACATCCTGTATTGCGTTTAAGATTTCTACACCTTCTTTCATTGGACGTTGAAATGCTTTACGACCACTGATCAATCCCATACCTCCAGCTCTTTTATTTATCACTGCAGTAGCTACGGATTCTGCCATATCGCTTGCGCCAGACGAAGCACCTCCGGAATTGATCAAACCTGCACGACCCATATAACAATTAGCAACCTGGTAGCGACAAAGATCGATCGGATGATCGGAAGTTAATTCAGAGTAAATGCGAGAATCATTTTTTCCATAAGCTGATTCTTTTGTATTCAAAGCAAGATAGCCACCGTTGTTCTCAGGTAGTTTTTGTTTGATGATATCTGCTTCTATTGTTACACCAAGATGATTTGCCTGGCCTGTCAGATCAGCTGATACATGAAAATCTTTTTCCTTTGTCTTGAATGCAGGATTTCTTAAATAGCACCAGAGGATAGTTGCCATACCGAGTTCATGCGCCATTTCAAATGCCTTACTCACTTCCTGTATTTGTCTTGCTGATTCATCACTGCCGAAATAAATCGTGGCACCAACTGCGGCTGCTCCCATATTCCATGATGATTTAATCGAGGCAAACATTATTTGATCAAATTTATTCGGATAAGTAAGAAATTCGTTGTGATTAATTTTTACGATGAATGGAATTTTATGAGCATATTTTCTTGATAAAAATCCCAGCCCACCAAAAGTAGTGGCCACGGCATTACAACCACCTTCGATAGCCAGCTTAATAATGTTTTCCGGATCAAAATAAATTGGATTTTTTGCAAAAGATGCTCCACCACTATGTTCAATCCCCTGGTCAACCGGAAGGATAGATAAATAACCGGTTTCAGACAACCTGCCATAATTGTACAGCTGCTGAAGATTTCGAAGCACCTGGGGGTTCCTGTCACTTTTTATCCAAATTCTGTCCACAAAATCAGGACCGGGCAAATGAATTTTTTCTTTGGAAATTGTTTTGCATACATGATTCAATAAATATTCCGCTTTGTCACCAAGAAGTTCAGTGATCTTATTTGCTGCTGCTGTTAACATACCATTGATTTAATAGTTAAAACATATGTTAGATGACCCTAACGACTGTTCGGCAAAGGTAAGGGTAGCCAGATACCTGTTAAACCAAAATTAGTTTTTACTAAATTGTCTCTTCTCTTTTGCTCAATAAGGTCAAGTAAGATTTCCACTTGTTTCTTTACCGCCGTATATGGAGCCATGTTATCCTGTTTTGTCTCAACGGAAACAATCATATCCCTCACCGAAGACTCTAGTAGTTCATAAAGTCCTTCAACTGGCAATGAACGATAAGTAGAAATATGACATAAAACGGGATTTGCCTCATTGAAGTGAAATAAAAAAGCCTACTATTCATAGGCTTCTTGTATAATTTTCACTCCTTAAAAACGGGTATCCTAAATTTAGTGCTTATTTATGCTTCTGCCAAAATATTGTTACCCGAACCCAAATTGGTTGGTTTTGTCCCCAACCTTGTATACAGTTGCCAGGGTAAGGGTAAGTATATTAAAGTTGAAACAAAACTATCTGGTGAGCGTTGGGCTTTCTGAAACCTTTTTAGCATCTATTGCATTCTGAATATTAATGATCATTTCTTTTATAGCAATAGTTTTTGAAGTAACTCCTTCTATTTTTATTAATCGACTATATTCTGTTGCTTGCTTCGATAACATGTCAGCCAGGTCTGACAAGTCTGATTGTTTTAATTCTTCTACTGTCGGAGCTGTTAAAAACATAATTTCAATCCCACAAAAACCATGCGCCTACAACTTTTTGAATAGTATAGTTTTTAATTTTTTTCTAACGATTAATTTCAATACCCGTCGTGGGAAAAGTTTTACCCAAAGAGATCACTGCTAAGATACCGGTCACCTCTGTCACAAGTGATGAAGACGATTACGCCTGATTGTAATTCTTTCGCCAGCCGGATTGCAGCTGATGCGGCACCTCCACTGCTCATCCCGGCAAAGATGCCTTCCACTTTCGCTAATTGTCGCGCCATAGAAGTAGCTTCAGCCTGCGAAACATCCATAACACGATCGACTCTCTCAGGTTCAAAAATTTTCGGCAGGTATTCTTTCGGCCATCTGCGTATACCGGGTATTGAAGATTCTTCGGTCGGCTGGCAGCCGATAATTTGTATTGAGGGATCCAGTTCTTTAAAGTAACGTGAACAACCCATGATCGTTCCTGTTGTTCCCATTGAACTTACAAAATGAGTAATACTTTTATTGGTATCCCTCCAGATCTCCGGACCGGTGGTTTTATAATGCGCTTTGTAGTTATCTGGATTTGAAAACTGGTTCAGAATAAAATATTCACCGGTTGCAGCTTTTTCTTCAGCATAGTCACGACAGATCTCAATATTATCAAGCAGGACTACTTTAGCACCAAAGGCTTCCATTGTTAATGTTCTTTCTTTAGTTGAAGTTGATGGCATTATTAATTCAATCTCCAGGTCATATAACCGCGCGATCATTGCCAATGCAATCCCCGTGTTGCCGCTTGTAGCTTCAATTAATTTTGTGCCGGCTTTTATATCGCCTCTTTCCAATGCCGAACGAATCATATTAAGTGCAGGACGGTCTTTTACACTACCTCCGGGATTATCACCCTCCAACTTTGCAAACATCTTCACATTAGGGTTGGGATTCAATTTTTTTATTTCTACCATTGGTGTATTGCCGACCAAATCGATAATGCTTGCCATGATCACGATTTAATTTGTTCTACAACTTCAATATCGGGGCGATGATAAACGGTAGAGCAGGAAGGAACACTTTTGGTGAGCCATACATTACCGCCGATAATACTATTATGGCCAATGATGGTTTCTCCTCCCAAAATTGTTGCGCCGGAATAGATGATCACATGATCTTCCACTGTTGGATGACGCTTTACTGAAGCCAGCGCCTTATCTACGCTTAGCGCGCCGAGTGTTACCCCCTGGTAAAGTTTTACATGATCCCCGATGATGGTTGTTTCTCCAATTACAATGCCGGTGCCGTGATCTATAAAAAAATGTTCACCGATCTCAGCAGCAGGATGAATATCTATACCTGTTTTTGAATGCGCATATTCTGTGATGATTCTTGGAAGTAGAGGAATGGCAAGATCCGATAACGCATGAGCAATACGATAAAATGATATAGCATAAAATCCCGGATACGCTCTTATGATCTCGAACCTCGTTCTTGCTGCGGGATCGCCTGAAAGCAATGCTTCAATATCCGTATTTAAAACTCTGTATAATTCAGGAATGCTATCAAAGAAATGATCAGCCTTATCCGTATTGCCCGTGCCGTTACAACCGCTGGTTGCATTTAATAATTTAATGAGTTCTGTCTTTAATTCTGCAAATCTTATTTCTACTCCTTCGGGGGAGGCAACATTTGTATCCGATTTTTCGGGAAATAAAAGACAGATAAGATCTAACACCCACGTAGCAATTTGTTCATTTGGCGGTACGGTTTCGGTTTCCTTTTGTTGCTGATAAATGAATTTGTAAAATTCTTTTTCCATACGTTTATTTATAATAAGCAGGGTATAAAATTATCGTATTTATTACACCATTTTGGTAGACTGATGTATTAATTGTTTCCTAAATAAGAAAAAATCCCTGCCAGCAACCGGACAGGGACTAATAATTTGTATAGCTGCTTAAGCATTCCTGTTAATACAGTTCAGATCTTCAAAAGCTACTTCAAGTCGTTTTACAAACGCCTCTTCACCTTTACGCAGCCATACACGGGGATCATAATGTTTCTTATTGGGTTTGTCTTCTCCTTCGGGATTTCCAAGCTGACCCTGGAGGTAACCTTCATGTTTTTTATAGTTAGCCAACACGCCTTCCCAGAATGCCCATTGCAGATCGGTATCGATGTTCATCTTAATAGCGCCATAGCCGATGGCTTCACGAATTTGATGCTGAGGCGAGCCGCTGCCACCATGAAATACAAAATAAACTGGTTGAGGAGCAGTCTTTAATTCCTTTTCAATATAAACCTGGCTATTTTTTAAGATCACGGGACGTAATTCAACATTGCCTGGTTTATAAACACCATGCACATTACCAAATGCAGCTGCAACAGTAAACATTTTGCCAACTTTCCTCAATTCTTTAAAAGCATAAGCCACATCTTCAGGTTGCGTATATAATTTTGAATTCTCCACATCACTATTATCAACACCATCTTCTTCACCCCCGGTAACACCGAGTTCTATTTCAATTCCCATACCCAGCGGTTTCATTCTTTTGAAAAACTCCACTGATGTTTTAATATTTTCTTCAATGGGTTCTTCACTCAGGTCAAGCATGTGTGAACTAAAAAGCGGTTGGCCTTTTTCTTTGAAATATAGTTCGCCTGCATCAATGAGTCCGCTTATCCACGGCAACCATTTTTTTGCTGCATGATCTGTATGTAAAACAACAGGCACACCATAATATTTTGCCACATTATGAATATGTAATGCACCCGAAATGCCGCCTGAGATATTTGCCTGCATTTTATCATTTGGCATTCCTTTGCCCGCAATAAATTGTGCACCGCCATTTGAAAACTGAATGATAACCGGCGAGTTTACTTTTGCAGCAGTTTCAAGGGTTGCATTGATTGTATTTGTTCCAATTGTGTTTACAGCAGGTAAGGCAAACTGATTCTTCCTGGCATCGTTATAAAGTGTTTCTAATTCCTCGCCGAACAATACCCCGGCTCTGTATTTACTCATTTGATTTTTCGTTTTGTGAATGTGATCTGTTGTGGCAGGCAAGTACTCGCTAATGGGCCGCAAGATAATTGATTTAAACACTCGTTATTACGAACAAATGTTAGAGGAAAGAAAGTCAAAAGTAAAAATTCAAAATTTCTTAACTGTGCATTCTTTTGACTTTTGCGTTATTTTCCTAAAGCTTGTATAACATCATATTTTGTTACAATATGATAGTTGCCGGCCTCATCTTTACTTAACACCGCCCCGTTTTCTTTATTAATTAATGTACTTAGTTTTTCAACCGGGGTATTAAATTCAACAAGTGGGTAGGGTCGCTCCATTACATTTTCAACTTTCGAGTTTTTTATATCGGGGTTTGAAAATATTTTTTGAAACAAACCATTTTCACTGATAGCACCAATTGGTCCGTTGCCATTCATGACAGGAATATTTTCAATATCAAATTTCTTCATCAGATCAACTGCTTCGGCTACCGTTTGCGAAGGTTCTATAGTAACAAGCTTTTGTTTACCGCTGCGGCTGCTTATAATATCCTTAAATGTCTTTACATCAAGAAATCCGCGTTCTATCATCCATTGATCATTGTAGACTTTGGCAACATAGCGGCTGCCATGATCATGAAAGATGCAAACAACCAGATCATCTTTTTTCAATCGACTCTTTAATTGCATCAGACCCTGTATACAACTGCCGGCACTATAGCCACAAAAAATTCCTTCTTCTTTTGCTAACCTGCGGGCCATAATGGCGCCATCCTTATCTGTTACTTGTTCAAAATGATCGATCCATTTCATGTCATAATTTTCAGGAACGAAATCTTCACCAAAGCCTTCACTAATATAAGGATGCACTTCTTTCATATCCACTTCACCGGTTCTGAAATATTTTGTAAGTAATGAACCATATACATCAATCGCCCATACTTGTACATTCGGATTTTTTTCTTTTAAAAACATTGCAGTCCCTGTAACAGTGCCACCAGTCCCGGCTGTGCAAACAAGATGTGTAATCTTTCCATCGGTTTGTTTCCAGATTTCCGGCCCTGTAGATTCATAATGCGCAAGCCTGTTTGCAAGATTGTCATATTGATTAGCATGAAAAGAATTGGGAATTTCTTTTGCCAGTCTTTTTGCCACTGAGTAATAACTTCTCGGATCGTCCGGTTCAACATTGGTGGGACAAACAATTACTTCTGCGCCGACAGCCTTTAATATATCCATTTTTTCTTTGCTCTGTTTATCTGTAGTGGTAAAAATGCATTTATAACCTTTTACTACAGCCGCCAGTGCCAAACCCATTCCGGTATTTCCGCTGGTACATTCTATGATTGTACCGCCAGGTTTTAGTCTGCCTTCTTTTTCTGCTACTTCGATCATCTTGACAGCCATACGATCTTTAATAGAGTTACCCGGGTTGAAATAATCGACCTTCGCGGCTACTGTGCAGGGAAAATCTTTGGTGATCTTGGTGAGTTTTATCAGGGGCGTATTACCGATCGTTTCAAGGATGTTGTTTTTAATATCCATAGTTATTCTTAATGGGGCAAAGTTACTTTATTGCCTTGAGTTTTGAACTGTCATTCGTGAGTACATAAATAAAAGCCCCTCCCGGGAACGGGAAGGGCATACCGGACCTAATGATAGAATCATTAAGCAACTTTAACAGACTTGATTTTGATTTGGATTCTTACTGAGCGGTCAGCCTTGTTGCTGGTACTTTTTTCGTTTGTTAGCAAGAATTCTGTCAAGCAACACAAGCCCAAGCAACACATTCACCATCATAAAGCCATTTACAAAATTGTTGTTGAATATTTTGCTGAAATCAACCTGGGACAAGTCTACGGGCAAACTACTATCGCTTTGAGCGTTCCAATCTATTTGTGCAAAACCATAGATCAAAAATCCTGTGATAAGCGTAATAAAAAATGCTGCAATTCCCCAGATGATCCTTTTATTGATATAATTCTTAGTGGCGGGTGCAATAGAGTATTGAGCAATTTTTTCCATTACATTTTTGGTAAAACGCAATGAAGGTTGCTCCAGTTCAGCGGCATTCATCAATTGATGGATCTCCAGCAGTTCATGGTATTTGTTTTTCCATTCAAGATTGCTTTGTAGCAATTTGTCAATCAAAGATCTTTCTTCACTGGAAGAATGACCGTCAATATATGACCAAAGTTGCTCCTCAATATTCTGTTCCTGATTCATACAAACAAAGTTTAATAGATATTTTTTACTTCTTCACTGAAGTTCTTTTCCATTTTTTCTTTTAGTCTGGCCCTGGCACGATGTAATCTCACCTTGACTGTATTCGTTTCAAGCCGGAGGATCCTGCTTATCTCTTCAAGGTTTTGTTCCGCTTTATAAAAAAGCGTTATGATCTCCGCATCATCGGGGCTAAGCATTGCAATCGCTTCATTTACCATATTCACCCTCGATTTTTGTTCGATCAAATTCGCTCTAAATCCCGAATCCCTGCTGTCTGCCACCTCAAACACTTTTTCATTATCCAAAGAATGCACTTCCAGTTTCTTTTTTCTCAAAAAGGTAATGCTCGTTGTATTGGTTATGGTATAGAGCCAGGTGCTGAATTTCGACTCACCCCGAAAATCTGCTAGCGAACGGTAAGCTTTTACAAATACATCTTGCGCTATCTCTTCGGCGTCCTCCCGGCTTTTAACCATTCTAAGGATCAGCGTAAAAACATAGCTCTGGTAACGATTTACCAGTTCAGCATAGGCATTCTGCTCACCCTGCAGCACCCTGCTTATGATCTCATTATCACCAAGTCCGGTTGACATTCAATAAGTAAGACTACGTAATATTGTTTTTGGTTACACTAAAGTTAGACCTTATTTGGACTATATAAGTACAACCAACCGGTTGCATTTGCCCTGTAACCTGCTGTGAGCGGTTGTTGTCATAGTCTCTGTAAACCATTTTGATAAAAGTTCTTTACCGGCTGTAACCTGGTTTCCAGACTTGTAGTCATAAAGAGTAGAATTTAAAAATTAATAACTATAAAAATTTAATTATGGACGGCGCAGAAGTTTTAATACCGATCACCATTTTTGCTGGTGGATTTGCTATGATCTTCGGAATTGTTTATCTGAAAAGCAGGGAAAATCTTGCGATGGTTGAAAAAGGGATGAACCCCAAGGACAGGCTAAATCGTCCCGCACCATTCAGAAGCTTAAAATGGGGCCTGTTATTACTCGGTGCAGGGTTGGGGTTGCTTATCGCATTTTTCGTCGATATGAATCTTCCTTACAGGATCGAGCCAGTGGGAATTTATTTTGCTCTTATCGCAATGGGTGGTGGACTTGGTCTTATTGGTTCTTATTTCGTAGAGAAAAAGAGCTGGTACGATAAAATCAATGGCGGCAGTGAATTATAACTCAATATAAATTTTCCACCTTATTCTCATCACGCAATCCGCTCTGGCGGATTGCTTTTTATCTAAAAGTTGCAGATGCTACAAAGTAATCAAACAGTATACGCCATATCAGTATTCCTCGCCCCGCTTTTAATGTTTATTTCAAGTTTTTTTTGGGTCAATGGTGAATACGGGGTTACTGGTGGTACGATCCTGATTCTTTCAACAGTTTTTTGGATCATGGCAATGAGCTATTTATTCGGGTTATTAAAAACAAGAATGCCTGGAATTGCACAATGGGGACTGCTGATCGCAATTTTTGGATTTTTTAGTGGGGGCCTATTTGGTTTTGTAGGAGTGCTTACTGAGATTTTTGATATTTCTCATCAAACATACATTGATGCTTTTGCAAAATACCCGGTAAGCACCGGTTTGTTGCTTTTTTGGTCCGGCCCGCTTGCGCCGCTGAGTTTAATTCTTCTTGGAGTGTTTTTTTTAAGGACAAAGACAACGAAATCATGGGCTGCAGTAATGCTAATCGTTGGCGGACTGGTCTTCCCGGCCAGTAGAATATCACGAAATGAATGGCTTGCTCACCTGGCCGATATTATTTTACTTCTTCCAATGTGCTATCTGGCAACGCAAATTTTATTTGCCCAAAGAAGATGATTTGAGAACTTCCAATGCTTTTTTAATGACCGGGTCGTGACTGTTTATCGCTTCATAGTATCCTTCGGTTCTCCACTTATACCGAGCAAGCTGGGCCTTAATTCTCTTTTGTAAGAAATCTTTATCCGCGGGTGAAATCTTGGTGAGGTCAATACTATCGTTAGCTGCATGCTTTACAAGTTCCTGCCATCTGGCTTCTTCATTATTATATTTTGTGATGAACTCATCGGGCCTGTCGAACTTGTTTATTTCTTCCAGGTGATTGATGTAATAGTAATAAATGAAATCGTTGAGCGAGCCGCTACCATATAATTCCGTTACGTTCCTGTGGAGGCTGCCTGTGTCAAGCCCCACAAATATTTTTGGTGTAATACCTCCGCCGCCGTAAACTGTATCCCCGCACAATGTTTTATAAATTTTACCATTGGCAATTTTATTGGCATCGAGCTGATTGACTTCTCCATTTTCGTAACGATCCGCGATCTCTTCCAGATATTTTTCTTTTCCTTTCTCGTAGGAACGCTGTATGCTTCTTCCTTTGGGCGTATAGTATCTTGCAACTGTTAACCGGATTGCCGATCCGTCACTCAATGAATATTGTTCCTGCACTAATCCTTTACCAAACGTTCTGCGGCCCACGATCGTCGCACGGCACCAATCCTGCAAAGCACCGGCCAGCACTTCACTGGCACTTGCAGAAAGCTCGTCAACTAATACCACCAGTCCGCCTTTTTCAAATAAGCCGTTTCTTCTGCATTTGTATTCTCTGCGTTGCGTATTAACGCCCTGAGTATACACCACCAATTTTTCATCACTTAAAAATTCATCCGCAATTTCGACCGCTTCATTCATGAAGCCGCCGCCATTTCCGCGCAGATCGAGTATCAGGTTGCTGATTTTATTCTTCTGTAAATTTTCCAGCGAACGCATAAACTCTTCATAAGCAGTTTCAGAAAACTTATTAAGCTTAATGTAGCCCGTGGTATCGTCAAGCATATAAACGGCATCGATCGAAGGAATCGGGATGGTGCCTCTTTTTATCGATATATCTTTTTGTTCACCCTTCCTTAGTATTGTAACCTTAACCGGGGTATCCCTTTGTCCTCGGATCTTCTTTTTTATGTCATCGGAAGAAATATTCTTACCGGCGACGGTTTCGCCGTTTACTTTAATAATCCTATCACCAACCTGCAATCCCGCCTTGTCACTTGGTCCATCTGCGATCACGTGTACAATATGTACGGTGTCAGAAAAAATATTGAATTCAACACCAATACCTTCAAAATTCCCCAGCAGGTCTTCATTTACTTCCTGCAGATTTGAAGCCGGAATATAAATAGAATGCGGATCCAAGTGCCCCATCATCTCATCTATTGCATTATTTTGTAAGGAGTCAATGCTTATCCGATCCACATACCGTTGCCTCACCAGGTCGAGTATTTCCTGTAAAGAAGTTTTTTTATCGGCTTTAAAAAAACCAGTTCCCGAAGGCGTACTTTCTCTTAACTTAAATCCAAAGTACATTCCTCCTATAAGCACTATTGAAAAAACCAGCGGAAGCCACACCTGTAATTTTTTATTACCCATCGTTCCTTGTTTCTTTGTATTTTAATGCAAAATAGAAAAAAGTTTCTGGTTACTGACTTATTGTACTAATTACCAGTAGTTAATAATTTCAAAACATAGTAAACCGAAACCTTTCCCGGCAAACAACAAAAATGTCTTTAATTAAACTGATAGCGGATAGTGGAGCTACAAAAGCTGAATGGCGGCTTTTAAGTGATGGGAAAAAGAAAACCATTTTTACACAGGGCATTAGCCCTTATTTTTTAAATGGGGAGCAAATAAAAAATCTATTATTAAAAGAACTCAAGCCAAAACTCAGGGATATAAAAGTGGACGAGATCTTTTATTATGGAACAGGTTGCGCAAATCCTGCTAACGGGCGTTTAATAAAAAAAGCCTTACAACAGGTATTTGAAAAAACAAAAAAAATAGAAGTAACTCACGACCTGATGGCCGCCGCAAGAGCTGTTTGCGGAAAGAAAAAGGGCATGGTTGGCAACCTTGGCACCGGATCTTTTTGCTGTTATTATAATGGAAGGAAGATCATGAAACAAACACCCGGGATTGGATATGTGCTGGGGGATGAAGGCAGCGGAGCTTATCTCGGGAAAAAAGTCATTCAGCATTACTTGTACGAAACTTTTGACGATGATCTCAGGGCAAGGTTTGATTCAAAATATGTAACCAACAGGGCTGAGATACTTGATAACGTCTATAAAAAACCATTGCCCAATCGTTATCTTGCGTCATTCGCTATTTTCCTGGCGGAAAACCGCGGCCATTATATGATCGAGAATATTATTGAAGATGGGCTGAATGATTTTTTCTTTTGTCATCTTTGTCATTATCGTGAATCCTGGCTGATGCCTATTCATTTTATTGGCAGTATTGCATATGGTTTTCAGGATGTATTGCGGCATCTTTGCGATAGGTACGAATTTGAATTAGGGAAGGTGATAAAAAACCCCATGGAAGGATTGGTAGCATATCATAGTTAGGAGAAATTTATTATGTCATTTGAAAAAATTACTGAGCAACCGAGCAACTACCGGCATTTGGATAAAATGCCGGTGGCGGAGCTATTGATCAATATTAATAATGAGGATAAAACCGTGCCCTATGCTATAGAAAAAGCGATACCACAGATCGAAAAATTGGTAGAAGCGGCCAGTGATAAGATGCTTAGCGGAGGGAGGTTGTTTTATGTTGGTGCCGGCACGAGTGGTCGTTTGGGAGTGGTAGATGCCAGCGAATGCCCGCCAACTTATGGAGTGCCATATGGATTGGTCAATGCAATCATAGCAGGTGGCGATAAAGCCATTACCAATGCGGTGGAATATGCGGAAGACAATAAGGAAGAAGGCTGGAATGACCTGGTAAAGAATAATATTTCGGATAAGGATTTTGTTATTGGTATTGCTGCAAGTGGTACGACGCCTTATGTATTGGGAGCATTAGAGGGTTGCAAAAACCGCGGCATACTTACAGGAAGTATTACTAATAATCCGGGATCGCCGTTGTCAAGAGTGGCCGATTATCCTGTGGAAATAGAAGTAGGGCCTGAGTTCGTTACTGGCAGCACAAGAATGAAAAGCGGCACGTCCCAGAAACTGGTGTTGAATATGATCTCAACGGCCATAATGATTCAGCTTGGCAGGGTAGAGGATAATAAGATGGTGAATATGCAGCTTACAAATGAAAAGCTGGTTGACCGCGGTACGAAAATGCTGATGGAAAAACTGAAGATGAATAACTACGAAAATGCAAAAGAGCTTCTGCTCAAATATGGAAGCGTAAAAAAAGCCGTGGAAAATTCGCTGAAATAACGGGTGTTATTGGTTTTCTTTTTTATCTTGTGCGTCTAACGCTTGATAGTGATAAATCATTGGTTACATATTGTTTCTCCTCTGGCAACAGGCAGTGCATCGCCAATTGCCTCTATTTCTACCACAACAACTACAACAATCCGCTAAGCGGATTGTAAATTACCATATCAACAAAGGGCACTAAGCTGTAAACGACAAAGTCGGTTCTAAATAACTCTATAAAATCATTTCAACATAATCATATGCAGGTTTTAAAATTTGGTGGCACATCCGTCGCAAACGCCGAAAATATTTCAAAAGTTGTTGCCATCGTAAAAGAGGCGGTCAAAAAAGATCCGCCTGACCGGCAGGCAGGTAAAACTATTGTGATTGTTTCTGCTTTTGGTGGCGTAACTGATCTTTTATTGGAAGCTGCTGCATTAGCGTCTTCAGGCGATGAAACATATAAGGACAGGTTGCTCGTTATTGAACAGAGACATTTGGATACGGTGAAACAGCTAATTCCTGTGGCTCAACAAAGCCATTTATTGAGTTTGGTAAAAAAAAGTTGTAATGAGATCGAAGATATTTGTAACGGTATTTTTTTATTAAGAGAATTGACGCCAAGAACAAAGGACAGGATCAGCAGTTACGGGGAATTAATTTCTTCGCAGATTATTGCAGCAAAATTTAATAGCGATGGTATTGCAGCGACATGGAAAGATTCACGTGAATTGATCCTGACCAATTCAACATTTACTGCTGCTGAAGTTGATTACCCGGAAACAAATCAAAGAATAAATGACTATTTCGGATCACAAACATCCTCGATATTTGTTTTACCCGGGTTTATTGCCGCGGATAAAAGTGGCGTAACCACCACACTTGGCCGCGGCGGTTCAGATTTTACAGCGGCTATTGCTGCGTCGGCTATGAAAGCAAATGTGTTGGAAATATGGACAGATGTAAGCGGCATGATGACGGCTGATCCGCGACTTACCAATAATGCCCGTATCATTCCGCATATTTCTTACCAGGAAGCGATGGAGCTTTCTCATTTTGGTGCAAAAGTCATTTACCCGCCAACGATTCAACCAGTCATGAGCCTGGGAATTCCGGTTTGGATTAAAAACACGTTTGCACCGGCAGATGGAGGGACATTGATTGAATCTGTATCTACAAAGAATGGAAATATTGTAAGGGGTATATCAAGTATCAATAGTATTGTTTTGATCAGCCTTGAGGGCAGCGGCATGATCGGCATCCCTGGTTTTTCAAAAAGACTTTTTGAAGCGCTGAGTAATGAAAAAATAAATGTTATCCTGATTACGCAAAGTTCATCGGAGCATTCAATCTGCGTAGGAATTGAAGCGACTTCGGCTCAAAAGGCGAAACATGCAGTTGATGCTGCATTCATAAATGAAATAGCCTTGAATAAAGTGGAGCCCTTAAAAATAGAAACTGATCTTTCGATTGTTGCATTGGTTGGAGAGAATATGAAAAGTCACCCGGGAATCAGTGGCCGTATGTTCAGTGCAATGGGAAGAAATGGTGTGAACATTCGTGCCATCGCGCAAGGTTCGTCGGAGAAAAATATCTCCGCTGTTATTGCTACTAAAGACGTAAAGAAAGCAATAAACGTTTTACATGAGGAATTTTTTGAAACCACGTATAAGCAAATCAATTTATTTGTTGTAGGTACCGGGAATGTCGGTAAGAAATTATTGGGACAATTGCAGCAGCAGCTTGGATTTTTACAAAAACAAATGAAGTTGGTAATAAATGTGGTTGGCATTTGCAATAGCAGAAAAATGCTGGTTGATGAAAACGGGATCAGGCTTTCCCAATGGGAACAAAAGATGAGTGATGGCAAAAATGCCGATATACAGCAATTCGTTAATGAGATCATTGACCGCAACCTTCGCAATTCGATCTTTGTTGATATTACCGCAAGCGATGCTGTAGCTGGTGTTTATGAACAGTTATTAAGAAAAAGTATTTCAGTAGTTGCCTGTAATAAAGTTGCGGCTTCGTCTGTTTACAGCAACTATAAAAAATTAAAAGATATTGCAAGGGAATTCAACTGCCATTTCCTTTTTGAGACCAATGTGGGCGCAGGCCTGCCCGTCATAGCGTCGCTCAATGATCTGCTCAATAGCGGCGACAGGATCCATCGCATCGAAGCTGTGCTTAGCGGAACACTCAATTTTGTCTTTAATAACTATGATGGGAAAAGAAAATTTGCTGATGTGGTGAAGCAGGCCCAGGATGAAGGCTACACCGAACCCGACCCACGGCTTGATCTCAGCGGGACTGATGTGATGCGAAAAATCATGATACTTGCAAGAGAGGCAGGTGAGAAAATAGAAATGGATGAGGTCAGCAACAATTCATTTATGCCAGCATCATGTATGAGGGGAACAGTGGAAGATTTTTATTCTGCAATGGCAAAAGAAGAAGGTCATTTTAAAAAGATCTTTGAAAAAGCAAATGCGGCAGGATGCAAACTAAAATTTGTTGCTTCGTATAATGAGGGCAAGGCTGCTGTTGGATTGCAGCATATAGATCCAAAGCATGATCTTTATCACTTGTATGGAAAAGATAATGTTGTTTTGTTTTACACCGATCGTTACCGTGAGCAACCAATGGTAGTGAAGGGCGCGGGTGCGGGAGCAGAGGTCACAGCAAGCGGAGTATTTGCGGATATTTTGAGGGCGGTAAAAATGTAGCCCCCTGTCCCCCTAAAGGGGGAACTTAGATATAAAATGAACTACGATAAGAAAAGTTTTAAAATTGAAACCTGTAGCTGTACTACCGGCGTTGGTTCCTTGGTTGAACTTTCGTTGCGTCGCACTCCTTTGAGTCCTGTAATTCTATTCGCCAATGGGTAAATCAAGTTATAGCTCCCCTTTAGGGGTTGGGGGTGTCACAATACATTCTCCCGGAACGGTAGCAAATCTTGTCTGCGGGTTTGATATTCTCGGTCTTGCCTTGAATGCCCCTTATGATGTGATGAAGGTGAAACTGCTTGATGATTCAAAAGTAATAATTCATAATAAGGACAGTTTCAATTTACCAACCGAGCCGGAAAGAAATGTAGCGGGGGTTGTATTGTTGTCGATCATAGAAAGAATGGAAAATAAAATTGGCTTTGAAATTGAAATTGAAAAGCATATAAAACCGGGAAGCGGCATTGGCAGCAGCGCGGCAAGTGCTGCCGGCGCAGCCGTAGCGGCGAATCATTTGCTCGGTAATATTTTTTCCAATGATGAACTGGTTCAGTTTGCAATGAATGGCGAAAAGTTGGCTTCGGGAGTAAAACATGCCGATAATATTGCCCCATGCATTCTTGGTGGTGTTAGCCTCATACGTTGCATCCATCCCCTTGACATTGTTTCTATTTCATCTCCTGATCTTTTTGTCACGGTTGTTCATCCGCAAATAGAGGTAAGAACTTCTGATGCAAGGCAAATACTTCGTCAGCAGATCTTGTTAAAAGATGCAATACGGCAATGGGGAAATATCGCCGGCCTTGTAACAGGGTTTTTAAAAAATGATCTTGAACTTATCGGCCGGTCGCTGGAAGATGTGATCATTGAACCTGTTCGCAGCATTCTAATTCCCGGATTTGATGAAGTGAAAAATAAGTGCAAAGAAGCAGGGGCATTAGGTGGAGGTATTTCCGGTTCCGGTCCCTCGGTTTTTATGTTGAGTAAAGATGAAGCAACTGCAACAACTGTGGAATCAGTAATGAAAGAAGTATACAATAAGATTGGGATTGATTATAACACCTATGTAACTACAATCAATAAAAAAGGAGTGGAGGTTGTAGCGGAATAATTACTAATTAATAATTAATAAAGCTTGAAATACTATAGTACAAATAAAAATTCTGAACGGGTTTCATTTAAAGAGGCAACGATTCGAGGACAGGCTCCGGACAACGGCCTTTATTTCCCGGGAACAATTCCGCAAGTAGATAAAAGTTTGATCAATGAGATTGAACGGCTATCCAATGAAGAAATTGCTTTTCAAGTCATCAAGCCTTATGTTGGTGGCGAACTAAATGAGGATGATCTTTTCAGCATTGTAAGTGAAACAATAAGTTTTCCAATTCCTCTTATAAAAGTTAATGATCATATTTTCTCACTGGAACTTTTTCATGGGCCTACACTTGCATTTAAAGATGTGGGTGCCAGGTTCATGAGCCGTTGCCTGGGTCATTTTTTAAAAAATGAAAATAAGAAAGTAACCGTATTAGTGGCTACTTCTGGTGATACCGGCGGTGCCGTTGCCAATGGATTTTATGATGTCCCCGGTGTCGATGTAATTATTGTCTATCCTTCGGGAAAGATAAGTCCTGTGCAGGAAAAGCAATTGACAACCCTTGGAAAAAACATTGAAGCACTCGAGGTAGAAGGAACCTTTGATGATTGCCAGCAAATGGTGAAACAGGCTTTTGCTGATCGAGAAATAAATAAGAAGCTGTTTCTTACCTCTGCGAATTCAATAAATGTTGCCCGTTGGCTTCCACAGCAATTCTATTATTTCTTTGCCTATAAACAATGGACAGATAAAGCTCATGCACCAGTGATCTCTGTTCCGAGCGGAAATTTTGGAAATATTTGCGCTGGCATTTTGGCAAAACAGTCCGGTCTGCCGGTTCACCATTTTATTGCAGCCTGCAATGTAAATGATGCCGTTACAAAATATTTACAAACAGAAATCTTTCAGCCACAAACTGCTTTGCCCACGCTCTCCAACGCAATGGATGTTGGCAATCCAAGTAATTTTATCCGCATTTTGGAGATCTTTCATCACCAGTTTCCTGACCTCGCTAAAAATCTTTCATCATACAATATAACCGATGAAGAAACACTGGCAACAATCAAAGACGTTTACGAACAATCAAAATATCTTTTAGATCCACATGGCGCAGTGGGTTATTTATCGCTTAGAAGATTTTTGCAAACTCATCCCGGAAGAAAAGGAATTTTTTTGGAAACAGCTCATCCTGTAAAATTTCCTGCTGCTGTTGAGAAGGCAACAACAAAGAAAATAGAGATCCCGCCTTCTTTGTCGTCACTTATGAAGATTGAAAAGCAAAGCCGTAAGATGAATGCATCTTATGAATCATTTAAGAATTTTCTATTGGATTAACCAGCATTTCATCATTTATTTTTTCACATTTTAATTTATTAACTTTTAAACTTTTTGATACTTTAAGGTTAGTCATTGCTGATGTATCTTTGCCCTGGGAGTTTTAGTCTATGCATGATATAGAACCTTTTTATAATTGGCGGCATATTTATGTAAGTGAGGAAGATCAGCGTTCTCCCTTTTATGGCCAGATTCATTCTGAGTTTGAATTTACCCAGACGGTATACAATTATTATATACATCCGCAATGGGATGAATTTGGCAGCCGTACGCTTTATATGAAGGTGCTGATAGCCGATTATGAAGAAAAATATGCGATCATTGAATTAATAGGCGAGTGGAACGACGCAATTGAAAATGACATAATGATCTTAAAGCGGGAAGTGATCGATGTTTTTGAACTTCAAGGTATCAATAAATTTATATTGATCGCAGAGAATGTGCTCAATTTTCACAGCGGCGACAGGGATTATTATGAAGAATGGTATGAAGAAACTTCCGATGAGCATGGCTGGATTGTAGTGTTGAATATGCCGGAAGCGACCCAGCATGATTTTAAAAAAGCAAGATTGAACCGCTATCTCGAACTTATGGAAATTCCTGAGTGGCGTACATACAAACCTTTCCATCTGTTTAAAAAGATCGATTCTGTAGAGCAGGCACGATTGCCAGGTTGATTTGTTATTCGTCAAAAGTTATTTGTTATATCTCAATATAACCGGACGTGTATTTTCTCTTAATTTATTCAACGAAGCCCCGTCTATCAAGATTCTTAATTTTTTTTACAAGTTTGGTGTTCCCCCAGTATCTTTATAACTGAAAACCATTCCATCTAAATTACTCACTTTATGAACTGGTCCCAGTTGTTTACTTCTACAATCGGCAAGAAGATCGTTATGAGTGTGACGGGTTTGTTTCTTATTACTTTTTTGGTCGTACATGTCGGTGTTAATGGCTGTATTTTCAAAGACGCAATTGATAGCTCTGATAATGGTGATATGTTCAATCGTGCTGCTCAGTTTATGGCCAGGAATGTTGTAATTCGCATCATGGAATATGTATTGTTTGCCGGGTT
Organism: Chitinophagaceae bacterium; assembly: GCA_025923075.1. Classification (GTDB taxonomy): domain Bacteria; phylum Bacteroidota; class Bacteroidia; order Chitinophagales; family Chitinophagaceae; genus VBAS01. The sequence continues at coordinate 24,690 of JAICGN010000054.1, forward strand.
CTTTATTCATATCATACAAGGGCTTGTTGTTGAATTTGAAAACAGGGGAAAAAGAAAAAGAGGTTACGAAGTAAATCTTGGCAATCGTGGCAGCAAATGGTATAGCCGTTCAATGGGATTACTCGGCACTATTCTTTTATTATTTCTGTTGCTTCATTGGTGGCATTTCTGGATCCCATCAAGGTTTACTCATGCTGGAATAGAAGAACCCGTCTTATTGTCCAACGGATTTATCGGGCATGATATGTTTAGTTTAATGAAAGCTACGTTCAGTGAATGGTGGATAGTGATCGTTTATGTGCTCGGTTGTATTTCGCTTGCCTGGCACCTTATGCATGGGTTTCAAAGTGCATTCAGAACCCTGGGCTTGCACAACAAAAAATATTTGAATATGGTAAATGCGCTCGGCATCGGATTTTCAATTATCGTTCCGTTGATCTTTGCGCTGATGCCGCTTTCATTCAAATTGGGATGGATAGGATAAAACCCCTGTCCCCCGCCTCCGGCGGAGAGACTTGGAATGGACAGTTATTAGTTGATTGATCAAACAAAAGAAATGTTCATTATCCCCGCTGGCGGGGGCCGGATGTTCGACGAGGATAAAATTTCAAATGGGATGGACAAGAAGCTTAATAGAAATACAGGAAGTATAAGTGAGCAGTTTGCGTAGTGAACCAGCAAACTGGAAACAACGAAAGTTGATAGTAGTGCCGATGCCGGCGAAAAATATATAATTAGCATATCAGCACATTAACTAATTATCAAATTGAATTATGCTTGACGCAAAAATTCCACAAGAAGTTCCTTTAGACAACAAATGGACATATTACAAAGGGCACTGCAAACTGGTGAACCCGGCGAATAAACGCAGGCTTGAAGTAATTGTTGTAGGAACAGGATTGGCTGGCGCTTCTGCCGCAGCCGCATTGGGTGAGCTGGGCTACCAGGTAAAAGCATTTTGCTTCCAGGACTCTCCACGGCGCGCACACAGCATTGCTGCGCAAGGCGGCATCAATGCGGCAAAGAATTATCAGAATGATGGTGATAGTGTATTTCGTTTATTTTATGATACAATAAAAGGAGGCGATTATCGGGCAAGAGAAGCTAATGTGCATCGTCTTGCCGAAGTAAGTACCAATATTATTGACCAATGTGTGGCGCAGGGTGTGCCATTTGCAAGAGAGTATGGTGGTCTACTGAGTAATCGCTCATTTGGCGGCACACAAGTACAAAGAACTTTTTATGCTGCAGGACAAACCGGTCAGCAATTATTGATCGGTGCCTACCAGGCAATGGAACGACAGGTTGCATTGGGTAATGTAAAAATGTATAGCCGTCATGAAATGCTGGATGTAGTAATGATTGATGGAAAAGCAAGGGGAATTATTTGTCGCAATTTGGTGACCGGTAAGCTAGAAAGGTTTTTTGGGCATGCCGTGTTGTTGTGCACCGGTGGTTATGGCAATGTTTTTTATCTCAGCACAAATGCCATGGGTTGTAATGTAACAGCTATCTGGAAAGCACATAAAAAAGGTGCATGGTTTGGCAATCCTTGTTTTACGCAGATACATCCAACATGTATTCCTGTAACCGGTGATCACCAAAGTAAGCTGACATTGATGAGTGAATCGCTGCGAAATGATGGTCGTATTTGGGTGCCAAAAAAGCAAGGTGACAATCGTAAGCCAAATGAAATACCAGAAGAAGAAAGAGATTATTATCTGGAAAGAAGATATCCCGCGTTCGGGAATTTGGTACCAAGAGATGTGGCGTCAAGGGCTGCAAAAGAAAGATGTGATGCCGGGTACGGAGTCGGTACATCAAAGCAGGCTGTTTATTTGGACTACGCCGATGCCATAAAGCGTTATGGAAAGATTGAAGCGGGTAAGCAGGCAATGGAAAATGCTGATGAAGCAACAATAATTCTGCTTGGAAAAGAAGTAGTAAAAGAGAAGTATGGTAATCTCTTTGACATGTATGAAAAGATCACGGGTGAAAATCCTTATGAGGTGCCAATGCGGATTTATCCTGCTGTTCACTATACCATGGGCGGTTTGTGGGTAGATTATGAGCTGATGACAACTGTTCCCGGTCTATATTGTTTAGGCGAGGCAAATTTCTCTGATCACGGCGCTAATCGTCTGGGTGCATCTGCATTGATGCAGGGATTAGCTGATGGCTACTTTGTCATTCCCTATACGATGGGTAATTATATGTCTGCTGAAATAAGAACAAAGGCAATTTCAACTGATCATCCTGCTTTTGAAGAAACGGAAAAGGCTGTTGCTGACCGCATCAACCAATTAATGAATATTAAAGGCAAGCAGACTGTAGAGAGTTTTCACAAGCGATTGGGGAAAATAATGTGGAATAAATGCGGTATGGCAAGAAATGCTGAGGGATTAAAGCAAGCAATATCGGAAATACAACAATTGAAAAAAGATTTTTGGAGCGATCTGAGGATTCCCGGCGAGATAAATGAAATGAATCCTGAATTGGATAAAGCAGGCCGCGTAGCGGATTTCATTGAGCTGGGTGAGTTGATGTGTATGGATGCATTGCAAAGAAATGAAAGCTGTGGTGGGCATTTCCGCGAGGAGAGTCAAACACCGGAAGGAGAAGCGGATAGAAAGGATGATGAATTTGCCTATGTATCGTCATGGGAATTCAAAGGCGAAAATCAATGGGAGTTGCATAAAGAAGAGTTGAAATTTGAAGTGGCAAAACCGAGCAAGAGGAGTTACAAGTAAAAACCCCTGCCCCTAAAGGGGTTTTTGAGGGTTTATATTTAAAAGTTCATTATTTAATTGAAACAATAAATCTAAATGACCCCTTTAGGGGGGACAGGGGGTTTTATGGAACACAAGAATATAAATGTTAAACTAAAGGTCTGGAAGCAGAAGAACAGTCAAACTGCAGGAAGATTTGAAACGTATGAAGCAAAGAATATTTCTACAGAAATGTCTTTCCTTGAAATGTTTGATGTGTTGAATGAAGAATTGATCAGCGACGGGAAGGAGCCAATTACATTTGATCATGATTGCCGCGAAGGCATTTGCGGCACCTGCTCGATGTATATCAACGGACGTCCGCATGGACCATGGCATGCAACAACTACCTGCCAGTTACACATGAGGGCTTTTAATGATGGAGAGACAATTGTTGTAGAGCCGTGGAGAGCCAATGCCTTTCCTGTGATCAAAGATCTGATGGTTGACAGAACTGCCTTCGAAAGAATTATACAAGCAGGCGGCTTCATTTCTGTCAATACAGGAAATGCGGTTGATGCCAACGCTATACCTGTTGATAAAGACAAAGCTGATGCATCTTTTGCAGCGGCTGCATGTATTGGTTGTGGCGCTTGCGTAGCGGCTTGCAAAAATTCGTCAGCCATGCTTTTTGTTTCTGCAAAAGTTACGCATCTTGCTTTACTGCCTCAAGGCGAGCCTGAAAGAAGAACAAGGGCATTGAATATGGTTGCGCAAATGGATAAGGAAGGATTTGGCGGCTGCACGAATACGGGAGCCTGTGAAGCCGTTTGCCCCAAAGAGATTTCCATTGATAATATTGCCCGTTTGAACAAAGAATATTTGGCGGCTGGTTTGCTATCTGAAAAATAATGTGAGTCAAATATGTTTTTTGCCCTTTGTAAAAGGGCTTTTTTATTTAGGGAAGGTGTTCGTATATTCAACGACTCTAAACATTTTTTTATGGATTTAAAAAATCTTTTCCCTGCAGCTGTAACCGTGCTTATTCTTTCATGTAACGATAATACTAAAGGAGTGACAACAGAAGCATTTAAATGGCCCGAAGGCGTGGCAGCACCAACCACAGAAAAGAAGCCCCATAAAATGGTTGCTCATGGTGATGAGCGGATCGATAATTATTATTGGATGAATGATTTTTTTAAGAAAGGGCCGGATAGCACTAAGGTTGTCGAGTACCTGAAAGCCGAAAACGCTTATGTAGATACGATGATGTCTGCGGCGAGGCAATTCAGAACTGATCTATTTAAAGAATTAAAAGGAAGAATAAAAGAAAAGGATGAATCAGTGCCTTATAAGGATAATGGCTACTGGTATTATACAAGGCTGGAAGAAGGGAAGAATTATGCTGTGTATTGTCGGAAGAAAGAGACATTGGATGCTCCTGAAGAAATAATTCATAATGCAAATCAGGTGGGTGAGGGAAAACCATATTATAATGTTGCTGGTCTTCAAGTAAGCGATAATAATGAAATGGTGGCGGTTGGAGAAGATGAAGTTAGTCGCCGGTTATACAATTTGAGATTTAAGAATCTAAAAACAGGAGCGTACTCTCCGGAAACAATCCCTAATACAGAAGGCGGTTCTTATGCATGGGCTGCCGATAATAAAACTGTATTCTATATCCTGAAGGATCTGACCACCTTACTGGGCTTCCAGGTTTGGAGACATGAAGTTGGAACTGATCCCAGGAATGATGTAAAAGTATATGAGGAGAAAGACAATCGTCATTACATCGGCGTGGGCAGAACAAAGTCAAAAAAGTATGTGATTATATATTCTGAATTAAGTGAACAACAAAGTGAGCACCGTTTTCTTGATGCGGCTGATCCAAAAGGCGAGTTCAGGGTTTTTCATCCCCGTACAATGGGATTGGTATATGACATCGATCATTATAATGATAAATTCTACATCCGCACCAATCTTGATGCTACCAATTTCCGTTTGATGGAAACCTCTCTTGATAAGACATCAAAAGATAATTGGAAGGAAGTCATTCCAAACAGGAAGGAAGTTTACCTTGCAGGATTTACTCTTTTTAAAGACCATATGGTTGTTTCCGAATTAAGAGAAGGGTTATTGAATTTAAGAGTTATCAGCCAAAAAGATAAATCAGAGCATTATCTGCAGTTTGATGAACCTGCCTATCTTTCTTCTGTTGGAACTAATGTTGACTTCAATACGAATGTGCTCCGGTTCAATTATCAATCGATGATCACA
>JAICGN010000055.1 GCA_025923075.1 Chitinophagaceae bacterium
CCATAACCTTTTTTACACGCATCGGTCCATTGCTTCTGATGCCCTTCTGACCCATTTGCAACAAATGGATATTTTGATGTTGGCAACGTTGTTGAAGCCATTAATTTAGTTGGAAGCAATGTTGGTTTTCTTCCAAATAATCCGGCCATTAATTTTCCTTTTGTTCCTTCAAATAAAATTCCACCATCCCACTCCCCCAATTGTTCATCAGGCAAAAGTTCCGCAGGCCGTGGAGGCTTAATACCACCATCATACCATGTAAAATCTACGGGCACCATATTACCACGTTTTGGAAACTGAAGACGAATAACAGCTGATGGAGGAAAACTTCCCTTATAAAAACTCTCCTGGAAGAAGCCTGTATAAACCGATGTAACGCTGCATTCAACAGAAGCAGGATAACCAAGTTTTAATGCACGATAGGGCACATCCATAAAATGACAACCCATATCTCCCAACGAACCAGTCCCGAAGTCTGTCCATCCACGCCAAATAGCAGGATGATATGCCGGGTTATAATCCCTGTACGGTGCGGTTCCCAACCATAGGTCCCAATCCAATTCCTTTGGCACTTCATGTTTGCCGGTTGGCAAAGAAACACCTGATGGCCATACGGGACGATTTGTCCAGACATGAACGGTATGAACATCCCCAATAACACCTTCCTGTATCCAGGTTTCTACAAGTCTTGTGTCATCGCCGCTGCTTCCCTGGTTACCCATTTGCGTAACTACTTTATATTTCTTTTCAGCCTGTGTTAAAATTCTTGCCTCATAAATATCATGCGTTAACGGCTTTTCTAGATACACATGTTTACCGAGTTGCATGAATGGTAATGCATGAACGGCATGCATGTGATCAGGTGTCGTCACTATTACTGCATCAATATTTTTATGTTCCTTCTCCAGCATTTTTCTAAAATCTTTATAGTAAGGAGCATTTGGCCATTTCTTTCTTGCATTCACTGCCATTTTTTCATCAACATCACAAAGCGCCACAATATTTTCTGCGCCATTATTCCACGCATATGGAATATTCACTTCAGCCTTACCTCCTACTCCAATGCCTGCAATATTTAGTTTATCGCTTGGAGCAATAAATCCCTTGCCCAAAACATATCTCGGTACAATCATAAATCCACCTGCTGCAATTGTTGCGTCACGGAGAAACGAACGGCGGGAATAATTTTCAGGGTCTTTCTTTTTCATTGGAAAATTTTTGTCAAGTTACTCGATACAGAAGTTTTTAAAAAATCTGTTTTCAACATCTTTGGTAATCCGCAATCCATATACCTAACTTTATAGCATGAAATACATTGTTCTGCTAATTACGGTAACGTCGTTTGCTGCTTTTGAATGCAAAAAGGATAATGAGGCAAATGCCGATCCCGAAAAAAAATTTTACCGCTGGGACGAATTCAATATGGGTGTGGATCTTTCTTATGTAAATCAAATAGAAGATTACGGAGGTGTTTACCGTGATTCAGGAAAAGTGAAGGATTGTTTTAAAATTCTAAAAGATCATGGTGCCAATACGGTTCGTGTACGTTTATGGCACACGCCAACATGGATTGCAAATCTGAATAACGGTAAGATGTATTATGATCTGTATGGAACAGAAAAAACAATTCGCCGTGCAAAAGAAGCCGGAATGGCGGTAAGCCTGGATATTCATTATAGTGATCGCTGGGCTGATCCCCAATCACAGGAAACTCCTGCCGCATGGGTGGGCTTACCATTGAATGTTCTTAAGGATTCCGTGTACAATTATACAATGGCGGTGTTAAATTATTATAAAAGCAAAAATCTTACCCCGGAAATGGTACAGGTCGGCAACGAAACCAACAATGGTATGTGCTGGCCTGTTGGAAAAATTGTAAACAACAATTTCGCCGCCTATTCGGTATTGTTAAAGAGCGGTATCAGGGCTGTTCGTGATTTCTCCGCTACATCCGCTATCAAACCAAAAGTTATTATTCATGAAGCTCAGCTCCAGTCTGCAGGCTGGTGGATGAATGGAATCACCAGCGAGGGCGTCAATGATTACGACATCATCGGATTATCGCATTACACAAAATGGTCAACTGTAAAATCAATGCAGGGAGTAACGGACACCATCCGTAAACTTGTAAACAATTATGCTAAGACCGTGATGATAGTGGAAACGGGCTATCCGTGGACAACAGGCAATGGAGACAGCTACAATAATATTTTTTCAGCGAATGATGCAGCACCCGGCTATTCAATTTCTGTTGATGATCAATTTCGCTATTTAAAAGACCTGACACAGGCAATAATTAATGGCGGAGGAAAAGGAATTCAATACTGGGAGCCGGCCTGGATCACATCACGCCTTAACGATAGCTGGGGAACTGGTTCGGGATGGGATAACGTAACGCTTTTTGATTTCAGCGGGAATGTGCTAAAAGGTGCTGATCACATGTGTTACCCTTATAAATTCTAAATAATTATGGATCGTACGTACTGGGAAAAAATTGCCCCAGATTATAACGAAGAAATTTTTGATGTATTAAAGAATGATGACAAAGGACTGATTGTTTCGGCAATTAGAAAATACGCGTCAAAAAATAAAACAGTTGTTGATATTGGCTGCGCAATTGGTAAATGGTTACCGGTCCTCTCCCCCGCTTTTAAAAAAGTTCATGCAATTGATATCTCAGCGGAAAACCTTGAGATAGCTAAAAGGCTTTATCCCGAATTAACGAATGTCGAGTATCATCGGGTCGATATGTCAAACATCAGGGCGAAAATGCCAGTCTGTGATGTTGGGGTTTGTATTAATGCTATTCTCACAGATTCATTAAAGAAAAGAAAATCTTTTTTTATGAACCTGAAAAAATGTATAAAAAAGCACGGCTATCTAATTCTTGTAATTCCCTCCCTTGAATCTTCAATGCTTGCATCTATTATTCGCCAGCGATGGAACCCGGATAAAGATGCTGATGACGTCATCAATAAAAAGAAAAGCGGTATCCAGCTTAAAAACATTTTACAAGGCAATGCAGAAATTGATTATGTACCAACCAAACATTATTTAAAAGAAGAACTGCAACTACTTCTCAACAACGAAGGATTTATTGCGGAAGATTTCCAAAAAATAGAATACCAATGGGATACGGAATTTCTTAAGCCACCAAAATGGTTAAAAGAACCAAAACCATGGGATTGGATGGTAGGCGCCAGAAAACTATGAGCTACTGACAGGAATTAAACACTTGGTAAAACTTCGTATGGTAACCCACTTTCCCCACCTGTGGAAAATTTTAACTGTTTTACATCGTTATTAAAATAGACATTTACGAAACCCATTCCACCAATGGAAACCACAAAAGAATTATCCGCACTTTTTACCCTCATTGACGACCCTGATGAAGAGGTCTTCGGAGCCGTGTCAGAAAAAATAATTGATTACGGCAAAAATATTATTCCAAGTCTTGAACATTTATGGGAAACGATCCCCGACGAAAATATTCAGCACCGGATCGAGCTATTAATTCATCGCCTGCATTTCCGTGACCTTAGCGAAGATTTCAGACAATGGAATGTTTCAGGGCATCATGACCTCATGCTTGGCGCTTTATTGGTTTGCAAATTTCAATATCCCGATCTTGCGACTACACCTGTATTACAAGAGATAGAAAAGATCCGACGCAATATCTGGCTTGAATTAAATAATTACCTCACACCGCTTGAGCAGATCAACATTGTTACGAGCATCCTCTATAGTTATTATGGTTTGAAAGGAGGTGAAATAAATCACCAGGAAACAAATGAATTTTTGATTCATAAAACACTGGAAGCAAAAAGAGGTAATCAACTAAGTAATGGAATTCTATATCTTGTTCTGGCTGAGTTGCTCGATATTCCTGTGAAAGCAATTTCAATTCCTAAACAATTTGTATTGGCATACTTCAAGCACGGGTATAGCGATGAGCATCTTGAAAACCCGCAGGAAAAAATTGAATTTTATATTGACCCTACGAGCGGACAGGTATTTACTCATAAGGATGTTGCCAGTTACTTCAAAAGAATTTCCATAGAACCGACTCCAGCATTTTTCAAACCCCAGAATAATCGCTCTGTTATTAAGTACTTATTGGAAGAAACCAGTAAATGTTTTACTGACGAAAAAGATCTCTACAAGCAAAAAGAATTACAGGATTTGGTTAACTTACTGGACTAAATAAGACCTATGCCCGCCATTTCCTGGGATGATTTTGAAAAGATTGATATACGCTGCGGTACCGTCATTGATATAAAAGATTTTCCAAAAGCAAGAAAACCGTCTTATCAGATCTGGATTGACTTTGGGGTAGAATTAGGGATTAAAAAATCTTCAGCGCAGGTTACACAATATTATAAAAAAGAAGACCTAATTAATAGGCAGGTAATTGCTGTAATTAATTTCCCTCCTAAACAAATTGCCGACTTCTTCAGCGAATGTCTTGTCCTGGGCGTTTATGATGAAAACAATCATGTAATTTTATTGCAACCCGAAAGGGCGGTTAACAATGGACAACGCATCGGCTAAAACACCTGAAATCGTTTCTTATACGACTTATTATCATTCTCCTGTCGGTTTGCTTAAAATTTCCGGTACAGAACAATATATCAGCGAAGTCTCGTTTTTTGATAAAACACAAAAAGTTGATAACAAAAAGAAAAATTTGCCACCATTAATGATCCAATGCATCGAACAATTGATCCAGTATTTTCAGGGTGAAAGAAGAGTTTTTGAATTGCCTATACACCAGCCGGGCACTGCATTTCAACAGGAAGTCTGGAGTGAACTGATGACAATACCTTATGGCAAAACCATAAGCTACCTTGAACTTGCAAGAAAGATCGGAGATCTGAAAGCAACAAGGGCCGTTGCAAATGCGAATGGGAAAAACAATGTTGCGATCATTGTGCCATGCCATCGCGTAATTGGTGCCAATCGTGAATTGGTTGGTTATGGCGGAGGTTTATGGAGAAAGAAATGGTTGCTTGAACATGAAGCTAAGGTTGCTCATGGGGTGCAAACTCTTTTTTAAATATATCGTGTTGTTCTCATCCTCTGCTCAAATCATCACTTGAAAAACCAAGTGGTAATAGCTGGCTTGCTTTCTCAAATACGAATATTTTCCCCTCAAGTCCGCCGAGAATTAGCCTGATAGGTTTCCTGACACGGATCTCATACTCCTGCAGTGATTGCCTGCACATGCCACACGGCGCAATTGGTTGGCTGCTGTTGCCATTTCCACTGTGATAGCTGATGGCCATTGTTTCAACCGCAACTTCGGGATACAATGTGGATGCTGAGGCAAGCAATACTCTTTCGGCACACAAGCCAACAGGAAAGGACGCATTCTCCTGGTTTGTGCCGGCAACGATCTCTCCGTTAACCAACTTGGCCACGGCTCCAACGTAAAAATTTGAATAAGGCGCGTAAGCCTGATTTGTTACTTCACGAGCTTCATTTAGCAACCATGCATCTTCTTTGGTTAATTCGTTGATATCATCAAAAACTTTGTAACTAATTTCAATTTTCTTTTCCTTCATGCCAATTAAGTTACTTCATTTTACCAAAGACGACAAACCCCTCTGAAGAGGGGTTGTTGAAAATCATTTTACAAACCGAAATAGCCTGTTCCACCTTGGGCCGTTATCCCAGCTAAACCAAATAAGCCAGGCCTTTCCTACTACCCGGTCTTCAGGAACAAAACCCCAAAAACGGCTATCCTGTGAATTGTGCCTGTTATCTCCCATCATCCAGTAATAGTCCATTTTAAAAGTATAGCTTGTCGTTTCTTTTCCATTTAAAAAGAACTTACCATCCTTCATGTAAAAATCGTTGTGCTCGTATACACGGATCGCCCTTTCATAAATCGAATAATTATCCGGAGTTAATGTTAGCGGTGTTCCTTTCTTGGGCACCCATATTTTACCATAATTATCGACCGTCCATTTATGCAATGTATCATAAGGAAAGATCATTAATGGATTAGGGCGGTCATCATAATCAGGGGTGATTTTCTTAATAAGTGAAGATTTTTCAATGATTGCTCTTTCTGCTGTGGTCAGGTTTAGTATATACCTGTACCTGTTTTGAGGATCATCCTGGTAAAAATCTCCCTCATTTAATTTAATGCCTATTTCTTCAAGACCTGCTTCATCAAGACTAACGTTCTCGTTCACTTCAACAATATATTTAAGAGGAGAGTTTGGAGGGGCTTCTTGTTTTGTACCATTTATATAAACATCACCCTTAATTACTTCAATCCAATCACCCGCAATCCCGATACAACGCTTTATATAATTATCCGTTTTGTCAACCGGGTGAACTGCAACAGGATAGTTTGCAGGGTCGTTCAAAATTTCTCCCGTGCTTGCAGCAACGGTTCTTCCTCCAGCATTAAACATAACCTGGTTATAGGGTGGCCCTGCCTGGTCCTTTCGTTTTATCTCATAATAAGGAATGGCAGATTCAAAACCGTCGGCATGAATAACCGTATCCCCTGCAGGGAAATTAAATACCACCGCATCTCCCCGCCTTACAGGTCGTTGCCACCAGCGTATATACGGGAGTTTGATCGCCTCGCTATACGATTTGTTTCCCAGACCAGGAATATAATTATGTATAAATGGAATTGATAACGGCGTATTCGGAACCCTTGGGCCATAGCTTATTTTACTTACAAAAAGAAAATCATTTACAAGCAATGATTTTTCCATCGAGCCGGTTGGAATTGTATACGCTTCAAAGATAAAAAGCCGAATAAGCGTAGCGGCCACAATAGCAAACACCGCTGCATCGATCCATTCTCTCAATCCGGATTTCTTATGTTTTAATGCGGCCTCCGCGCCAATAAACTTTGTGTCTTTCGCATTTGCGATATAAGGGAAGTATAAAGGAGCAAGCAAAGACGCGCCTGCATGATGTAAGAATGAAAATTTTCCAAAGATCTTGGCAAACTCAATAAATATTCCCATGCTGATGAACCAACCGCCAACAGGAATCAATTGCCAGAAAACCCAGTGCTTTGGCCGGTGTGCAAGTTCCTGCATCACCCAGGTATTATAAAATGGAACAAATGCTTTCCATGCCGGCGCGCCGGCTTTTTGAAACAATTTATAAAAACCAAATGCAGGGAGAAAAACAATAAGGGTACCGATCAGGTAGATAATGAATAGGTGCTGTAAAGGCATTCAGTGATTTTTAATGCGGACAAAGATAATGCTTACCGTTTATTTCGGTCAGGCCATGTAATGATAAGCGGCTTTCCCTGATTACAAGCCTCACAAAGAAAATGTTAATGATCGAAAGGAATTTATTTAGGTACCACATAAGACTTGACATCTTCTGCAGAGATCGCTTTTCCTGAAAGAATGATAAGCCTTTCCACCACGTTTCGTAGTTCACGAATATTACCGGTCCAGTTATAGTCCTGGAGTAAATTTATTGCATCGGCATCAATGCTCTTTTTAGCAACGCCATACTCGTTGCATATATCTGTCAGAAACCTGTCAACCAATAAAGGAATATCATCTTTTCTTTCATTAAGCGATGGTACATGTATAAGGATTACACTCAACCGGTGATAAAGGTCGAGACGAAAACGTTTTTCTTCCACTTCTTTAAGCAGGTCTTTATTAGTAGCGGCAATTACTCTTACATCAACATTAATGTCTTTATCTGCACCTACCCGTGTTATTTTTCCTTCCTGTAAAGCCCTCAGCACTTTTGCCTGTGCATTTAAGCTCATGTCCCCTATTTCATCAAGAAACAAAGTGCCCCCATTCGCCTGTTCAAATTTTCCTATCCGTTGTTTGATAGCAGAAGTAAAGGAACCTTTTTCATGACCGAATAATTCGCTTTCGATCAATTCACTTGGTATCGCGGCACAGTTCACTTCGACTAATTGTCCTGAAGCACGGCTGCTTTTTTCATGCACCCACCTGGCCACTAATTCTTTTCCTACACCATTTTCCCCGGTGATCATTATCCTTGCATCTGTTGGTGCTACTTTTTCAATAGTTTCTTTGATCTTTCGTATGGGCGAAGAGTCACCAATCATTTCCTGCACACGATTTACTTTTCTCTTTAGCACTTTTGTTTCAGTGACCAAAGAACTTCTGTCCATCGCATTACGGATAGTAATCAGCATCCTGTTCAGATCAGGAGGTTTTGATATGTAATCAAAAGCTCCCTTTTTAACCGCATCAACTGCTGTTTCTATATTACCATGACCGGAGATCATGATCACCGGCACATCGGCATTTGTCTCTGTGGCTTTTTGTAAAAATTCAATGCCATCAAGCTTTGGCATTTTAATATCACAAAGCACAACGTCGTAAGATTTTTCTTTGAATTTTTTTAATCCTTCCTCGCCATCACCCGCTTCCTCAGTTTTATATCCTTCGGCAGAAAGGATTTCCATCAGCGCCTTGCGAATCGCTTTTTCATCATCAATAATAAGTATCTCAGCCATAGTGTAAGGTAATTTCAATTGGCGTGAAAATAGTTCAATTCATTAACATCTTAAAAAATCATTAACAAACAGAACTATGGAAAAAATTGATTGAGGTTTCTAACCAAAAACCACAACCATGCCAACACAGTTCTATATACTTTTTGCATTTTTGATCACACTCTTTTCCTGTACAGATGCTACAAAAAACATTGAAGCAAAAACAACCGAAAACACAATTGGAAACTCCGACAAAAAAATAGGCCAAATCCATCTACCAACAGGATTTGCTTATGCGAATGAAGGTGACTCGGCTTATTGCAATTGGCTACTTGATCTGAAATTCAAAACAAACAAGCCTGTTCATTTATACGATGGAAAACTGAAATCAAATCAGGGTGTACACTATGGTGTCCTGAATATTGATATTGGGAAAAAAGACCTTATTCAATGTGCAGATGCCGCAATTAAAATAAGAGCCGATTATCTTTTTGAAAAAAATCGTTTTGCTGAAATAAATTTTATTGCCACGTCAGGAGGTAAAATATCCTTTGAACGCTGGCTGCAAGGTACCCGATGGAAGGCGCAGGGAAACAAATTAGTATCATATACAACAACCCGGAACGTAAAGAACATAAGAAACAGCTATAGTGCATTTATGAACCTTGTTTACTCTTATTGCGGCACCTACTCTTTGGCAAACCAACTTAGACAAGTAAATGACATCAGTTCACTACATGCAGGTAATATCTTCATACAGGGTGGGTTTCCGGGGCATGCAGTCACCGTAATGGCAGTGGCGAAAGATGGAGGCGGGGAAAAAATATTTCTTCTGTCCCAGGGCTATATGCCTGCCCAGGATATCCATATTTTAAAAAACTATGCTAATCCCAGGCTAAATCCGTGGTATGCCTTATCAGATATTTATCCGTTGTGCACACCAGAATGGCAGTTCAACAACGGGAGCTTAAAGCGATGGTAAAGCAGAATAAACCATCTAATAGACCCTTCCGGGATTGGCGTTTATAAATAGAGGCCGGGTAGAAACCCAGCCTCGTTGTAAAATCCAATATCCTATGAAAAACCGAGGCGAAGATGCACATAAAAAGCCGAAACGTTGCAAGACAACCGAAGTTTTTTTTTAAATAATAATGGAGTAACATAAAATAAAAAATCCTGCATTGATTTCAAACAAATGCAGGACTAACTGTTAATTAAAAAGTTATTTTCTCATGTACATCACATCCTTTACCAGTTTTACTGTGCGTGAAACATCTGGTAAAGCAGCAGCAACCAGATTGGGAGCGTAATGCAAAGGGGCATCTGCAGCCGTTATCCGGCGAATAGGTGCGTCTAAATAATCGAACCCTTCTTTTTGAATATTGTACGTTATTTCTGAAGAAATCGAAGCAAATGGCCATTGCTCTTCTACTATCACTAACCTGTTTGTTTTTTTAACTGATTCGAGAATTGTCATCCAATCGAGCGGACGTATCGTACGGAGATCAATCACTTCAGCGCTGATATCTTCCTTTTCCAATTCATCGGCGGCGCCAAGAGCAACTTTCATCATTTTATTAAAGGAAACGATCGTCACATCACGGCCAGGTCTTTTCACATCTGCTTTGCCTAATTCTATATAGTATTCTTCTTCCGGAACCTCACTCTTTTCGCCATACATTACTTCGCTTTCCATAAACATCACCGGATCTTCTTCATAGCGGATGGCCTGCTTCAACAAACCCTTTGCGTCGTACCCGTTGCTTGGCGATACGACTTTTATTCCCGGAATATTTGCATACAGCGCTTCAAATGCAGTAGAATGCTGAGCGCCCAACTGACCGGCCGAACCATTCCCACCCCTAAAAACTATCGGGCAGTTCACCTGTCCACCACTCATTGCCAGCATTTTAGAAGCGGTATTTAATATTTGATCCAAAGCTAAAACAGCAAAGTTCCATGTCATATATTCAACAATTGGCCGCAACCCGTTTTGCGCCGCGCCAACGCCTATCGCGGTAAAGCCTAATTCAGAAATAGGTGTATCGATGACCCTTTTTGGCCCGAACTCTGCGAGCATCCCCTGGCTTACTTTATAGGCGCCATTATATTCGGCCACTTCTTCACCCATCAGGAATACCCGCTCATCACGCCTCATTTCATCGTTCATTGCCTCACGCAAGGCTTCACGAAATGCAATTGATCTTGCCATTGTAATTTAAGTTTGATTCCGCCCACGGCGGACAGGCCGCAAAAATAAGCGAGCAATCGAATATAACCTAAAGGGAATGTACTGCTTTGATGAAGGCCCCGAGCTTATCAGGATCAAGCCGTCCTTCGGTTCTTACACCGCTGCAAATATCAACGCCAAAAGGATGCACAATGTCAATGGCCTGTCGGACATTGTTTGAATGCAACCCGCCAGCAAGAAATACAGGAATGTCAACGGATTTCACAATCTCACGGCTTATTTCCCAATTGTGAACATTCCCGGTTCCTCCTAATGTTTTTAATGATGCTTTGGGGTTTCCGCTATCAAGCAGCAATGCATCTACGCTAAGCGAAAGCCGGACGGCTTCTTCAATGCTTTCCCCGTCAGAAACATGAATTACCTGGACAATTTTTAAATGGGGTAATGCAGTTCTAATGTCATCATAAGTTCCTGCTGTCAATTCATCAACTATTTGTACGGTATTCGCACCAACTCTTTTTACATGATAAATTATTTCTTCAGATGCCTGTTCACTTGTCAAAAGAAATGAAGCTATCGGGGGTGGGATTGTTTTTATAATCTCGGAGCTCAGCCAATCAGGAATTGGGCCGGGACCACTTGGCATTTTTCCAACAAGCCCGAGCGCATCGGCGCCATGATGGATCGCAACTTTGGCTTCGGCCGTTGAGCTTATACAACAAATCTTTATTCTTGTTCTCATATCAAATCGTTTTCATCATCAGCCAGTCTTTTTGTAAATCATCGCCGAGCAGAAAATCATGTTCCGCGAACTTTTCAAAACCCCATTTAGTATAAAAGGAAATAGCACGGGAATTTTTTTCCCATACGCCCAGCCAAATGATTTCTTTTTTCAATTCCTTAGCAATAAAAATACATTGTCTCATCATTTGCTGACCCACTCCGGTCCCGATATATGTATTCACTGCATAGATCCTTGCAATCTCAATCGAATCCTTCCCATGAAATTCAGGAAATCTTTTCCCTTCCCGCATCCTTACATATCCCACGGGAACGTCTTTGTCAAATGCGAGCAAAAATGTGTTCCCTGGTTCAGTCACTTCCTGAATTAACCTCTGACGGGAAAACTGTTCTGTCATAAATTTATCCATGTTTTCCTTTGTGTTTACATATCCAAAGGTCTCATTAAAGGTTTTGCGACTCAGGTCTGCGATCATTTCCGCGTCCTCAGTCGTGGCATAACGGATAACTAATTCTGGCATGGCGCAAACTAAGCAAAGGCCAGAAATAAAAAAAACTGTCTCGCCTAAGGCGAGACAATTTTCATCATGGAATATATATATGAAGAACTACTGGGTCAGCAAATAATAGTTTCCCCGGCCCAGAGCGATTGCACAACTTGAAGAGAGTTCCATTGCTGTTTTTTTGATTAAGCAGAAAAAACAATAATGATGCCGTTCCAAAATAATGTTGAAAACTAACTAAGACGATTATCATTGGGGAAACATGAATCGTTGGAAATTTCAGGAGTAAGTACTTACCTCTTTTCACATCATACAACTTCAACGTTTCTCAAAAGCAAAGCCGTCCTAACCTGGTCGGAACGGCTTACATGTTACTACCTTATTTTTATTCTGCTTTAGAAATATTTATCAAAGCCCTGCGGTTCCTGCCTCTTCCATCAGGATTATCCCTTCCGTTAATTATCTCCATTTCGACAGGACAACATTCACCAAATGATACAAATGTGATCCGGCTTACCGCAATACCCTTTTTAGTCAGGTAATTTGCACAGGCTTTTGCTCTTTTATCAGAAAGCTTTCTGTTGTAGTCATCAGTCCCAAGACCGTCTGTATAGCCTGATATTTGAATGACAATAGTTCTATCTTGAGAGAGCACCTCATAAATTGAATCCATAATTTCAATGCTTCTGCCTGTTAAAAGGCTCTTATCAAAATCGAAATAAACGCTTACAACATTTTCAGGTTTTATCTCCAGGGGTTTATCTTCTGGTTTTTCGATCTTGTTTATACATATCGGGACATTCATATAGACATCAGTCATCAGGTCGGACTCGTCGACCTTTTCAGTTGCCGCAAGCGTCATCCTCTCTTTATAATTTTCTCTTGTGATAGTAAAAGTATGGCTGCTTATCTCACCAGTAAGGTCAAATGAAAACTTTCCATCAGAACCGGTAGCTACCTGTAAATTTTGACCATGAATATTTTTCATTGTCACTATAGCTTCGGCCAGCACTTCATTAGTTTTGCAATCGCGAACTATACCAGAGATCATTTTTTTCTTTGGAGCTTTGACAACAGTATAAGCTTCAAGGCAACATTCAGAACCACGATCAGATCCTATCACGGCATTCTTTAACAAGGGATTTTTTTCAGGCGCGAAAAAGTAAATATCATCCCTTGATGAGTTAACCGGGTGTCCAATGTTCTGAGGATTCCCCAAAATTGATTCGTTCATCTTTGCCGTAAACAGATCGAATCCACCCATGCCCTGCATTCCATTTGAAGAAAAAACAAGATTGCCACTGGTGCTGTGATAAAAAGGCGCCTGCTCATCGCCCTTTGTATTAATTGGACCGCCATTTATTGGTTCAGCGGTTGTGCCATCATCATTTATAGAAGCGTACCAGATATCAAAACCACCCGTGCCGCCTGGGATATCTGAAGCAAAGAATAGGGTTTTTCCATCTGAGGAACAAAAAGGCTGTTTGCTGCTAAATCCTTTTTTGTTGATGGAAGAGAGTAATACAGGTTTTGCCCAGCCGCTCTCCTCTTTTGTCGAATAATAAATGGACGAAATATTTTTCCCATTTTCCTTTCTCCATTGTGTGAAATAAAGAACTTCTTTATCGGCGCTAAGCGATGCTGCCCCCTGGTTGAGTGAAGCATCAATACCATTTATCTTTACTGGCTCAACATTCTCCAATACGCCATCATTAACTGTTGCATAAAACAATCGGCTATGATTGGAGCTTTCGTCTTTATTGACCATGGGATCGGCCACCGTGCTGGTAAAAATAAACCGGTTGTTATCTGCAGCAGTAAGTGCAAAGATCCCCTTCTCTTTGCTAAATGACGTCGTGTTCTTTTTTACCTTGAATAATACTGAATCAGGTCTGGCCAACTGTGTTTTAATAAACTGAATAGTTTGTAATTCCTTTTCAGCATCTTGTTTACGGGAATCGTTTGCTACAGTTGTTTTGAGAAAACGATTTAAATACTCTTCGGTGGCTGTATACTTTCCGAGACTGCGTTGGCAAACAGCATACCAGTAAAAAGCATCTGCATACCTCGTAAAATCTTTTTCAAAACACTCTTTATATTTTGCTGCTGCTTCCTGCCAATAATTAGCCAGCCGGTAACTTTCTGCTTGTTTATAAATTATATCAAACTTATCTACACTGCCACCTGATCCGCCCAGTTCATATTTTCTTGTGTTCAATGGAAAATTTGCTTTCGGAATTTCTTTTTTGGGGGGATTTAAAAATTGCTCATACAAGCTGGCCGCTGTAAAATATTCCCCCGCGTCATAGTATTTATCAGCCATTGCAATTCGCTGATCAACCTGGCTGACAGTTCGCAAGCTCATGATTAAGATAACCATCAAAAGCAATGATCGTTGTATTGATAAATTAGTTTTCATATAGATGTGGCTTTTCAATACTCATAATTATTTTTTACAAACGTGGGCAAGGAATAAAGTCCAAAATGCTTTTCGTCTTGCCCCGTTTTATGTATGAGAAGCTGATTTCAAAACTGTTTACGTTTCGTGCCATTGCACCCAGTTTCGAAGCATTGGCATCGTAGCTCACTCCCACAACAAAATTTTTCCAATCA
Organism: Chitinophagaceae bacterium; assembly: GCA_025923075.1. Lineage (GTDB taxonomy): Bacteria > Bacteroidota > Bacteroidia > Chitinophagales > Chitinophagaceae > VBAS01. The sequence goes on from JAICGN010000055.1 coordinate 14,522, forward strand.
AAACCAATGTAAGGCGCTATTGCATCGTTGAACCTGTAATAAGCACCTACCATAATATCAGTTTCTTCGTTGACGGTATACTGTAGATAAGTCCCAATCATTTTTTCAGAAGCAGTTCCCTGACGCATATACAAGGCGTGAGGAATTATTCTTGCACGGTTCGAAATATTATAACTTATTCCACCATGGAGCACATAACGCATCGGGATCGTATTAAGATCAGTACTTCCGCTGGAAATGATCGGATCTTTTGGTTTGTTCAGGTGATAAACTGAAAAACCTGCAAACGCATTTGCTTTTTTATCAGCATAAGTATCGTAATACAATGCGCCGGCGCCAATATCCAGGGTAGTTGCCGAAGTAGCTGCAAAATTTTCTGATATCGGATTGTTTGCATTATAACCTGTGATCGGGTTCCATTGTTCGCCCCACTTAAATTTCGATTGATCAACAGAACGATTAAGAACGCCAAACTGCATGGCAAATACCATCCTTTGGTTATCATCTTTGCCAAACTTGACACCGGTATACGCAATTGATGCAGCTGCATTGAAATAATTGAAACCGCCATCTCCTGCAGATTGATTCTGCACATTTACGCCCAATGCAAGATTTTTATTGGTTCGTGTATCAAAAGAAAAACCTGTTGTACGATATGGATTGGATATACTACCCCATTGCCCGCGATAGATAGCTGAAGCCCTGTATTCGCCATCACTTCCACCTGTCATAGCGGGATTCATATACATTGGGTACGTATAGTGCTGCGTAAAATGCGGATCTGTTTGCGCCAACAATTGGTTAGCGGTTAGTGTAGCAAAACAGAATGCAAAATATTTTAAAATTTTCATCACGTTGTTTTTCATTTTTATTCAATTAACGTAAGAGGGTTATCGATCCTTTCATTTGAATGATCCGTCCATCCATCATTGTCGCTTTTACTACATACACATATACACCAACCGGTTGCGGCTTACCACGATGGGTGCCATCCCAACCCTGGCTAAGGCTGTTGATGAATATTATTTGTTCACCCCATTGATTGAAAATTCGCATCTCCAGTTTGTCTACATAATTTCCGTAGGCGAACAGTTTATCGTTCTTGCCATCACCATTCGGTGTAAAGACATTCGGAACAAATAGGTCTTTATTGAGAGGCTTAACTGTTATTTTATAGATACGGGCTGTCCCTTCGCATCCGCCGTTAACAGGTGTAACAGTAACGGTCGCAATGATTGGATCATTTCCTTTGTTAACGGCAATGAAAGAAGGAACATTCCCTGTGCCTAATTCTGGTAATCCAATCGTCGAATTGGAATTGACCCATCTATAGGTTATTCCTGCTGGTGTGCCAGTAAAGAAAGTTGCCGGCATCAGGTCGCCATCATTCAAAGTAGTGTCCGCTCTGACAACAACAGTTGGGATCTCATTGACAGATATGTTTACTGTAGTGGGGTTTGCACATTGGCCCGCTGATGGAGTGAATGTGTATGAACCTGAATTCTGATTATCAATTGCAGAAGGGCTCCAAACACCACTTATTCCATTTTCTGATACACCTGGTAATGCAGGCACGGAAGCACCGATACATATCGATGATCCAAGATTAAATGTTGGTGTAACAATTGGATTTACTGTTACTGTAAACGTTGCTGTCAATACACACTGTCCTCCATTAGGAGTAAATGTGTATACCCCTGAATTCTGATCGTTAACCACTGCAGGATTCCATACACCAGTAATTCCATTTGTTGATGTATTAGGTAACGCTGGTACCGAACCACCTGGACAAATATCTAATGATGTACCAAAACTCAATGTTGGCGTTATACTTGGGGTTAAGGTTACAGTAAACGTTGCCTGAATTGCACATTGTCCTGCATCTGGCGTGAATGTATAGACACCTGCAGTTGTAGTACTAACAACGGCAGGATTCCATACGCCTGTAATTCCTTCATTTGAAAAACCGGGTAATACCGGCGCAATACCACCTGCGCAAATATCAGCTGAAGTTCCAAAATTAAATGTTGGCGTTATGTTTGGGATGACATTAACTTCAATTGTACTTGAAACTGCACATTGACCAGGATTTGGTATAAATGTATAGATACCGGACACTGTATTGCTGACCGTTGCAGGACTCCATGTACCAGCTATGCCTTCGAAGGATGTAGTTGGCAAAGTGGGCACAGCACCACCATTGCAAATATTGTAAACATTTATCTCGAATGTTGGTGTAATGTTTGGATTCACTGTTACCGAAAACGTTGCCGGTAATGCACACTGACCTGCATCAGGTGTAAATGTATACGTACCGGAAGCCGAATTATTAACCACAGCTGGATTCCATGTACCGGTAATTCCATTGGTCGATGTGTTGGGTAATGGCGGCACGGCACCTCCTGCACAAATAATAAGCGATACACCAAAAGTAAATGTTGGAGTTATGTTTGGATCTACAGTTACGGTAAATGTTGCTGGTATAGCACACTCGCCGACTGATGGTGTAAATGTATATGTAGCCGACGTTGAGCTGCTGACTACAGCAGGACTCCATGTACCAGTAATTCCATTGCTTGAAGTAGTTGGTAAAGTTGGAACTGAACTACCAGCACAAATAGTAAGTGACGTGCCAAAAGCAAATGTTGGTGTAATGTTGGGATTGACTGTTACGGCAAGTGTTACAGGAAGTGCACATTGACCAGCAGTTGGTGTGAATGTATAGGTTCCTGAATTCTGGTTATCAACTACGGCCGGGTTCCATGTACCTGTAATACTATTGTTTGATGTGGTAGGTAATGTTGGCACTGTGCCTCCGGCACAAAGTGATAATGATGTACCGAAACTGAATGTTGGTGTTATGTTTGGATCTACAGTAACGGTAAATGTTGCGGGGTTAGCACATTGACCTGCATTTGGTGTAAAGGTATATGTACCGGGATTTTGGTTGTCAACTACGGCAGGATTCCAGGTACCCATAATTCCATTTGTTGATGTGTTTGGCAATGCCGGAACAGAACCACCAGCACAAATGTTAAGTGATGTACCAAAAGTGAATGTTGGCGTAACACGTGAAATAACAGTAACGGTTATAGTACTTGGGATTCCGCATTGACCACCTGCCGGCGTAAATGTATATATACCTGTTGCTGTATTATTAATAACAGCCGGATTCCACGTTCCGCTTATACCATTGTTTGATGTTGATGGTAATGTTGGTGGCGTAGAACCTGCACATATCGGTGGAATCGAGGAAAACGTTGGAATGAATATCGGGTTTGCTAAAACAATTCCTATAAAAAGATTTGTAGTGCATCCATTTACTTGAAAAGAGAAATTAGAATACAATCCCGCATTTAATCCGGCAATGATAACCTGCCCTGACGCATTTGCTGTAAGCGTTAGAGGTCCGACCGCTACACCATCATCAGTATAACTTATCGAATAAGTAGTGCCGGCAACCAATCCGCCGACAGTAATGTAGCCTTCTGTACCATTACATGTTACTGGATTATTACTTGCAAAACCAGGAGACTGTATCGAAAAAAAAGCTTTGTAATTATTTCCACCATTATCTAAAACAACCTGGTCGCTGCAACCTGTGGTTGATGAATTAGATCCCGAAACATCGTAATAGACTTCGAGCACATAATTTCCGGGAGCGTAATTCGTAAGATTCACGGGTGAATAAGGAATAGTAGTGCCATCTGGAATTACACGTTGCCAGACCTGGTCTCCGGCGGCGCAGGGACCACCACCTCCCGGGAACTGCCCACCAGGAACGTCACAATCACTGTAAAGAGGAAGATCAATTATGCTGAAAGCGCCGGGTGCGCTACTTTGCAAATAAATCCTATAATACATTCTTACACTGCAAACATTGGCTGCACCGGGAGTTTTAGATGTCTTTACTCCTGCTCCTCTTAAAATTAATGTACCGGAATTCTGTGTATGTATACCGAGGTTTGCATTTGAAAAAACATTTCCTGAAGGGCCAAAGAGATCTGCTGCTGCACCTGTAGTATTAAAAAAATTACTTTGATTGCAATCGGAAATCCAGACAGCTGACGCAAAAGTTCCAAACGATTGCCCGCGGGCAATACTTGAAAACAAACTAATACTAAGAAAGCATAGTAGAACGGCTAGTGGCTTTTTCATAACGATATTGGTTGGATCTGGCGGACTATCGGTATTACAATCAGTATTTACTATAACTATTTACTATAATACCGGCTTTTAAAACGACATTACTACTTGTTTAGTATACTTTTTCGATATGCAGTATTAATCCTATGTATAACTACTAAGCATAGGGTCGTACTTACCAGAAAAAACAAAAAATCATACTACGATTTGGCTTCTTGCGTGCTGTTAATTAGCTTAAATATTGCAATCTACTTTCTACCCACCATTTTGGTTTCGGTAAATGGATAACCATGCATAATCTGTTGCATCATATCAGGAAGTATACCTCAAATACAAAAAGATAAGGCAACACGTAAACTATTACTTAAATAATAAATGTCGATGAATCAACATAGAGCAGTAAGCTTATGGAAAATAAAGGCCCTCTGAAAATCAGAGGGCATTCATAACTTATATTGTTAACTCATATTTCCAACAACTCATTTTTCCCTGCTCCACTCTTCATGGATCGGCTCACCTCTCGAGCTAAGACCTTTATGTGTCCACACATTATTACTTACACTCCCCTCAAAAGATAGTGACGCACCAACCCTTGAGCTATCTCTGGAAAAGAATTCAATATTTTCTGTATACTTACCATTTTTAAAAGTATAAGTACCGCCACCGGTACCAAAGAATTCTTTTGTCTCCGTATTAATTGCCATCCATTGAAATCTTGTTGAGGAAAGTAACTTCAGCGTTTTGCGTGCAGATTTTTCAATAGGTTGTATCGAACCATCCCTCATTCTTCCTGTAATCCGCCAGTTGCCTGCAAGACCGTCCGTTCCGTTATCGGTTCTTTTCCATTCGCCAATTTCGTTTCCGAGATTAAGCTTAAATGAATTGCCGGAAATTGCAATGGGATAGTGTTTATGCGTACCTACATTGGCTTTTGATTCCGTATCAAACTCTATATTGGCATGTAGCTGTCCGCCTGATTCTGAAAATGTTCCTCCCCAGCTGCGGATAAATTTTTTATTCTGTTTATCAAAGACGCTGCAGGAAAAATAACCATCCTGGAAAATAAGTACATACTCAATCGTTCCGCTCATTGCATGCCATGCTCCTGTCACTGATGTTTGCGTGTTAGTAGAATTAAAACCGCCTGCGACAATTAATAAAATTGCAGCGACCGCTGATGTAAAGAATATTTTCATATAAAATAAATTGAAGAGAAAGATACGAATAGATTTTTCATCGCTATCAGGTTTATTGTGAATTCAACACGCATTAAAAATATGTCCTCAATTAATTTCTGATCGCTGTTTGATCCGGCAGGTTTTGTAAGCGTCTCTCATCACAACAGGATCTGGTATCAACGGTTCAGCATTGATTTTTGGTAGACTTCAAACAAAAAACCTTCTGAAATTCAGAAGGTTTTTCCAACAAAGCATGCCAACCAATATGAAAACACAGGATGGTAGCCGCACAATTCTTTCTTAATCTGCTAATACCAGTTTATATACTTTACCGCTTGTTCCTGATGGTCCTAATGCTGTAGAAGTAGCCACATATATTTCTCCCTCCAGGTCCTGGCCAAAGCCTTTCACAAATGCGCCCAAATGGTCTGTAAAACTTTCTAATGTAATTTCCTGGAATGGCCATAAACCGGCCCCTGCTGGTTTTGCAAAAAAAAGTTCACCCTGGGGAGTAAATGATTTGGAAAAACTGCCAAATACATAATCCCCTTTCAAACCTTGTATTTCTTTCCCGCGATATACATGCCCACCAATAACTGTAAGAGACTTAACACCAGGTGCAGGATTTGCTGCATTCAACATCTCGATAACAGGATCAATAAGACGATTACCTAATGGATCAATACTTGGGCAATCGCTTAATGATGTTCCCGGTGTTGCTGTGCTAAAACAATGTGTACCTTCTTTTACGTTCCAACCGTAGTTACCGCCTTTTTCCACTATATCCACTTCCTCATATAGAATTTGGCCTGCATCTCCTAAGAATAATCGTTGTGATCCACCCATATCAAATGACATCCTGTATGGATTTCTGAAACCATAAGCATAGATCTCATCAAAGCCCGGTTTACCAACAAAAGGGTTATCAGAAGGACTTGCATAAGGCATTGCGCCATCCATATCAAGACGCAAAACACTGCCCCATAAATTCGCTTCTACATCCTGCCCGTTGCCACCGGCATTAACAAGATACCAATCGGGCACATGACCAACCGGAGAATCGTTTGCTCCACCACCATCACCAATGGATATATAGAGATATCCATCAGGCCCAAAAACCAGGGTGCCTCCATTGTGATTACCTTGCGGATCATCTATTTCAAGAAAAACTCTTTCGGAACTCATATCCACTACATTAGCATCAGCAGAAATTCTAAATTCAGAAAATCTTGCAAGGTTATTCCATGTTGTTGTAGGTGTTGGCCCACCAGCTCTTGGCGGGGCATTATAATAAATAAAGAGTCGTCCATTGCTGGCATAATTTGGATGAAATGCAACGCCGAGTAAACCTCGCTCATCAAAACCGGGATTTAGCGTGACCATCCTGGTTGTAAGATCAATAAATGGTGTAGGCATTTTGTTACCACCTGCATCAAGCACCCATAACTGTCCAATCTGATCGATCACAATTAAACGACCGGAATTATCAGGAATAGGAACTACGCCAATTGGCGAAACAAAACCATCTTCTACAAGTTGAAGATCTACTCCTTGTTTCAATTTAGGCGCGGCAGCAGTTGCCTCTTCTTCGGTTAATGCTGGTGTGTTTTCCGTTTTCTTACAGCCCGGAGTAAATAACGCTGTGCTTATTAATAGGACCATTCCACAGGTTAAAATGAAAATACGAAAACCCACACCTTGCATGAAAATCCTTTTCATAACTAAAAAATTTTAAGGTGATTAAAATTCTTAGATGGAATAAAAAATGACTTATGTAAATGATACATTCAGATTTTCATTGAGTGCAGATAGGTGCATTTGAATCCGGGCGGAACAAATGGATTACGAGAACAACTTTTTAATCGGGGTAATTCCTAAAATGGTTGTTTGAAAAAAAATTAAACCGCAGAATGTTTCAGAAAACAGTTGCACAAAAAAGGTCAGTGTTAAAATGTAGAAAATTTTACACAGCACATTTAGAAGCAAAAAAAAAGCCTCCCGAAAACAGGAGGCAATTATTAATTATTAATTACTAATTGGTATATGATTACTGCGTCAATGTTATCGACCCGATATCAGCCACTTCACCAATTGCAACGGTAACATTCGGTATCGTTTTATCAAGATATCCGTTGTTACCATCTATAAATACTGACCATACGCCATCAGGCACACCACGGATCAGGAATTCACCGGTTACAGGATCTGGAATTGCACTTAAAGTACCAACCGCATTTATTGCCTGCACAGTTGCATTTGCGTCAATCGGAGAAATAACTCCTTTGATCGCTCCGCTTGTTGCTTCCGTGAAAGTGCGAAACACCGGTTTTAATATATAAGCACCGGCACCATTATCAACAACAGAACGGACACAATCAAAATCTATCCAAAGTTTATATTCGATACCGGCCAAAAGATCAGCATGAATATTAAACTTTAATCCTGATTCCTGTCCTGAAGGAACTTCTAATGGCAAAGCCGACGTAACACCATTTACAACAATTGTATTGTCATCTCCAAGTATCAATCTTAACTGAGAGATTTTACCGGCAGGTAATTCCATTGTTGATAACAGCGTTTCCATACCATTGGTAAACTCAAGCAGATTGTAAATAACGGGAGAAACTGCCATTGGCATAGTCGTCCAACCACCTTCGCCAGGGTCCGGACTTGCTTTCACCTGTATACCCACCACTTCTATATTGACACCATCATAATCTGCCGGTGCATCGGTGAGGTAAACAGTTAATATTGCGTTCCCCTCCTTCTTACAGGATTGCACTGATAAAATTGTGCTGAATAAAATCAACAGCACGGGTAATGAACGGATTGTTTTCATAGAGTCGAGTTTAGTTGCATACAAGGAGACAATAATAGTGCCTTTATGCCAATAGCACCATAGCTTAACTACGATAAACGAAGTTTTAAGTAGTAAAAAATGTTTTTCGTAGGATGAATACGTCGGTAAACTTCGTGATAAAATCAACATGCAATGGCACGTTAGTTGGTGGAGAAATAAAAACCTGTTTTTATGCCAAATAAAACAACCATAGAAAAAGCGAAACGAGACAGAGCCCAGGGAAAATCACCCAGCACCCAGGCCGGCGAATTTGTTCATGATGAAATAAAAAAGATAAGAAAAGGAAAACACGGCGCACGCTCTGCGAAGCAGGCCATTGCTATTGGCTTGTCAGAAGCAAGACGTGCTGGTATTAAATTACCTTCTCCAAAAACCGGCGGAGAAGAATTAAAAAAGAAAGCAAAACGGGATACTGAAAAAGGAAGATCACATGCTCCTGTATCAAGAAAGAGATCAAGAGCCAGGATCGAAGCGTTGAAGAAAGAACCAACAACAAGCGTTTCATCTGCTGCCTTATCAAGACAAGCACGTTCAGCAGCAAAGAAAAGAAGTGCAGCCAGCCGGTCTGCATCTGCAAGGAAAGCAGCAAGAACGAGAGCAAGAAATAAATAAGAATGACAATAATCAAAAAACCTCAACAGTTGGACAGTTCAAAACAAAAGCCTCCTGAAAAATCAGGAGGCCCAATAACTTAAAACGTTAGAACCAGGAAAACTCAGACATCAAATCTCAAATCGATCTTCTAAGCCAATACTCTATCAATTGCATCGTTGACATTTTTCTTTGAAAAAGGTTTTTCAAGAAAAGCATCAGCACCATTTTCCATCGCAACATCCCGGGCAGTACTAAAACCCGAGATCATGATGATCTTTATTTTCGGATACTTTTGCTTGACATAGCTGATAAAGTCAACGCCAAATCCATCAGGGAGTTTGTTGTCAAGAAGGATTATTGAAGGTTTATTCTTTTGGAGATACTCATCCGCATCCAACAGGTTGTTCACATAATCCATTTCAAATTTTCTGTCGGAAAGAACAAGATCAAGCAAGAGACATGTCTCTCCCTGATCTTCCACAACGAGCATTTTCTTTGCGCGTTTGGTTTTGGTCATAGTTACATTAGACATAATAAGGATTTTAGTTTAAGGTAGTTTTCGACCAGGGAGGATTATCAAACGGTCAATATTTAGCAAAAATCTTGCCTCTCTCTAAGTGGGTGGGATGGCTTTGTATTAACGAAATTTTCCTTCGTTATCCTTCAACGTCCGCAGATGATTAAATAGTATATGTACTAACACTCACTTTATATCTCATTCTCGATCCGATTTTGCAACTCACTGCAAGTCTTGATACCTGCAAATCTTGTGACAACATCAACATTGAGAAAATAGTTATATAATTCTTCGTTCAAAACAAAAAGCTTCCCGGAAAGGAAGCTAATTATTAAAGCGTAATTCAAGGTTTATAATAAAATTAGACAAGCAAACCTGGCGAGGGCATCGGTGAGATCAACAACTATTCCTTATGGCCCCGTATGAGTCTTAGAAAATGGTAATATAAAAAACTGATGAATAAGATAACAATACAAAATACTATATACCTTGTTTTCATAGGGTAGATTTAAGACAGGGTTACCACCAAAATAGTGCCTTTATACCGTCTTTTAAAAGTTAGAGTACGATAAACGCAATTTTGACTAGTAGAAAAAAAACTTAACCCGGAAACCTACGTCGATAAACTTGCTGAGGAAAAAACCAACCCCCTGACGGGTGCTGATGTACTTTCCAAAAAATTGAAGTGAATTTGTTAGGAACCTCTACAACAATTGAAGAGTTTAAAACAAGAAAATATTTTCATTAAGCTGGCGCCCTCACTCCACCTCCTCCATTACGCCCTCTAGCTTCACTAAAAGCGAGAACATCAGTTGATATTTTCGATGACCATAGCGGAAGCGCCCCCTCCTCCGTTGCAAATTCCTGCCGCACCATACTTTGCATTATTTGCTTTCAATACATTTATTAACGTAACAATAATTCTTGCACCGCTTGCGCCAAGAGGATGACCAATAGAAACCGCGCCACCGTGCACATTCACTTTGGATGGATCAAGCTTCATACGTTTTGTATTTTCAATACCAACAACGGCAAATGCTTCATTGAGTTCCCAGTAAGAAATATCATCCATCTTCAATCCTGCCTTTTCAACTGCTTTTGGAACAGCAAGCGAAGGTGTGGTTGTGAACCATTCAGGCGCTTGCTCAGCATCGGCATAAGAAAGAATTTTTGCAATAGGTTTTAATCCCAATGCCTTTGCTTTTTCCTTACTCATCAATACCAATGCAGCAGCGCCATCATTCATTGTGCTTGCATTAGCGGCAGTAACTGTTCCTCCTTTTTCAAACGCAGGATTCAGTGTTGGTATCTTATCAAACTTTACATTATAAGGTTCTTCATCTCTGGCAAACACGATCGGGTCACCTTTGCGTTGTGGGATTACCACCGGCTCAATTTCATTTTTAAACTTACCACTCTCCCATGCTGCCTGGCTGCGTTTATAACTATCCACTGCAAATGCATCCTGCGCCTCGCGACTGATACCGCAATCTCTTGCACATAACTCCGCTGCATTGCCCATTGCTTTACCATCGTAGACATCTGTCAATCCATCTTTGGCCAGTCCATCCACTGCCGTCACATCACCATATTTATTACCCCAGCGTAGTTTGGGATCATAAAACGGAACATTGCTCATACTCTCCATGCCCCCGGCGACAACAATATCTGCATCGCCCAATAAAATAGATTGCGCAGCCTGTGCAATTGCTTTCATGCCGCTGGCACAAACTTTATTTACCGTTGTACAATTCACCTCATTTGGCAAGCCTGCAAATTTTGCGGCCTGTCTTGCGGGCGCCTGTCCAAGGTTTGCCTGCAATACACAGCCCATCAGTACGTCTTGAATTTGTTCTGGCTTTACACCAGCTTTTTGCAATGCACCTTTAATCGCAATAGCCCCAAGCTGCGTCGCCGAAAGATCTTTTAATGAACCACCGAAACTTCCGATCGGGGTACGAACTGCAGAAATGATGTATACTTCTTTAGCCATAACATTTTGACATTTTTACCGACAGCTGTCGGGATTTAACTTTTGAATTTGAAACGCAAAGGTAATTATTATGTACCAAGCTGAAGCGTTACGATAAGGCTGTCATTGCTTCGCACGATCATATTTGAATAATTTGCTCAACTCCATCGCAGCGTCAGCGTGTTGTGTCCCAGGATCAGCTTTGAAAAAACTGTCTTGTCAGAAAATTGTTTACAGCGTAATTTTATTTGTAAGCAGCAAGTCTTAATTCAATGGCACTTGGTAAAACGATCAAACGCGAATTGGAGGTTGCATTTTCAAAACATTCCCAACCTATCTGGTTCAGGGTTTTGAAATATATTTTATTGGGAGGTATACTGTTCCTTTTCTGGGGGACAAAATTACTTTGGATCATCCTACTCACTCTGGTTGCTTTTGCCATGCTGTTACATTTTTGGTACCGGTATAAAACGGACGGCTGGACAAAAAGTTATGGCCTTTGGAAACATGAGAAAGACAGGGCTTGAGCAAAAAAAGCCTCTACTATCAATAATCTTCAATAAAATTAAAAATCCTCAACCGTTATCCTGTCTAAATAGTTATCGCAATTACTCAGGCCTTCGCCTTGGTTCGTGTCCGCAAAAAGGCTTCGATGCGTTTCTTCACACATCGGAACGAAATAAGTGACACGTGAAGACGCGCATCACCGCATCATCAGTTATCAGGAGTCTTCAGTAAAACAAAAATCATCAATCGTTATCTTTTTATGCCGTTGTTGGTGAAGTGAACTAAATTAACAGAGATTTGATACGAGAACACCAAAAGGAGGTAAAATACAATCTTTCTGTTATAATTTAAATTGAAGCCGGCAATAAAAAGTAGTGCATTACCTGATCAATGTAAATGTGCCTTTCATATCCTGTCGTCCATTTTTGAAACTGATATGATACACAAAGATTCCGCTTGCCTGGAGTTTGCCATTAAAAGTTCCATCCCATTCTACAGTTTTACTTTCCACCTGATAAACGAGCTGGCCATAGCGGTTATAAACTCTTACAGCTGCGCCCAGCGCAGGATCAAGAAAGGGAACCCGCCACTTATCGTTCTTACCATCATTGTTAGGAGTAAAAGCAGTTGGAACAAAAATTCCAGCTACTACTTTTATTACTATCTCATCTTCATTTTTACAGCCAAAAGCAGAAGTTGCATAAAGCGAATATTTTTTTTCCGATGCAGGCGATGCTATGGGATCAAGAATATTTATGTTACTTAAATTATCAGGCGGGTCCCAATAAAAAACAGGATCCTCTCCCATGACAACTCCCTGCAGGTTTACATTTTCACCATTAAATATTATCCTGTCTGCGCCAGCATTAACGATCGGCTTTGCATGAACATTTATTGCTACATAATTCGATGCGATACGACAGGCGGTTATCCCCGCTGAACTTTGTTCATTTACTGCAAGCCTGTACCAATATTTTCCCGCACCTGTAGACGAACGCAGCCAGGTAATGGTATTTGCACCCGGAATATCGTTCCAGGTGTTTCCTGAATCAGTACTTACCTGCCACTGATAAACCGGGGAGAGATATACTGAAGAAACAGTGGATGTAAGCGTGTATAAATTCGTATTGCCCTCACATATATTAACGGTATCGGGGTTACCCTGTATTGAAGAAATTATAACAGGGCCACAGGGTCGAAAAGTAATATCATCTAAGGCAATATCATTACCAATACCGCCGGGTGCATTGTTTGTCATTCGTAACACAATACCATTGTTACTGGCCGGCGTAGTAAAGAAGAATCCATACTGTTTCCATATCGGTGAAGATGTTTCAGGAATATCACCCGTCGAAAATTGTTGTAATATGCTACCACCTGTAGTCTCTATGCTGAAAGTAATATTTGGTTTGATAGAGCCGAAGCGATTGACGACATTCATTAACCAGGCTGCAAATTCATAAGTTGTGTTGGGGCAAAGATCATTTACCGTAGTTACTAGAAAGTCGCCTGGTGTATATGTTGCATTCACCAGCATAAACGCTCCATTGCCGGTATGATCTGAATTGATAGTGTGCCATGTGTTTCCAAAACAACCAGCAGTAGAATTTGTAATTGTATAGAATCCATCATTAGGACAGGGAGAACCGGTATACATGTAAGCGTTTGTTGCTGTATAGCCGGAATTACTTCCCCCCGATCCAAATGTCACGTTTACTACAGGATCGCCCAAACTACCGGTGCATAACTGTGCATTAATAGAAAAAGTAAACCCTAAAATGAAAACAACAAATACTGATCTTAAGAAAATGGCTACGGAAATTTTAATCAAAACCGGCATCTTTAACATTCACGTTTAAGACGCTAAACTATGTTTTTTTCCGTCCCGCCTTTTCATAGTCCCCAATAAAATAAAATAAGGACTAATAATCTTGTACATTCCACTCAATACGAGGTCTATTTCAAAAAAGTTCACTTCATCAGCCCTCCTAATAGCGCATTTTTGTTATCCATTTCATTTAAGTGATTTAGAATGACCACAGGTGAATCATTAAACATTTTATTTAATCCTTTAAAATTTGAACAAATGAATCCAAACAAAGCATTATGGGAAAAAGGTGACTTTACGCGGATAGCTGACACGATGCGTGAAAGCGGTGAGGCGCTTGTAGCAAAGATTGGCGTTACAAAAAACCTTAAGGTATTAGATCTTGGGTCTGGAGATGGCACCACGGCAATACCCGAAGCACAACTTGGCGCTATTGTTTTAGGTGTTGATATCGCCAGCAATCTTGTTGCGGCAGGAAACGATCGTGCAAAAGAAGCGGGACTTGCCAACTGTGTGTTCCTCGAAGGCGATGCAACAGACCTGAGGGGATTAAGAGATCAGTCATTCGATCTTGTGGTCACCATCTTCGGTGCCATGTTTGCTCCCAAGCCATTTGATGTAGCAAGAGAAATGGTTAGGGTAACAAAACACGGTGGGAGAATTGTTATGGGAAACTGGATACCGGGAGATCCTACACTAGTGGCGCAAATCTTAAAGATCAGTTCCGCGTACACACCAGCACCGCCCGAAGGTTTTATTAGTCCGATGTTGTGGGGTGTGGAGGAGCATGTTACAGATCGTTTTGGTAAAGCAGGTATATCAAAAGAAAATATCTCTTTTGCCAAGGATATTTTTACATTTAACGCTCCATATTCTCCAGCTGAGTTCGTCGAGACCTTTAAGAATTATTATGGCCCTACTATGAATGCATTTGAGGCGGCTGAAAAGAATGGTAAGGCGACCGAACTACAACAAGAGCTGGAAAATCTATTTAATAGCCAAAACAAAAGTGGCAGCAACGATACTACTTCTATACCTGCTACATTTTTACGTGTGACTGTAACAGTTTAAAATTTTTATTGTTTCACCTCTACTGCATCGGTTCGTGCCTGCACGAACCGATTTAACTATCCATGACCGTCCGCCCCGGGTTCGCCTATAAGAATTTACAATACCAAATAAACGATGAGGCACACGCCTGGCTGATCGTTAAATTCTTGGCCATCTCGTTTACTAAAAGTCCACTTTGAAAAGCTGTAAATTGTATTTTGTAATCAATTTTTCATCTCTGGTGTGC
>JAICGN010000056.1 GCA_025923075.1 Chitinophagaceae bacterium
AAAAGCGTATTGCACGCATTGCTCCGCGGAAAAGAATTTCTGTGCATGCAGTGGCTGTGAACTGTATAAAAATAATACCACCAAATAACAATTAAGTTTTTGGTGATACAGCTTGCGCATTTTCATTCGTTTTATTTTTGAATGTAAAAAAATCAATAAGCATCCTGTAGTTCTGCAGTACCCATAAAATAAAAATTACAGCTATTAATAGGAAACATACCACAACTGCGATCTGAAACACCTGGCTCATGCTTTTAAAAAAAGCTTGCAATTTTATCATTCCAGTCATACCGTTTACTGCTGCCTGGTAAGCTGCATCGGGATCGTAACCCTTACCCGAATAAAATGATTGCAAAGCATTAAATCTTTCCATAAAAGGAGCATTTGAAGGATCAGCATACCTGAGCATGGAATTAAAATTTCTTACTCTTCCCCAATCCAGTATCCGGCCAAGATCAACTGCTGCGATCGCAATACCCATCAAAAAAGCAACAGACCTGAAATTGGCAACTTTACCAACCTGGTTTGGAGGTACCGCTTTTATAGCAATTATTATAACTGATAGTGCAAGCATACCGGCACCCATCATTCCAACCAGTGATGGAGAAACGATATTATTAAAACTAAATTCAGTATTCAACTTTGAAAAATTGTAAGCAGCATATGCTACGCAGAGCAGTCCTGTGATCATTAACCAGTAAGCACTGACTTTTTTTACTATCAGGATAAAACTAACTACTAAAGAAATAAAGAGTATGAGTGCGAGGAAATTGACAAAATGAAAAATATCCTTCATTGGCATTTGCAAAATACCTCCCAGCATTTTAGCCAACATTGTCAGCGTAAATACAAATAACGAACCGGTAAGAACAGAAATAATGATCGTGACAGAAAAAGCCGGGTATTGCAATAACGTCGTATCAAACAATGGTTTTTTATGTATGGCTCCGCGTATCAATAATACTGCTGCGGAAACACATGCTACAATAAGTGATACAAGGATCTTTGGATGGCTGATCCCCTGGTATTGCTGCCGGTACATGAAGACAAACAAAATAGCAATAATTAATACAGAAAAAGGGATCAGGCTTATCCAATCTTCTTCTATTTCCTCGTTTTTTTCCGATACAGGTACAAAAAAGAAAGCTGCAATTATCACAAAAAATAATACAGGCAGACTCAGGTAATAATTAAACTGCCATCCAAAATCTTCAATGAAAGCGCTACTGGCCAGCATACTTACTCCTAAGCCAGCAATATTGGCTGCAACAGTGAACAGCCCCCCGACCACTTTTTCCTTTCCGGCATATGTAGCCAGGAAAAGTTGGGTTGCTACGGCAAGCATAAATCCATTAGCAATACCCGCAGCGATTCTTGATGTAAGCAATGTTGTAAAATCAGTGGCTTTAAAGGAAGATATAGTAGCTATGAGAAATAGTAATGCTGATCCGATGAAAAGCCACCGGTTGCCGAGCCATTTTATAAAAACAAGACCTGCAATTCCTGTAATGATGGTACCTGCATGAAACCCCCTTAGCAACCAGTTGGCATCCTGGAAACTTACTCCGAAATAACCCTGTACATAGGCAAAAGATAGACTTTGCCCGAAGTAGTTGTAAGAACACATGAGCAAAACACAGAAAAAATAAAACCGAATCCAGAATTTGTCAGTTACCAATGGCATGTAATGAATTATTGAGTTACCACAATACTAAACCCCGGTCTCAATAATTGCCGGGCACGGGTGGAATCTTCAAAACGAATTCTTACTGGTATACGCTGAATGACTTTTACATAATTACCTGTAGCATTATCCGGGGGAAGTAATGCGAATTTTGAACCCGTTGCACCACCAATCGTTTCCACGATTCCTGTAAAAGATTCCTTTGGATAAGCATCTGCAACCATTTTTACTTTTTGTCCAATGGGGAAAGATGACAGTTGTGTTTCTTTGAAATTAGCCGTTACCCAAATGTCCCGGGATTGGACTATAGAAAACAGTTGAGTTCCGGTTCGCACCATTTGACCTATCTGAATTTTTCTTTTAGAAACTATACCGGTTACAGGTGCCCTTACTGTTGCATATTTTAGATCCTGGCGGATGATGGCGATCTGTGTTGCTTGTGTAGCAATATTCTGATGTGCAAGGTCCACCTGTTTTTTGGCATCTTCAAGTTGCACTATGGCAGCTCTTTCCTTATCATAAGCGTTTTGAAGGTTGACTGTATTTTTAATATAACTCTCTTCGGTAAACTCATATAGCTGTACCGATACCACCCCTTTCTCCATCAGAAGCTTATTTCGTTTATAATTAGTTTCAGCCGCACTGAGAGAGGCTTTCTGAATGTCTATACTCTGTGTAGCCATCTTTTTTTCAATCTGGGCCGCTTTTATTCCAATTTCTGACCTTCTTAGGTTGGTCCTGGAAACATCGTATGCATTTAACGCTTGTCTTAATTTGAGATAAAGATCTGTGGTATCCAGTTGAAGTAATATGTCCCCTGCATGAACAACCTGGTCATCTTCCACGAAAACCGAATCGACAAATCCATCAGTGCGGGCAAGCACAGGTACTATATCACCGTCCACTTGTGCATCATCAGTACGGTTCTTATCATCATAATAATTAATGATGAGCCAGTAAATAATCGCCAGCGTAGCGGCAATAAGTAATAGGATAAGAATATTGCGTGCTGCCGTTTTCATTTTACATAGAATTTAGTTCCCTCTAAATGTACAACAAAACCATTTTACCTGATGAGTTTTGGAGGCATGCTGTTATTTAATAATGCAATTAACATTTGATCAAAAACAGCCGTTAATAAATATTCCCGCGAACCACGCCAGATAAAATCATGGTACTTCAATATAACATCAAGTCTTAAATCGCGATATCCGTTTATATAAAAAAACATTAACTTTCAGAATGGACTTCCGATCTCTGAGCAGTAAAGCGAAAAAAATTTTCACGGCCAATGCGTTACTCCTACTGCTGCTATGCTTTATGATTTTCGGGACAACCTTGCTTCCTGAATCCTGGTACAGGGCCGCTTACTCGGTTCTTGTTAATCTTATTCTTATCTGCGTGATTTTTTGTCTTGACAAATCTCACCAGCTATTTTCCAGTATCACTGTCACTATCCTTATAATAATTCTAAATATTGCTTTCTTCACAAGAACGCAGCTGATGAACGGAGTGTCAGATAGTCTGAACCTGCTTTTTTTTATTTTCGCTGTCTCCCGTTTACTGAAGCAGGTGGCACAATCAAAGCTGGTAACGACACAAGTTATCGTACAGTCCGTCAGCGGTTATTTATTGCTGGGGCTTGTATTTACCATGGGTGTTGCACGATTAGATTTCCTTCAGCCCGGAGCATTCAGTTTCCCCATAGACGAGCAGGGTTCCTTCCAGGGCAAGTTCTATGATCAACTCTATTATTCATTTATCACTATGGGTACTGTTGGATACGGCGATCTTTTACCCAAAACTCCTGTCGCAAAATCGTTTGCCACACTGATTGGAGTTTCGGGACAGTTATATGTGGCAATTATCATCGCTATGTTGGTTGGTAAATATTCTGCTTCATCCGGCCAATCAAACTAGAATTATCTACCCTATTGAAAAGTCAGGTATAATAAAGTCGATTTTTTTTTAATCAAAAAAACCAAACCATGAACTCATTTAACCCCGACCAACGACGTAACGCAGTAGAAACCGCCCTGGTTGTGCTGCTTGTGCTCATCTTGCTTTCCACATTATATACTGTTCTAAGTGTTTTTTTAGGTGTCTTTACTTACGCCATTATCCTTGCGGTAGCCCTTCACCCATTGTTTGAAAAGTTAGTTAGGTTGCTGGGTGGAAGGCGGAAACTGGCTGCATTTATTTATGCACTACTCCTGATAGCCATTGTGGCGCTACCATATGTTTTTCTAATTAATGCATTGGCTAATCATATACAGGAAGCTGGTCAATGGGTTGCCGATGCAAGAGCAAATGGGCTGCCTGCATTACCCGAATGGATAACTGGGTTACCAGTCGTCGGAGACAATATTTCAACGTCCTGGCAAAAATTGCAAAATGATCCCACAGCAATTCAATTATATGAACCGAAGATAAGAGCTATTCTTGCCCGACTTCTCGGAGGTGGGTTGGGGGTTGTAGGTGCCGGCCTGGAGTTTATTCTAGGAATTATTATTTCTGCGGTTATGCTGAACAGCGGTACCAAAACCCTTAATCCGGTTTATGCGGTAATGAAAAGAATAGTGGGCGAACATGATGGACCGGCATTAATTGACGCCTCCGGCCGGGCCGTAAAGGGTGTTGCTATTGGCGTAATGGGAACAGGTTTCATTGCCGGTATCGCAGCATGGATCGGTTTTACCATTGCAGGTGTTTCTATAGCAGGTGGACTTGCAGCTATAACATTCTTCTTTGTAGTTATTCAGCTTGGTCCATTGTTCGTGTTCTTACCTGTGGTCATTTGGTTAGGAATGCAAGGCGAAACCGGGATGGCAATTTTTATGTTAATTTATGGTATAGTCGTGTTGATGGGTATTGATAATATTTTAAAGCCTATTCTTATTGCAAAAAGTGGTAAGCTTCCCATATTGGTACTCTTTCTCGGGGTGGTTGGCGGCATGGTAGCATGGGGTTTTACCGGAATGTTTAAAGGTGCAATCATACTTGCTGTCTTTTATACACTGTTTAATTCATGGCTAAAACCAAAAACTCAAACAGCGTAACGAGATAAGGATTAAAAAAGCAATTCATTTTTTACCGATTATATTATCCGGCAGCCTGCAGATCATCAATAGATTCTCTGCAGGCTTTATTTTATCGTGTTGAGTATTGTTAAAGAGGAATATTAATCTGAAGTTTTAAAAAACTTCATTCAATCCAAAGAAGAAGCCGCTTGATCCATATTTACCCCGGGCATAATCCATACAGATCGTGGAGCGGCTTTGTTTATTAAAAAGAATTCTTAGTCCACCACCACCGCCTGGCTCCCAATATTGAAATACTTTTTTCTCAAGATCATCAGAAGCAGTTTGTAAATTAATAAATGCTACACCACTCAGTAATTTATCTCTTGTGATTGGGAATCGCCATTCCCCTTCAAAGCAGGCATAAGAAGGACCTTTGAAACGACCCATTGTATAAGCCCGGCCACTTCTGCCGTAAGTATCATAAGCAGTAGCAGGTAACTCAAGATATGGCACTGTTCCGCTTAATTTATAAGATGCCCAATGCCAGAAAGCCAATACATGTTCCGGATTTTTTTTGCTAAGGCTAATGTATTTTCTAAGATCATACATCAATTGTATGGCGTTCTTAGTGCTGCCCAGCCACTTTTGGTTAAATCGCAAACTAAAATCTAAATAAGCGCCCCCATAAGAACGAAGAGGATGTTCGCGGGTATTGTATTGAAGCGCTACTAACAATCCGTTTGCGGAATATTTTTTTGAGTCAAAGTCGTTTCGCAAGCTATACCTTTTATGAGGTGAGCTCGGTAAAACTTCAAGTTGCTGATCGCTGATATTAGTACGGATATCAAAACTAATACCACCACCTGCAAATAAATTAGAACCGATTTTACGATATATTTTTTCTGTTAATCTTATAAATGTAAATCTTATGAGAAATGTACTATCAGTTTTGTACCGGTATTCTTTATTCCCCGTTCCAATTCCATAATCTGCAATTAAGAATTTTGATAGTTGCCAGTTGCCCTGAAAATTCAATTTATTAGCTTCAGTAAAAATATTATGACGCGCCTGTCCTGTAACCACGCCTTTCGTGCTGTAAATACCTTCAAGACCAAAAGATGAAAGGCTCGTATTTTCCGGAACTCCATATTGTTTAATCGCTGATATCTTCGCTCCAATCACAAAACCAAAACTCGGATTGTAGCCGATAGAAGGCAAAATGGTCATTCCGTTCTTCTTTGGAGCTTTTGTAGTATCCACTTTTTTATTAAGAACTTGCCTAATAAAATCTCCAAGATCGCTGATAGGTATTAAATTATCATTCCTCACGGCTGTTTCCTGCGCAGCAACTCCCGCCGGGAAAAAACATAGCGAACAAGCTATTAAAAATGAGAGAAAACGAATGGTAAGTTTTTGCTCTTTTGGCATGAAGACTTTATAATATAGACGGTACCTTCTTACGTTAATCCATAAAATTAAATAAAATGTAAAACATCGCTTGAATCCGGCTAATTCGAATACTATTTTTTCCGTTCCTTATCAAATTGCGCAAACAACATCTCAGTATATTCTTTACTCGATTTTTCTATGCCGCTTGGATTGTCTGCTTTTGACTGAACCGACCAAATCAATGCTTGCGTTTCAACATCATAAGCGTTTGCTTCAATAAAATAAGTTTTGTCTGTTGTATAATAACCCGGGCTGTATAACGTAGGTTGCCAGTAATTATAATACCCATAGAACCCGGTACCATAAGTCCCATAATGACCATAAGGTCCATAGCCGGCATACGGCGCATAACCCACGCTTACTGACACCGCACCAGGCACATAATAGGTTTCACTTTTTTCATCGATTACCGCAATTGATAGTATCACATCGCATCCCTTGTCACGAATCAATTTCAATACGAGATCTTTATCACGCATGTTTTCTTTATTAAAATTCGGCGGGAAGATCTCATAGCCTTTTACTACATTAAATCCTCTTGCTTTTGCGGCAGCACCCAGGTCTGCTTCAAGTGCATATTTGACAGGATTATTTTGTATTAATGCTGCTACAAAAACAGTCGTGTATTTTTTTTGTGGCCTGTCGGGGTTCACCCACGATGAAGTAATTTTTTGAGAAGGGCCGCAGGAATAAAGCAAAAGTGCCGATGCAAGAAAACTGAGTAAATTATTTTTTTTCATAAATGATTTTTGAGGTCGCGTTCTAAATTAAATGTGATCAAAAGAATTATTCGTTGTGTTTCCGTAACAGTTTACTAATGCCGAATCCAAAGACCCAGGTATCGTAGGCATTCCATTTTATATCATAAAGTAAACTAATGCCGAATTCCCAATTGTTTTTCATTTCCCAGCCCATTTCTATGCCCACTCTTGTTACAGCAAAGTTTTCTTCTTTTGCAAATTCACCGCCCATTCCTGCCAAAAAACTTACAAGCTTCTTTGGCTTAAAAATAGCCACTGCAACACTTGAAAACGGTTTACTTCGTTCAATGAGGGTATTGCCATGATCTTCCACTTCAAAAGTTTCGATCATCACATCGTTGTGCAGACCGAGGGCCCAGCGGTTACCTATCCAGTAATCATAATCAATTCCTGTGGACGGAATGACTTTCCATCCTTTCTTTCCGTTATCCTTGATGCCCTCGCTTACGTGTGAATGGCCGAGCACAATAGACAGACGGTGTGCGCCCTTCAATCCCTCTCCTTTTATTTCTTTATCTGCGTTTTCCTGGGCAATAACTGAACTAGCAATGAAAATAAGGGCTGTAACTGCCCAACCATTTAGTTTTGTCATAACATTTTTCCACTAGAAAAAAAATGAGGAGATAGTTCTCCTCACTTTTTCTGAATAAAATCAGCTTATTTCAAAAAGCCATCCTTTTTCATTTTTTCTGAAATAATATCAGCGATATCATTCACCGATTTTTCAAGTTTAGAAGGGTTGACTGTTTTTGTAGTTCCTGTCCATAATAATTTATCGGGGCTAACTGAATAAACTGTTGTTTCAACAAAATAGTTTTTATCAGTTGTATAATAACCTGGAGTAGAATACATGCCTGCGCCATATCCATAATACCTGCCATAGCCGCCATAAAACGCAGTAGTAGTACCCGGTACATAGGAAGTTTCCTTTTCAACATCAGCCAGGCGCATAAGTAATACATGAGTAAACTTGCCATCTGTCAATTTTTGCTTTAATGCCTCTTCACTCGCATCTGTAAGAATAGTATAGGAGGAAACTGTATTACCACCGAGGCGTTTTACCAGCTGGTCCTCGATAACCCGACGAGATGTTTCATCTTTTACCAATGCAACGACAAGTGTTTTATTATCCGGACCCGGGGTTACACTTGCACCCGGCTCCATCCATGATTTTTCAATTTTTGTTGAGGGTCCGCAGGAAACTAAGGATGCAGTAACCAAAACGGATAAAATTAAATTTCTCATAAACTAAATTTTGTTTGAACAAATAAATGCATTTATTAAATGCGGGCTTAAAAAATTATTTTTTCTTGAAACCAAAACATATTGCACCACCGAGGCCAAACTGAAATATGCTGGCATAATCAGTAAAAGCAGTAGTTCCCCATCCGGGATAATAATAATAGTCGTAACCAACAGCCGATGTTATGAATTGAACATAAGCATGCAGGTTGACTGATACTGCTGAGGATGTTTTTATTTTTACACCTCCCTTGGCATCCCACGCAAATTTTGTAGCACTCTCACCATCCTTCAGCGCTAAAATACCAACACCAAGACCGGCTCCTATATAAGGCAACGCCTTTGCATTTGGGTCATTTCCAAAATAGCTGTTACCCCCGATAAGTATATAATTTATCGAACCTTTATCTCTTCCCTCATTAAGATGATTTCCTGTAGGCCCATGGAAAGGGAATTCTGTTCCCATCCCGAGCCACCTGAGTTCAAAAGATTTGTTTCTTGCAGGAAAATATTCCAGCCCCGCTCCGTATTGGAAAGCCTCATTTACATAGCCATAAGATGCATCAAAATTCACTTTGTCCTTAAAGCTGTACCCCCCATACAAGTTAAGTGCTATTGATTTTGGCTCCTGTGCTGTTAAGCTAATTGTAAAAAAGAATACAACAATGGGAAAGAGATAGCGCTTCATAATTTCGTTTTTGGTTAAAAGTTAATGTTACTTACTAAGTCTTCATTCAGGTGACAAATCAGTACCCAGGTCTATCTAGCGGACACCCTGTTTTAGTTGAATGCTGCATTACGCCAGCATCATTGACAATAATATAGTTCAACGTTCCTGATGTTGAATTAGAATTACGGATTGTTTTGGCCGGGCACTTTTGATTTATCCAGTTCGCCAATAAAAGGTATCTCTTCCTGGATAGTTAAGCGAATGCAGTTCTCAATATAATCTTCCAATTGCATAAACTTTGCCGCCTGTAATCCACCAATGACCCCAGAAAATTTTGTAAAATATGATTGCTGAAACTTGGTGTATTTATCTGCCCATGCAAGTCTTTTTGTCATCAGCTCAGTAGCTTTCTTGCTGTCCAGCTTTTCATAATTGGTAGCATAGTCCTCAATCAATTTGATCCTTTCCTGGCCAAGTTTCTTCCTGCTGGTTTCATATGTATCATATAAAGTCCAAAACTTAGCACTCTGTGCTTCCGGTATAGTCATGTAGGCTTGTACAAGTTCTTTTTTTTCTTTCCCAAATATGGATTGAATGATTTCAATATCTTCTTTGTTGGATTGGGCAAACATGCCTGCTGACAACAAGACAGCAGCGGCGATAACAGTTAGCTTTTTCATTGATGATTTTTTAATGTTAATGGTTTTTTTTGCGGGAAGAAAGGTAATGGTTTTTTTGATTTTTAAAAAATCAGGAAATTATTCTGGTAGCTCATTTTAGTCAGCAACTTCCCGGGATTGATTTATTAGCGAGCACAGTTTCCCCATTGCAGCGATTTAATTATTATTTTTAATGGTGTGTATACATTAAACCGATAACTCTCCTGATTTTTCTATGCGCAAATCTGTATTGAAGATTCCCGGATTGATCATTATGATGACGATCTCACTGATGGGATTGGCGCAAAAAACAGATACGGTTCTATTAAGAAATGGAAATATAGTTACCGGCGAAATTAAAAACATGAAATTCGCCAAACTTAGCTATGATGTAGACGGCCCGGGAACCATTTCAATAAAATGGGAGCATATAGTAAAGATTTCATCAAACAAAACGTTCCAGGTCACAATGCAGAATGGGGATGTATTGATCACCAGGTTGGACTCCGTTTTTTTTGAGCAACCTAACATCACCCTGGATAGGATTATAGAAATAGTCAGGATCAACGACAGATTTATACAAAGACTGGATGGAAGTATTAACCTCGGTTTTAACTATGCTAAATCAAACAGTGACCTCCAGTTCAACTTTAATAGTTCCATTACTTACCGTAAACCAAAAGCGGAGATCAATTTTAAGATATCATCGGTCATTACAGATAATGCGACCGATACCATGACCAAAAAACAGGATGCCACATTTGATTTTTACAGAAAATTAGAAAACAGTTTTTACCTGAATGTTCTTTTGGGATGGCAACAAAACACTGAGTTGGGGTTGGAAAACCGTTTCATTCTTCCGGTTGTTGCAGGCAAAATACTTCTTAACAATAACCACCAGCGACTCTTAACCGGAGCAGGACTTTCGGGTAATTTAGAGCAATCAAGTGGAAGCGCCGAGTATTCAACCAGCTTAGAAGGAATGCTGATAATCTCCTTCAAAGAATTCAAATATTCAACTCCCAAGATCTCGATTGATGCAAGGGTTGCTATTTTTCCCGGTATTTCGGATTGGGGTCGTCTCCGGATGTCATTCAACCTGAGTTCAAAGATTGAAATTTTTAAAGATTTTAATGTCGGGCTCAATTTTTATGATGATTTTGATAACCGCCCTCCCGACGGCGCTTTATCCAAAAACGACTTTGGTATAAATTTTACAATCGGCTATGAATTTGGAAAATGAAACACTTACTGATTCTGTGATGCGGCTTTTTTTGCTGCTTTTGCTGCCTTTTTTGCGGCCTTTCTTTCTGCCATTTTCTTTTCAAACTCATGATGAGCAGAAATGATTGTTCTTCCAGCTTCCATAATAAAAATCAAATAAACTCCTACTCCGATAAAAATGTATACAATATTAAAGATTACACTTATAGTTTTTTGAGGTGCCAGGTTATAAGGACTATTCATAGAAAGCGTTCCAACTGCATAGGCCAATGCTTGAAGAAATGTTCTCCCTTCTACCAGCCAAAAAAACAATGTACCTACCAGGATAAGTACAAAAATGAGAAAACCCAGCGTTCGAAAAACCTTATCATTTATTAGTCTTTTGACAATGTCGTAGATAAATTTTCCGGATAGTGCAAGTTCAAGTAGCATAATTTTAATTTTTATTGATTAATGAAAATTTAAATTGAATTCTCCTGCAATTGATTGAAAGTCCAATTATAAAAACCAACTGCATCAGACCGTAAAATCAATTCAAGATAAAGAAAAAATTAAATAGAAGGTCTGGATTAAAAGTAGATCACAAACTAAATACAAGGATTGAAATTTTCAAAGATTTAATTTGGATCTTTTCTTCTTCCTTCCTCAGTTGTTGTAATGTTGATTCTTTTTATATCATTTTTAAATTCCAAAGTCTTTGAATAGTTGCTGATAATCGGGATTGTTCGGGTCGAGCTGTTTTAATTTTATCAGCATTTGCTTCGCTTTTAACTTATCATTGAATTGAAGATAAACAAAACAAAGCGCATAGTACATATCCGGCGATGAAGGATTGATGGTAATTCCTTTTTGTAAGATCATTTCTGCTTCTTTAAACTTCTTGACCTCATTCAATAGCAAACCATAATTATAATAGACCCTGGGGTTGTTCGTTTTTAACTGCACTGCTTTTGAAAAGGATCTTTCAGCAGCGGTCTTATTGTTCATTTCATTAAAGAGTAATGCCATGTTATAATGAATACGATCATTATTGGGATCGATCTTCGCCGCAGTTTCCAACACCGCCAATGCTTTATCATTTTTTCCCTGTGCGTTGTACCCGGTTGACAAATTAAGCCGGGCATAATTCATCAGGCTGTCTTTTTTCAAAGCTCTTAAATAGAATTTTTCAGCGTTGTCATAATCCTGCTGTTGCAGGTAATGATCCGCTATCATCAGGTTGCCAACAGAAAAATCCGCCTGGTAAGTAAGGTAATTCTGTAGTTCATTATGTGCGGAAGAAAATGTAGTTGCGTATTGAGGCGGTATTTGCCGTGCAGGAAATGTAGTATAAAGATCGGCGGCAGCGATTCGTACTGCTCTCACTTTATCCGCAAGTAATGGTCCCACATTATCCCGCCAGTTTGCAGCAGGGAAATTCGAAAGGCTTCTTAACGCCCTGTATCGTATTTGTGCATCGCTATGAACAAGGCATTTTACCAATGCATGAAAACTGTTTTGTGTTGGTATACTACCAAGATAATAAGCTGCAGTTGCTTTTACAATGTTTGGTACAGCAGTATCACCTAAAAGTTTTATAAGATGTCCTTCACTGTTCGCATCTATTTTACTTCCCGGAATAAGATCATCTGCAAAATGATATTTACGTATAGGCCCATACCATTTTGTTACGGCATCCGCTGCCCATTGTGTTGTTTTATTCTTATGACAGTCATTGCATGCATTTGGCGTTCCATACTTAACGGTAAGATCAGGACGCGGTACCCGGAAGCTATGATCATGCCGCAGATCATTGCCCATGTATACTTTTCCCGGCATATGACAGCTCTTACACTCCGAGGCTTTAATGCCAACCTGGTGAAAAGTGTGAGAAGGATCATCATAGGTTTTTGCATGACATTGCAGACATGATTGATTACCGGGCAAAATAAGTTTTCCGGAATGAGAACTGTGGCAGTTACTGCACTTTACGTCCCGGTGAAACATTTTGCTTTGCAAAAAAGAAGTGTAGATATAGTCTTCATCATTCACCTGTCCGTCTGCATGAAAATGTTCCATTGAAGGAATTTCGGGAATCAGATTATCCATGATCTCTCCGCTTTGAATTAAAGAAGCACTGATATCTGATTTGCGGGCATGACAGGGAGCACAGGTATTTATCTGCGCCAGTTGTGATGAACCTTTATCAAGCTGAACATATGAACCCGGAATTCTTTTGCCTTTTTTATACTCATCACTATTTACAAGATCAATATGCAACTTACCGGCGCCATGGCAACTTTCACAACTTACATTGATTACACTATACGTAGTATTGTAACTATCGGATTCAATATTATAATTCTTTTGAAGATTCGTTGAATGACAGGATGCGCACATGGTATTCCAGTTTTGTGAATTGGCTGTCCAGTGAAACCAATCTCGTGAAGAGATCTGTTGGCCAGGATATTGGTGAAACCATTTTTTTTGTTTGGTATCCCAGCTAACCCTGGGCACCTGCATTCGTCCTCCCGGGAATTCAACGAGGTATTGTTGTAGCGGGGTAAATCCGAATGTATACTTCACTTCAAAATCATGATTGTTTCCATCATCGCCTTGTGTATTGATAAAAAATTTGCCATCTTTTTTAAAAAATCTGCTGGTTACTCCGTCGGCCCTAAATGTTGCATTATTAAAATTGCCTGCTACTGTTGAATCGTTTGGAGGTTGCATGGCCATAAAGTGATGGGATTGCAGCCAATCACTGTATTCATTTGCATGACAATTTTTGCATGACTTGTCGCCAACAAATTCATTGTTGCTGATTTGCTGCGAAGGGCTTTCCTTTTCTTTTGGTTGGCAACGTTGTAAAAATAAAGTTCCCGTGAAAACAAAGAATAGCATTGCGGTCACTACCAGTATCATGGGTTTTCTAAACATTCGCTGTTGGCTTTTGAAAAATTATATTGCAAGCTATCATGAATAATGATTTTGGCACCGGATTAACCCGCATTACATCGCTACATCGATCTTGCAGAGATTCGAAAAATGTTTTAACCCTTTTGAATGATGAACACCGAACAAGGAATAATGAATTATGAAGTTAAAAAATCAGGCCTCGGAATTCGGAGCCGTACGATTACTGATTTTCTTTGTCTTTACTTCGTTCCGTAAATTCTCCTGGGCAGTTAAAATGCTTTTCACGAAAATTGAAATCAACTCATTATATTCAGGCAGCGCTTTCTCAATTAAATGCATCATGTTTGACAGGGAGGCTTTCCTGATAATCTTCAAAGCATTGTTTGTCTCTCTCAGTTCTTTCAAAAGAATTTTTAGTTTGTGAATGAAATCCTGTCTTGATTCAGCACTCTGTGCTTCTCCATAGTGAAGGGCTGGATGAGTTCCCGAACGAACTATCTGACCTGCAATATGATTTCCAGCACGAGTATCAATCATATTATCTGCAATTTGTATGTTCAATACTGCATAATCAATTAATCTTTCCTCCAAATCAAATTTTCTTTTACCATTTGTTTCCATCATAATCCATTCAGATCTCATTCAATAGTCCTTGCCTGACGTTATCAGGCTGGTTTGTTCGACATTCGATATTCCTTGTTCGTTATTCGATATTCAACGATCTGCAACCCTATGCTCCCGCCGCTGCAACTTTTATCCTTCCGCTCTTTGCTGCTGCTGCGAGTGCGTCGTAATCTTTTTCGGTCTGATCAGCATAGGCAAATGCAAAGCGTACCATTGCCTCATCCAATTCTTCGTTATTACCAACATATCCTGCTATCATAGCGGCATCTCCGGATTTTGCATGCGACAGCGCCAACGCCCAGGCACATAAAGAGCTATATTGGGGTAAATTTTTCACCGTCACTTTTTCCGGGTCAAACTCAACACCTCCTTTCATGTCACGCAACTGGCGCACATAAAAATGTATTCCATCGAGTTCACCCCATCCAAGAAAAATATCAGGTGCCGCCTGGATCAGCCGCTGCCCGGCTACCACCCGCTGTCCATGATTTGCGTAGGTTGATTGGGAAAGGTAAGGCTCGAGCACCGATGGCTGCGCTTCCTTAAGCTGTAGAAATAAGGGATCATTTGAGTTATTTCCAGTGAGAAAAATAATCCAGCACCTTGTTCCGACGCTGCCCACACCAACAACTTTTCTTGCTGCATCCACAATACGATAATTCTTAAGAAGAGCCTTGCGATCATCAGCCAATGAAAGAAAGTAGGAATCAAGAAATAATCCCAATGCCTCATCGATCGGCCTCCCGGCTTGTGTATGAGTTTCCCTCACGATGAATGGTGCATTGACCTTCAGCCGGAATTTATCATCCACCAGGTCCGTGAGTTTACCCAGCACCTGCATATGTGTTCTTTCCCTTGCCTTGCTCATTATTTTTTCCGCACCCTTACGTGCAGAAGGTGACAGCGTTTTTAAAATGTCCTTGTCCCTTATTGTAGAATACCACAATTCCATATTACCCATGTATGCAAACCCCTTCATCTTCTTGCGGTAAGTACTTACTGCAGTCATTACCGATTCCCTGGACAAATTTTTATCCGCACCCAGGAACCTGCCGCTCGAAACTATACTGGCAACAAGTCTTTTCAAATCCCATTCCCAGGGTCCCGGCAGCGTTTCATCAAAATCATTTATTCCGAAAATAAGATTGCGTTCAGCAGAAGCAAATACACCAAAGTTTGCAACGTGCATATCGCCACAAGCCTGCACATCAATACCGGACGTCTCACCATTAGCTTTCAGATCCATTGCCATGATGGCTGCGGCCCCACGCAGGAAAGCAAACGGTGATGTAAGCATTCTTGCATAACGGATTGGTACCAGGTCAGGAAGCCTCGTCTTTCCCTGCGCTTCCAAAATGGAAACAGGATCGGTCCGGTTATCACTTACATTGTATTCTCCCTGGTTAATGCGGGGAAATTTTTTACGCAGGTCCTTGCCAACTGCTATGCGTTCTTCGATGCTTTGTTGTTTTGATTTAAAATGGTGTAACAGCTCCTGGCTCATTCTATTCTTAAATTTAAAGTGGATAAAGTCAATTGAAAATAGAGAATTAAGTTATTTCTAATTTATGACATCTCTCCTATTATCCATGATTATTATTTTCCAGCCATAATAGAATAAAAGAATTCTTCTTTATCTAACTACCTGCTTTACTTTCTTTTAAAATTCATTTCCCGGAATAGGAAAAAGCGGCCACCGATATCTAAACTCCATTGATATCTTCCTGCGAAATCGCCAAATATTCCTGCGCTTGGCGTTATCCAGAGATTAATACGGGGTGCCGGCGCATAAGTCATCCGTGTCCTCAGGTTCATTGAGACGCCACCATTCATATAATCCAGAAACCATTCAGGTGCCAGCACCGTCCAGGTTCTCGCTGACCAGTACTTGATGAGTATGGCCTGCAATTTTGAAAAACTAATATCGGCTCTCGTGTCATCACCACTTATCGAATTTGCCTGTTGAAAGACAAATGAAAAAAGAATTCCTTTTTTTGGTATTAATTGCGAGTATGAGATCACGGGAAGTATTACGTTTTTACCGGTACCAAGAATTGGTGATTGCGCTGTGTTCATACTGATCTCTATTGAGGCAGTAAAGGCAGATAGTTTTTTTTCAAGAAATTTATAACCAAGCAGGCGAAATGAAATATCGCCGATACCCGATTGCTTATGGTTGGCCGGCGTATTAATAGAATTATATACATAAGGCAGGTCTACCCGTGTTGTGAATCGTTTCCCGATCCTCAAAATAGTTCTCAGCGTTGTCTGGTTTACATAGAATTTGTTTCCGTTTCTGTCATAGTGCTGCAATTCATTGAAGAGTTCTATTCTTGTGATAAATTGTGAAGGATCATCAGCGTTTTTTTTGAGTTGTTCCTGTTTTATTGTGTCAGCTGAATTTTGTGCAAGTAACTCGCAGCCATGATAAAACAGAAAAAACAGTAAAAACAATTTCTTCATGTCGCAAGGTTTAAGGTTTGAACCAAAAAAACACCAACAGCCAATTAATTATTCAGCTCACAAATTGTCAGATTCACATCCGTAAATGGGGGGATTACTATTTTTCCGTTTCGTCAGTTTTTTGCTTTTTGGGGTTTTTCCCAATGGGAATGCCTGCAGTTAAATATAGGACCCTGTTAAATTGATTGGGAGATGAGTCGTCAACTCTGATATCAATAAGCCCAATGTAATATTGCACACCAATGTTCATCCCATTTCCTTTCATAAGACGATAACCTGCACCGATTGCCAAACCAGCATCAATCGGATGAAACTGATCTTTTACATCTAATTTATATTTCAGGTCATCTTCTTCGTTTACGGAATTCTTAAATTCATCAAAAGCTTTATACCGTAATCCAAGTTGTGTTCCGCCTTTAAGGTAAATATGATTTTTAAAGCTGTACTTCATCATGATGGGCACATTGAAGTAATTTATTTTCCTTGTTATTTTTCCCCCGGTAAATGCATTGTCAAGATTCGGATTGCCGAGTGAATAAACAGGCAATTCATCGGCGCCCATATTGGACTTTACGATAACACCGGTATTCAACATCCAGGATGGATCCTTAAGTTTGAAATCAAAATAAAAACCAAGATTAAACCCCGTAAGGCTTTTTGCTCCATCAAGATTCTTAATAGTGGACCAGTTGGCTCCGCCGTCTAATCCAAATTCTATTTTTCCGGTATTGAGTTTATCACCAAGTAAAATAGAGATCAGTACCTGTGTATTCCCGGTATGAAAACTTAAAATAATACCAACAAAAAAAATAATTTTCTTCATTAGGGAAATTTATAGCCCAAAGCGGAATTGCAGGCCAACCAGGTACTGAGTTCTTGAACCAAGAAATCCATATTCGGCTCGCAGCATCAAATGCTTGTTTAGCTGGAATTGGGATCCAACAATAAAATTCCATGGATCCTTTGGTCTTTTATCCATTGAATATTGAACTGTAGAACTTGTAATGGTATTAATAGCTTTATCGGCACTTGCTAATATTTCACCTGCTCTCGATAAAGCCCTGTTGGCTGTATTGTGCTTGGCTATGTTCACAGGATTTTGCTGTTGTGCGGGAGTAAGACCTGCCCACCATGCATCCACCTGCTGTTGGGCATTGCCCACTTTTTGTATTCCCTCATCCACTTTGCTTCCCAACTGATCCACTGGTAATACTTCCGACAGGGCAATAGAGCCGTTGGTTCCTGAACTGATGTCTACTCTGAATCCGCCGACCCAAATGGCTATCGTTCGCCTGGGATCTTTTAACTTGAAATTTTTACCGAGTCGTGGACCAAATACAAATGAACGTGCAGGCTTATCCAGTTGAGGGACATCGGTCCAGGCCCAATTCATATCAAGGGCAAGGAACCCTCCTCCTACACCGATGGTGGGAGTAAAACCAAATCCGTATGTGGTGGTATTGAAATCAATTAATGTGCTGGCGGATGTTATCAGCTTGTCCGTACCCGAAGAATCAGGCACCCACACGCCAAATCCAACCTCAGTTGACGCCTTTGCTTTTCCCATAATTAAATAGATATTCAAAAAAGGAAACAGCCATATGTCCGGCCGCACAGTAGTGGCACTGGCCGTTGCACGGGCTAAATCGAACCTAACGATCTCATCAAGATTGTACATTGGCCCGTTATTAAAACCTACTTGCAGGTTATCAATAATCAGGTCTGATTCCTGCCAGAAATATTGTGCACTTACGCCAGCCGATAAAGGCAAATTATATCCTGCCTTGGTAGCTTTTGCCCCCAAAATAGGAAGAGAATAGGGGTACTCCGACTTCTTGAGACTGTCAATTAAGTCAGCATTTTTCTGCCCGATTTCTTTATTGGTAAATACCTGTGCAAGAACAACGGATGAAAGCATCGCCAAAAAAGACATCAATATTATCTGACGGAGGATTTGTGTCGGTTTATATAACATAATTGCTTTTTTAAAATGATGCGATTAATTTTCTTTTATAGCAGTTCCTTTTGTCAACTTGAGAATTGATATGACTATTAATATCAAAGGTACTTAGACAACCTATTTGCATAAACAAAAACAAGTTGAGAATTTTATTCCGCGGCTTCAGCCGGAACCATTATATATCCTAGCTGCCTCATCACATCAGCTTCATTATAAAAAGTTCTGCTGCGAACAATTTTTCCATTTTCAATTTTGTATACAGCATTTACCCAAACGTTCACAGGTCCCCTTCCATCCTTGTACTTAATAGTGAGATAAGCCCAGTTAGAAACCCAGTCGCCTAATGCGTCTTCATCACCTTCTTTTACGGTAACGGCTAATTCCTGATGGCGGGTATATTCAATTGACTCATAAAGATTCTCAGCATTATATTTCCAGTTTTTAATTGCACCTGCCTTATTGGTTGAATCACCAACCGACGGTCCATAACCCATATAATTATCGGCAAGAAGAGAATCCATGATAGCAGCATTATTGGTTTCTACTGCCTCCATATATTTTTTAGCAATGGCCAGGTTCTCAGTTTTATTTTTATCAGTAGAGGTAGAAGTGCAGGAAAAAAGGCTAATGCTTATGACGGTTAAAAAGATAAATAGTTTCATAATTGATAAGAAATTTTGTTGTGTCGGTTCTTGTTTGCTTTTTTATTATTGTTTCGTCATTGCGAGGCTTACCGATGAAGGGATATAAATAAAATGTTTTTTGAGTAAGCCGAAGCAATCTGAAACAATAATCGTATCATCTATTATCAGGTTATTTAATAGTGTATCCTTTTCCTTCAATGCATGCAGAAAAAGCTTTGATATAACTGTTCTTCAATTCCTGTTCTGTTTGTTTTACAGCTGCTTCGGTCTGTTGCGCTTGTTGAGCCTTTGCTTGTTTTCCCGCCCGTCTTCCCGCTAATGCGCCGCCAACTGCACCGATAGCAGCTCCCTCACCTGCATCTCCGGCGATTGCGCCAATAGCCACACCTGCCGCTGCGCCTTTAGCTGCGCCTCTAACGGCAGAACCATCCGGACCAGTTTCAACAGGTTTGGCCTCTACCTTGGGCAGATTGAGTGGATCAATTCCCGATTGCTCCATCGCCCATTTGTAACATTCAAATTCATCTTGTTTTTGTTTTTGCTGGTTTTGCCCCTTTGAAGGAAAGACATATAATTTCAAACCTGTTGATATTTGATTATAAGTCATCTTTGATGTGTCCGGCACTGAAGACACCTGGGCATTCAGCGCTTTAGAAAATGCCAGGATAATAACCGGCAAAAAAAACCGGGTAACAGTTTTAAAGAAAAAATTTGGTTTCATTTTTTTTGTTTTAAGAATTATGATCTGGTTAGTTGATATTTCTCGATCGGTTTTTGTACTAGCTTTATTAATATTTGTTGCGTTAAATTATTTTGGTTGTTTCTTTATGCTGACGAAGTGCTATGAAACACCATACAGCTAACCCGCTATGCAGCAAAACAACTGGCCACAAACCGGCACCCGAGAGTTTATAACCAACTGAAGCATACAAGAGCAAAGCAGCCACAGCAAAATTGTAAAATAGCATAGCTTTTACTATTCCGGTTGCGGTTGCATTATTCCGCGGTAACCAGCAGGCAATGGCAAGCGATATTAACGCGGCTCCTGCAATCATCGCCAGTGTTGCGGCTACGGCTCCATCAGGCAGTGTTCCGATCAATAACGAGATAACCATGGAGGGGAAAACAATCAGTCCTATTCCCGTAAGCGCTTCGAAAACTGCTGTAACGGTTAATAATAATTTCATTGCTGGAAAAGTGTTCGCTGCGGGTTATAAAGAGATTTTTTGTTTCTTCTTTTTTTGCATTCTTGCCGAAACTTGTATATGCTCAATTAAAACCTGAATCCAAGCTGTATCATATACCTGTATCCTAAAGTAGTGGTGTTGGTAGATCCTTTCGATTGAAACTCCCCATCATCGATAACCCCACCCCAGCCCGGAAATTTTTCAGTCAGTGCATCATTAATTGCATCAAGAAGTTTTTGTCGGTCAGCCTGTGATAAATTACTACCAATTGATGCTTTTAAATTATAAGAAGAAATGCCCGGCCCGATCAGGATCATATTTAAAGCAAGCCGATCCCAAAAAACAAACTGGTAGCCCATTTCAAAGCCAATAGTGTGAACATTAAGAGTGAGTTCTGAATTCACCTGGAGCGGAGCACCCCCATTAGTGCTTTTCAATGCCCAGATATGTTCTCTCTTAAAATTATTATACGAATAATATGGACCGATATAAACACCCCTCGGAGCGGCATATTTATTTTCTTTTGACAGATAGAACCGGAAATCTGCCGAAATATTCGCCCCGCTTTTATCATCGACGTCGTTCACTTTCAATGAATCAGTATCTCTTCTATCCGAGCCAGGAAAACTTGTGGTGCCAATATTAACGCTGAATGAATGACGGTGATTTAATACCCGCTCGTAACCCAAAATAAAGGAGCTGCCAAAAATGAGCGGGTTAGTAACATTGAAAAGAATAGTGTTCTTCAGGTGGCTGGTTGAGTCCTGTGTTGATGCTGTTTGTTGTAAACCTGAAAAGATCAATACAAACAAAATAGTTTTTCTCATAATAAAATGGTTTTTTGGTTTTTGTTTTATCTTAATTTTCATAAGAAGCTATATTAAGCGGGAAAATTAAAAGCATTTTCTCAGCAAACTTTCGGAAATTCCATACAACGATCAGACATTATTTCGCTTTTATAAACCCGACATGATAAGTAACGCCTTCAACCGCCTGAAAATAGTTGCCGGCAAGCATACCCTGTCCCTGTATGTAAGTTAGATCATATTTCGAACCGGGGTAATTTTCGTCTCTCAATTCAATATTAACTTTGAGAACACCATCCTCATTGGTCCATGTTGCATTGCCAATATTAATTGATTTCGGATTAAAATATCCCACCTTCACCTTTCCATCATCATGCAGTTCTGTTATTTTTATCTGGTACGGCGCATCCGTTCTCACCCAATCCCCAACAAGTATGTTTTTATCAGGAGTTGTTACTTTTTGCGGACTAACAGTTTCACTGGAGCTGTTTTCGGTTCCTGTTGTTTTTTTGTTCTCCTGCCTGTCATCGCAGCTAAATACAAATATTGCTATTACCACGAACAGGAATAATGAGGGTTGGGTATTGATTCTTATTGCTCTCATTTTCTATAAAAATCATGACCATGATCCAGTACCATAAAATGATGACCGTTGTTTTATAAACATTTGCTGAAATAAAAAATGTATTCCCGCTGTCCTGCTGTTTTCACCGTTTCTTCTATGGTTTTGTATCAATAATAACTTTACGGATCTTCCCGCCAAACTTATTTTCTCTTTCTTTGTAATCACGTGATACGTTGGTCTCGTTGTCAACGCCTACATCAATTCCTTCATCAGCCGAGAAAGCAAAAGGCTGTGTTTTAGGAATTATTCCTTCAGCGACCTTTTGATTATCCACATACAAAATGCATTTACCTCCGGCACCAGGTTTCGCAGCATCGGGAATGAACTCATACTTTATTGCATGACGACCGGCCCCCAAAGCTTTCGGTGATCCGATATTTGTCCATTCAAGACCAAAGAAGTTATATTCATGACGAGGTTTTCCGCCTTTCATGTACAACGCCCATCCGCCAAAACGGCCGGCCTGGGAAATAATCACGCCATTGGTATTTCCATCTTTCAATTCCACATCTGCCGTGATGGTATATTTGCGGCCCTTCACATTGATAAATGCATTTTCTGAAATGCCGGTCATGCCTTCATACACAGTTAAAGAAGTACGGGGTCCCATCAGATCCGGTCTTCCTGCAATTGATGCATCAAACCGCTCCGATCTTCGGTCGTCAATGGGAAATACATGATTTCTTGTCGCCTCTTTATTAAATACTTCCTGAAGCTCTTTTAATTTTTCAGGATTCGATGCCGCTAAATTATGAGCTTGAGAGAAGTCTTCGTTTACATTGTACAATTCCCACACATCGTCTTTCAACGGAGGGTTGACGGCTATGAGCCATGGGATTGAGTGACGGGTACAGGCTACCCATCCGTTGTCATAGATTCCCCGGTTGCCAAACATTTCGAAATACTGAGTGGTATGTCTGTCGGCAGCTTTTGCATCATCAAATGAAAACATAAAAGAGACACCGCTGAAAGGAGTTTGTTCCGTTCCATTAACTGATTTTGGAAATGGCAAACCCGCAGCTTCCATCACCGTTGGTGCGATATCAGTTGCATGTGTAAACTGCGATCTTACCTCTCCTTTTGCTTTAATGCCATTTGGCCAATGGACAACCATACCGTTGCGTGTGCCGCCAAAATGTGAGGCTATTTGTTTTGTCCATTGAAATGGCGTGTTTCCGGCATGGGCCCAGCCAATTGCAAAATGAGGGAATGTATTCGGGCTACCCCAATCGTCAATATGATTCATCATTTGATCTGCTTTGCCAATTATTCCATTTAATGCCATCATTTCATTATAGGAACCTTCGGGTCCACCTTCAGCGCTGCACCCGTTATCACCGACCACATATAAAAACAAAGTATTATTGAGTTCACCGATTTCTTCAAGTGCCTGAACAAGTCTGCCCACTTCATGGTCGGTATGCTCTGCAAATCCAGCAAAGGTTTCCATCTGCCTTGCAAAAAGTCTTTTTTGATCAGGTGTCTGATCATCCCATGCTGGAATTTCTTTTGGGCGCGGAGTGAGTTGTGCATTTTGTGGAATAATACCCAATGCCTTTTGTCTTGCAAAAGTTTCTTCTCTCAGTTTATCCCAGCCCTGGTCAAATTTTCCTTTGTACTTCTCAATATAATCTTTAGGTGCATGATGAGGAGCATGCGTTGCACCTGTTGCAAAATACATATAGAATGGCTTATCGGGTGTAAGTGATTGCTGAGCACTGACCCAATTGATAGCCTGGTTTGTCATGTCAGTAGTAAAATGATAATTCGGATCATGCGGGGTTTCTACTCTTATTGTTCCATCATAAACTGCAGGGGCCCACTGGTTAGTTTCACCGCCAATGAATCCATAAAATTTGTCAAACCCGGAATGTGTAGGCCAACGATCATATGGTCCCGAAACAGAAACTTCCCACGGTGCTGTTTCATGGTATTTTCCAAATGCGGCAGTGCTGTATCCGTTTAATCTCAACATCTCAGCAAGCGGAGCAATACTATTCGGACGGGCACCTGTGTTGCCAGGAAATCCTGTTGCAAGTTCCATGATGGCGCCTGCATTATTCAAATGATGATTTCGTCCTGTGAGTAATGCTACACGTGTTGGCGAACAAAGTGCTGTTGTATGAAAACGATTATACTTTAACCCGTTTGCTGCAAGTTTATCCAGCGTTGGTTCATTTACCGGACCCCCAAATGCGTTTGATACACCGAAACCCTGGTCATCAATTAACACAATGACGACATTGGGCGCCTTAGCTGGTGCCTTTACTTCAAAACGTGCAGGCGCTTTTGCGTTACGGGCATCCAGTGTGGTGTCATTTGGATAGCTTGGTTCTTTAATGGGCAATGCAGTCCGGTCAAGTTCACCAACTGCTGTTGCAGTTTCTGTTGCTTCCGATTTTGTTTGCGGTTGATTGCAGCTTAAAGAAAATGTTGCAATGGTAGCTGTAAAGAATAAGGTTAATCTGGTTTTTGGTCTCATAAAAAAAATTTGAATAACGAAATGCGGTTTTGATCAGGGGGCAGGAATTAAATTTAAATGGGCAACCAAGAATCAAGAGTAACGGACAGGCGTAATTAAATGTAACCGGCAGTCAAGAATTAAATTTACGTAAATATATCATTAACCTCCTGCCGGCCGCTAAAAACATTTATCGACTTCTATAAATGCTCCACCACCATTGTAATTTAAAAATGTATGCGATTCTATTTATACATTCCTTATAAATGAATGATCTCTTTTTCCAAATCCAGATTAAACTGTAAAAACTCATTCTCAATTCCCCTATCGTCAATCACTTTTGCCTGCATTCTTCAATTGCCTGAACCCTTGTTAGATAGTCCTCACATAGTATTCTGAAATCTTCGTCATTATTATATAATTCAATAATTCTGGTCCCGTGGTCCGGGAACTTTGATAAAATAAACTCAAAGGCTTCTGATAAAATTAAGTCAGCACAATTCTAATTCATATCTACATATAAGATAAGTGTTATACGGTAAATTAACGGTAACGCCAACTCTATAAATGAGTGCTTCGAATGACATGACTGGTGCGATGTGAACGTTGGACCGCAAGAGCATTTCAGTTACGGGTAAGTTCGTTGAATATTTATAAATCTGACTTTTGCTGGTTCGGAATAATATTAATTACTTCCTTGAATACTGTTTAAACTTTTAAAGCACAAGATCTATATAATGTTGAAATGCAAAGATATCATTTGTGGTTCCGTGATTTACTAAAGCATTGTTTTGTTTTTTCCATGATTTGATCAAAATAAGAATTGTGTTTTTTGCACAACAAAGAAAAAAGCAAAAAGAATCAAATTAAACTTTCAAAAAAATAATTTTGGACATATATTTACAAAAGAACAACCTGACGATTCAGCCGGCTATTTTCGGTAACCTCCGAAACTTATGCACTTACATTTATTAATTTTTATCCTGCTTTTTTCCTGCCTTAATTTCGATTCCTATGGCAAAGATTCATCAGCAAAAGCCGATACAGTAAAATTCAAAAAACAATTTCAACGAAAATCGCTGGTTTACGGGAACATGTTATTTACGGGCACAAGTAACCGAATTTTGTGTAATTATCCAGTTCCCATCAAGTCTGTAGATTTTCAATTATGCCGGCGGAAGCAACAGCCCTCAACATTCAAAATAAATTTTCCATATAACGATCGCAAAAACGCAGCAGGAATTATTCCTGCTAGTAACCGCAACCTAAAAATCCCTGTAATTAATCTTCATGACTCTTTTTTATCTAACCAATCAAAGACCCCATTGTTGCGAAATCAGCATGCAGGCGTATGGAAAAAAGTTGGACGTGCCGAGCTCTTCATCGGAGGTGTCGAACTGCTTGGTATGGGTGTTTTGATAATGCTGCCTAAGGAAGTAACCAGGTGGCCTCCTAATTGGGCCGAAGATGCCTGGATCACTATGAGGGAATCATTTTCAAATGCACCTGTTTGGGATAAAGATGACTGGCACTTGAATTACATTGGTCACCCCGTTGCAGGATCGTATTATTATAATGCATTAAGAAGCCAGGATGCAAGCGTGTTTCATTCCTTTCTTTTTTGCACTGCGCAGTCATTTATCTGGGAATACATAATTGAAGGAATGGCCGAACCACCAAGTGCGCAGGATCTTATTATTACTCCCATTGCAGGATTGATACTGGGGGAATCAACACACCAGCTTACGATGACTATGCGCAGAAACGGTTTCAATTTTTTTGAAAAAGTCTTTGTTTTGATCTTCAATCCAATGTTTGTAATTAACAATGGGTTTGGAAGACGATTCAACCCAGTAAGGCAAAATCAGTTGTTTTAATTCTGTTTATTGTTTTCAATCTTATACAAACAGCGATCAAATCACTTGCCGCGTAATTGCTGCTGCAAGTAGATCATAGGTTTTTGACTGACCGTAGCCAACCCTTTTTCCGGCTGGTCAAGTGCTAAAATTAAAAACATGACGATGGCAAAAATGACCGATAGTAAAATAATGAGTTTTAGACTCCCTTTTCCTGAAATTCCAAATTGATACCCGAGCAAGAGCATTGAAACGAACGAAATAATAAATAATACAAATAGAACTGCAGGGGGAATACGATACTGAAGTGCTACTGCTATGCGCTGATTGTATGCATCAACCATGTCATTTACCGAAGTAGTGTACATTGCATAAACTTCTGAACTGCGGTCCTGTTCTGCCAGCGCCTCTGTATACTTCCATAATGAATCAAGTATTTGCTGTGAGCGGGAAAGACCAGCGTCTAGTTTAGAGAGATCAGTTGCAAGATCAACCCGCAGATCAACATATTCAACAAGATATTTTTTAGTACTGGATCTGTATGGCTCAGGAATTAACCCTGCCCGCAGGTAGGCCGTTCTTATGTTTGTCACCTCTTCAAGAAGCAATTGTTTTCTTGCATCGAAGCGATTAGCTGCAATTTGAAATGTAATAGCAAGCATAAACGCAAGAAGTCCGAATGCTGCTCCCACAACGGCGCCCACGGGTGCCTGCTGCACATCTTCCGATTTCTTTTTACGGTAGTTACCATAAAATTGACCAACCAGAATAGGAACCAGGACTGAAATGAAAGGGAGCAGAAACATCAGGGCTATCGCAAAAATTTTTTCGCTTGTCATGGTTTTGGGGTTTAATGAAAAGCATGCACCTATGTAGAGGGTATAGCTAATGTACGATTTAAAATCATTGTATGTTTCAATTCACGGAGCAGAAAAATTCCCTCATCTATTGAAAAACAAATCCATCAAAAGATAAAGAGCGGGCCATGTCAGCTAAAAACAATTCTGTAGTCTGCAAAAAAGAATTCATCCTTTGAAGATCACCACCAGCAACATGAATACAGAGAAGACGAGGATAAAATAAGAGACACGCAATGATATGGAATACTGCATTGCTTCAAATTGTAGTTTCAATTTCGTAACATTAGTTCTGTGCTGGATAGTAGCTGCCAGTAGCGATACAAGCCCCACGGAAATCATAATTATTCCAATATGCCAGCCGTTAATAGCCCCGAGTGGATCTTCCCCACTAATAACTCTTGAATAATAAAATTTATAGATTCCAAAGCCAAGTAACATACACGTGATATTCCATTGTAACCAGTTCAATTGTAATCTTTCTAAAACAATTCGATATTTTTCAAGGTTAAATTCCTTTTTATAAGCTTCCAGTTCTCTTTTTTCTTCCTCCTTTTCCATCCTGGCCATTTCCTTTTTTCTTTTCGCCTCTTCTTTTTCCATTTCGGCGATCTTAAATGGATCATTCTTTATTTTCATTTTACGAAGAATTTAGTTTGCTAAATAAATATGCCTTCGGCATGCAGCAGGTATATATATGAAATACCAACAACCAAATTTAATTCATCCAGTAATTAGTACGACTACCGGTTTACTGTAGTAAACAAGAAAAGTTCTTTTTCTACACTTCATAGTTGATTTGAAATACAACTGAACGCTGTTAATTGGAAAACGGTCTTTAAAATAATTCCCTTCCTGTGAGATTCACGCCTGACATAAGACTGGGAAATCCGCTTTATTTTATCAACGGCTCAGGTTATCATAACAGTTCTAGCTGCGACATGAATAAGCGATAGTTTCAAGATTGATTTTTATTCTCGGTATTACTTTAGTAATTTGAAATTTATCCAACAATTAGCCCCTTTTGAAAATGAATAATCAAAAACCGAAGTAGTAAACGCTGACCAGGTTTCTTGAATTCGCTTGTTAAATATTTGAACAACCTTATTTAAGTTAATTCACTGCTATGGCTGCTAATTTGAAAACCCCTGGAGGCCTATCTAAGTCTCTTCTTTATTTCCTGCTTTCCTTTATTATTGCTTTTCTATTAACCTTATTACTTAAAGAACCTTCCTTTACCACCACACAGGTATATGTCCTTTTTATTTTGTTTTTTGCCATCGGACTCTGGTTTACTGAAGCTGTTCCTCCATTTGCTGTTAGTATTTTAATTATAGCGTACCTGGTTTTTATGCTTGGAAACAAAAATCTCAACCCTTCTTCTGAAAATATTGAAAAGTATGTCACCACTTTTTCAAGCAGTGTGATCTGGCTCATGCTCGGGGGTTTTTTCCTGGCTGCGGCCATGACGAAAACCAGGTTGGATGAAGCATTATTCAGATTCACATTGAAAATTTCAGGCTCGAGTCCAAGGAAGCTGCTTATCGGGTTAATGACAACTACAATGATCGCCTCCATGCTGATGTCAAATACTGCGGCCACAGCCATGGTGGTTGCTTCGATCATGCCCCTTTTGAATGCGCTGGGAAGTAAATCGGGAGTGTCGAAAGCTTTATTATTGGGTGTCCCTATTGCGGCAACTACCGGTGGCATGGGTTCAGTCATTGGAAGTCCTCCAAACCTTATAGCCGTGGGTGCGTTGGAAAATATTGGTATTGACGTATCATTTCTTGACTGGATGATTTATGGGTTGCCCATTGCCCTGGCACTTACGGCTATCAGTTGTATCGTGCTTATAAAACTTTTTATAAAAGACAACACGCCGATCTCACTCGATTTTCTGCAGGATGATAAAATTCAAAGATCAAAAGAAGAGAAGACACAACGGCTGATCGTTTTAGTTGTCATCATCGTAACAGTGCTGCTATGGCTGACAACGACAATTCACGGAATAAAAGTCGGCGCTGTTTCAGCTGTGCCACTTGTATTCCTTACTCTTACCGGTATTTTAAGAAACAAAGATGTTCAGGGGCTGCCCTGGGATACACTTCTATTGGTTGCCGGCGGACTGTCACTTGGAATGGCGTTACAGAATTCTGGTTTACTGGAGTACTATGCACAGCAGATGCGCAACATAAAGGTTCATTATATTATTCTCATGTTCATA
>JAICGN010000057.1 GCA_025923075.1 Chitinophagaceae bacterium
ATTGCTATCTTTTAATTGCATTGTATAAATAGTAGGATGTAAAAAGAAAACATCAACAAGGGAGTCTCTTTTATTTTTTCTAAGAGGCTTTGGAATACTATCAGAAGGATCCCATTTCAGGGGATGGGCCGCCCAATAATTTAAGTTTGAATAATCAGGCGTTTTGTCTTCGCTCTTAAAGTTGTAAAGAGCTCTGTAGGACAGATATTTGTCGGAACATGACGATACAAAAAGCACGAGAATACTCGCCGTAACCAGCCGTTTCATCCATTTATCTATAAAAAAAAATAGGATTTCTTGTGCACTCATCCTCACAGAAGTCCTATTATCAAACAAACAAAATCTTTTTTGATTACGCAAAATAGGTGTAAAATCATGAAAACAAAGTGATTAACTGCGAATATAAGGATAATTTACACCGCCGCAACCTTTAAAAAGCTGGTACTATGTTTTGTATAGTACCAAACATCACCTTATCTTTGAGTCCTAAACTGAAGATGATAGCGGAAAATCGAACCAGAAAAATTGAACCCTTATCCTTCCGCGTCGTTTTCGCCAATTAATACAGATTATGAATATTGAAAACACACAAAGCCAGATGAGGAAAGGGA
Organism: Chitinophagaceae bacterium; assembly: GCA_025923075.1. Classification (GTDB taxonomy): domain Bacteria; phylum Bacteroidota; class Bacteroidia; order Chitinophagales; family Chitinophagaceae; genus VBAS01. The sequence continues at coordinate 612 of JAICGN010000057.1, forward strand.
TCCTGGAGTTCTGTATTCTTTCCATCATTCGCCGGGGTGAGGCTTATCCTAGTGACATTGTGGAAGAGATGAGAGCCGCCAATCTCCATATATTAGAAGGAACTTTATACCCCCTGCTTACCAGGTTAAAAAATGCAGAGATGTTGACTTATCGGTGGGTAGAAAGTAATTCGGGACCTCCCCGTAAGTATTTTTCTCTCACAGAAAAAGGAGAAGCTTTTTATAAAGAGCTACAGCAAACCTGGCAGGAGCTTGCCAATGGAGTAAATGCGCTAACATCAAATCACCAACCAACCAACCTATAACTTCAACCCCAAATTTTTTGCAATGAAAAAGATTATTAACATAAACCTGAGCGGCAGAGTAGTACCGATAGAAGATTCTGCTTACGAAAAATTACAGGAGTATATTGAAAGTCTTCGCCGATACTTTGCTAATGAAGAAGGTCGTGATGAAATCATCAATGATATTGAAAGCCGCATTGCAGAGTTGATGAGCGAAAAAGTCCGCAAAGGTGCCGACAGCATCACCGATGCTGATGTAAATGAGATCGCCAATTCAATGGGTCGTCCTGAAGATTTTGAAGGCGAAGAAATAAAAGAGCAATCATACAGCTCAGCAAGTACAGCTCAGCAATTTGCACAAACAGAAGCCCCACCAAAAGTAAAACGTGGATTATATAGGGATACCAGCGATAAATTTATCGGAGGTGTCTGTAGCGGGATTGCAGCTTATTTGAATGTCGATCCTGCAATTGTGAGAATACTATTCGCGATCATCACCTTTGGAGGTTTTGGTCTCGGTTTTCTTGCTTATATAATTTTATGGATTGTTTTGCCGGCAAGAGATGTAGAGGGATATACCGGTAAAAGATTGTTTCGCAATCCTGAAGGTAAAATGATCGGTGGCGTGTGTAATGGATTAGCTGCGTATTTTAATAAAAATACTTCCACAATACGTATCATCTTTCTTGCGCCCATATTACTGAATATCCTGATCAATTTATTAAGTGGTTTTGGATCAAGAGGTGATTTTATATTTTTTCCAAACATTGTATTTGGCTCAATAACCAGCACTTTCGTTGTCGCTTATATCATTTTATGGATCGTATTACCCGAAGCAAGAAGCCCATATGAAAAAATGGAAATGCGAGGTGAAAAAGTGGACGTTAATACGATAAAACAAAATGTACAGGACAGGGCAAAAGATTTTGGCGAAGAAGTAAAATCTGCCGCGCAGAATTTCTCTGCAAAGGCGAAAGAATTTGCACAAACATCCGGAAAAACATTTGCAACTGAGGTCAGGCAGGTATCAAGACCCATCGGCAGTGGTATTGGTCATGCAATAGCAGTATTATTTAAGGTCTTCTTTCTTTTTATTGCAGGCACGATTGCGCTCGCATTGTTTGGTGTGTTGATGGCTGCAATATTTGGTGGCATAGCCTGGTGGCCTGTTAATGATTATCTGTGGACAAACCGGTCGCAGCCTTTGTTCGCCTGGGGAACATTGATATTATTTCTTGGGGTCCCCTTAATTGGTTTCCTGGTTTGGATTATAAGAAGAGTTATAGGCGTGAAATCGAGAAGCAGTTACCTCGGATGGATATTTGGGGGACTTTGGGCATTGGGATGGGTTTCCGTTATTCTGCTGGTGTCAGCAATTGCCCGCGAGACCCGATATTTTGAAAATGCTGAACCGCTAACGGAAATTCCAATTTCTCAGCCCGCCAATAAAATGACAGTGGTGGTTTCGCAGCCAGTGCTTGAATTTACTGACAGGTTTTGGTGGGCAGATAATGATTCGGAAGGATGGAGCATCGATGAAGATTCTTTAAAGCTTTCATTAGTCGATTTTACAATAGAAAAAAGTTTGGATGCCGACTATCATGTAATGCTGGTCAAAAAAAGCTTGGGGCGATCACTAAATGATGCCAGACAAAGGGCAGCACAAATTCAGTATAGTATTTCAAGTAAAGACAGCATATTGGATATTGGCAATGGGTTTGCCATAAGCAAAGACAGCAAATACCGTGGTCAAATGATCGAGCTAAAAATACAAGTACCTGTTGGTAAAAAATTAAGATTTGATGAAACAGTAACAAGAAAATTGAATCCTGTTGAAATAAGAATGAATAACAGGAGAAGCACGCTTCGCAGGGCCCGGATCGATATTGATTATAATGATTGGTTTGAGTATAGAGCAAATGTTGACTATGTAATGACTGAAAACGGAACTCTTGTTGATCCAAATAACCCACAAAAAGTTCCGACAGCACCAACACCACCAACGGGTGATTACCGTTATGAAGATGCGCAACCTGCCACAACGGATAGTATAGAAGAACAGCGGAGAAAGGTACAGGAAGAGCAACGCAAACTGAAAGACATGGAAAAAAAGACAGATTCAATCAGGGGTACCGGCAAACTAGAAAGCATGGATGACGACGACGAGAATGATGTAGCCGGATCTCCCGTCTTTTCTCTTATTCAAATATTTAATTAAACTCGGTTGAAGTTGGAAATCCTCCCGACTAAGTCGGGATGAGAAAATCGGGCCTCGTATTAACGGGGCTCTTTTATTTTGACGAATACTATCTTTGCCCCCCAAATAAGATTATGAAGAATACTCCTTTTACTAATAAACACGTAGCACTTGGCGCTAAGATGGCTGAGTTCGCGGGTTATAACATGCCTATTTCTTATACCGGGATAAACGATGAACACGCGGCAGTAAGAAAAAATGCAGGAGTATTTGATGTCAGCCACATGGGCGAATTCATATTAAAAGGTGAAAACGCTCTTGATCTTATTCAGCGGGTTACTTCCAATGATGCAGCAAAACTTTCAAACGGCAAGGCTCAATATAGTTGTCTGCCGAATGATAATGCCGGGATCGTAGATGACCTGCTTGTTTATTGTATTGAAGAAAATAAAGTGTACATGCTCGTTGTAAATGCTGCTAATATTGAAAAAGATTGGAACTGGATATCCAAACACAATACAAAAGGAGCGGAGATGCACAATATTTCTGAAAAGACCTGTTTACTTGCAATACAGGGACCGAATGCCACAAAGATCCTGCAGCCACTTACGGAAATCGATATTCTTAATTTGAAGTATTACACATTTGTAAAAGGAAAATTTGCAGGCGTTGATAATGTATTGATAAGCGCAACAGGATATACCGGTGCAGGGGGTGTGGAAATTTATTTTGAAGACAAAGATGGAGCTGCTGACAAAATATGGGATGCAATATTTGCGGTGGGTGGACCGCAGGGATTAAAACCAATTGGACTTGGCGCAAGAGATACCCTGCGACTTGAAATGGGTTTTTGTCTTTACGGAAATGATATCGATGATACCACCTCGCCACTGGAAGCAGGGCTGGCATGGATAACAAAATTTACCAAAGAGTTTACCGCAAAAACTGTGTTGGAAAAACAAAAGACTGAAGGAATAAGAAGAAAATTGGTCGGATTCGAAATGATCGACAAAGGCATTCCCCGTCACCATTATGAAATAAAAGATATTGACGGAAATAAGATCGGCTATGTAACGTCGGGAACACAATCACCTTCCTTATTAAAAGCGATTGGTATGGGGTACGTGGCTATAGGAAATGCAGTTCCCGATTCGGAGATTTTCATAGGAGTAAGGGATAAGATGCTGAAAGCAAAAATTGTAAAGATGCCTTTCAGCTAAATAACAATTCAAAAGTAAAAAAACTTAAAAATCGGGCCTGTTTCTTGCCATTGTGTTTTGCCTCTTAAATTTTTACTTTTGACTTTAGTCATGCCAAAAATTCATTTAACCTCCTTTATTGCCGCACCGCAGGACAGGGTGTTTGATCTCAACCGGAATCTCAGCCTTCACAAAATTTCAATGGAGCATTTTCGTGAAGAAATTGTCGGTGGCATGCGGTCCGGACTGATGAATAAAGAAGATACCGTAACCTGGAAAGGGAAACATCTTTTTAAAACCAGGTTCTTTACATCAAAGATCACCGAAATGAAACCCTTTGAGTCATTTACCAATAAAATGGTCAAAGGCGATTTTAAATTTTTTGAGCACCAGCATTTTTTTAAACCCGTTGATAACGGAACTATTGTAATTGACATTATCAATTTTGAAACTCCTTACGGCTGGATCGGTGAGTTGGTAAATAAATTTTATCTTATCCCTTATCTTGAAAAATTGATCGAAAATCGGAATAAAGTGATAAAGCAATATGCCGAAACTGATAAGTGGAGGGCCTTGCTGAGCAATCGACGATGAGACTTTACTCCGTCCACATTAGAAAGTTTATAATATTACAAAAAACAATATCAGCATTCTGACTGTTGCCTTGAAACTGTTCCATAATTAAACCATTTGTCACCTTGAATTTGTCGGCTTGAAACTCATTAGTAATTTTTCGTATTTCCTGATAAAGATCTGTAGGCATTTTCCTAATTATTCCTGCCAATAGCTCTCTGAAATTTTCGATTTGGGCATAGCTTGTTTTAGGTTTCAATATCAAATGAGTATCGTTTAACAAAATAGCGTATACATCCGGATAGAATATAAAAAACCGAAAAGAAAGCAAAGAAGATATGTACGCTTTGGGTTGAACGTATTTTTGATTCATATCCATATCTTTTTCCCAAACGGTTAACTTATGATTTAAGGTTGAGTCATAAACATGCTTAATCTGTTTGACTAACATTCTAAGTTCCTGGGTCATTTGAATATTGTGCCTTTTTACTTTATACTTGGGCAATAATTCGGTTTTTAGCGCAGAAATATAATTTGTCTTTATATGTCATTCATCCATATTGAATCGATCTCGCATTTCTCAAACTCTTCTTTATTCAATATAGTGCTGTCACATAAATTGGTCAAAAGTTGCTGACTCAATGTCTTGAAAGAAAGCAAGCATATTGGGAAAATAAAAAAAGCTATGTGCTTCATAAAAGGGTTTACTACCGGAAAGGTAAAAAAGATAAACCCACATTTTAATACCACTTTCGTGGTAGCTTTTTAAACACTTATTTTTGCCCTAAATCAAATATTTTAATGAATCAAACCAAGCCCACTCTTTATACTTCTCTTTCACCAGCGTTGCTTCACCTATATGATCTAAGCAACAGTATTGTTGTAATTATTGATGTACTGCGTGCAACATCCACCATTGCTACTGCATTATATAATGGCGCAAAATCTGTGATTCCCGTTGACAGTGTTAGCCGTTGTATCGAAATTGGCAAACAAATTCAGGGCATTACTGCAGGAGAAAGAGATGGAAAAATTGCTGAAGGACTTATTTATGGAAACTCACCCTTTGAATATCCCAAAGAATTTGTTGAAGGAAAGACATTAGTGCTCACCACAACTAATGGAACTCGTTTATTACAAATGGCATTGGATAAGGGGGCAACAGAAATCATTACAGGCTCATTTCCCAATTTAACCGCGGTCTGTGATCATCTTACTGAAATGAAACAAAATGTGATCCTCGGTTGTGCCGCCTGGAAGGACCGGGTAAATATGGAAGACATGCTGTTTGCGGGTGCCGTAATTTCAACTATCCGCTCCCAATTTTCTATCAATTGCGATTCATCTCGTCTTGCTGAAACGATCTACAAAAAAGCACAGAAAGATCTTTTTGGTTTTATGAAAAAAAATGATGCTTCCCACTATCACCGGCTAATGGGTTTCGGGCTGGAAAAAGATATTCGATACTGCTTAGCAGCAGATGGTGCCAACGTATTGCCAGTATATGATAACGGGAAATTGGTTGTAAAACAATAATCAGGATTATTGCAAGCTTTAATAAGCGGGACTTTGTGTGTAGTTCGTCTCGTTGGACTAAGGTGGTGAGGTAATAAAAAACCTATAAAGATACTTCTTTTGATTCTGATTTTTCTACAATCGGTAAATAATTTATTTCTTCCCGTATCAATGGAAATCCGAATTACATTCCTTTATTTTTGCAGATTACCCTTTTCTGTCCCGATAGCTATCGGGAGAAAAGAGTTTTTAAAATCTAAAGTCACTTGGCCCTACCGCATCTACTCAAATATGTTTATACCCATGGAACTGATGAAGTGATTCGTCGCGGAAAAAAAATTCATGCGATCGGTTTTGTTGAACTGATAGAATATGATAATCTCTTTGGTTCCGCTGTGTTTCGTGTTAAAGACGATAGCTATGCCACTTTTTACAAAGTTTATATTCAGAAAATAAATGATCCACAGCATGTTTCGATGCGCTGTGCATGCCCTTACAATCTTGGTGATATTTGCCGTCATGAAGCGGCTTCATTGTTTCAGTTGCAAGAAATGCTGGATAAGAATTTGCTGAAAGCAGGAGTATCAAAATACGATCAGCGGCATACAGTTGCCAAAATGAAATTCATTGACCTGAAAACATTGCGGCTTCTTTCCTCCCAGGAAACTTACCAGGAAGCAGAAAAGTATCTACGTACAAACCGGGCCAATATTGAGTTGGCAAAAGATGAAACAATAAAGGCCACTGTTGATATTGATGGCAAAGCATTTAAGGTTATCATCAAAAAGAATGAAGAAAGAAATTTTGATACGAGTTCCGATTATGAAGACCCCGATCATCCGCTGAGCCTGCCAAAGATGATCGTGTTTTTGCAACTATTAAACGCGCATGGTCCACATTATTTCGATAGTATTCGTAATTGGGATAAAGAAAAAAACAAATTACTCGAAGCATATGGCTATTCATTAAGCGATGACCTGAAAGGCAAGTTTGAGTTTACGTATAAAGATGGTAAACCTTTTTTACGGGTACTCGATACCAGTATAAAAAGAGTAAACGCACCGGTTGCACCTCCACCAAAGCCTGTGATAGTGCAGGAAGAAATTCTGACAGAAACACGACCAAAAACAGAAACAACACTTATTACCCAACGGCTCGGAGCAGTTATTAATTTTAATAAGAAAAATTATCCCTATTTCACGATTGATGCGATCAGTGGCGAAGCCGATGAAAATGCAGATGTATTCCCCGGTAAAGTGGAAAAACTTGACCTCTCAAAATATGTAGAAGCAGAAAGCTTTACTGAAGATGACAAACAACTGCTGAATGCGATAAAAAAACTGCAAGAACAGGAAATAAGTAAATACATCAGCCGAAACTCTCCGTTTTCAGGCATTTGGGAAAATATCATTCACCAGGAAGAGGACGATCTGCCGGAAGATACCCGTGCCCTGGTAAGAGAATACATCTTTCCAAAACTGAAGAAACTTTTCTCATCAATAACGGGGAAAGGATTAATATTTCAGCTTCCAAAAGGTAAATCTTTCCGTACAACGAACTTACAGCCAATTAATATTTCCCCTGAAGATATTAAGCCCTCATTTGATATAATAAAAAACAATGGCGCCATCGAAATAAAGGCGACAGTAAAAGCTGGTGGGCTTTTGCTTGGTTTAAACGATAATGAAGCCGGTACACCTGTATTTTATTTATATAATCAACAACTGTTTGCATGGAAAGACCAGCATACCAGTGAAGTTGCGGAAACTTTTTTTCCAGTGGGCTTAAAAAAATCTGCCTTCTCTGATTGGAGCACAATTTTACAACAGGAGGTGTTACCGCTTACAAAAGAATACAAGGTAAATTTTGATAAATCGCTTTTGCAGGAAATAAAAGACGGTAAGCCGGATATCAGTCTTTACCTCGCAGAAAAGGGAGATTATCTTTTATTTCAACCGATCTTTTCATATAAAGGTTATGCAACGACCGCAAGAGAAAGAGACGAAGTGGTAGTACCGGCAGGAGATAAAGTTATTATTGTACATCGCAATCGCCCGGTCGAACAGGAGTTTATTGCGAAAATGCAAAACCTGCACAGCAATTTTATTTACCAGGAAGACACTCAGGCCTTGGCGTTAAAAGGCACAGATGTTTTAAAAAATAACTGGTTTTTTCTGTTTGTCGATGCGATGAATGAAATGAAAACACCGGTGTTTGGATTTGATGCGCTGAAAAATTTCCGGTTCAACACTGCAAGGCCATCAACAAAGATATTTATCAATAGTAATACTGATTGGTTTGATGCAAGAATCGATATTCTTTTTGGTGACCAGCAGGTAAGTGTGGCAGAAGTCAAAAGAGCATTGGCAAACAAACAACAATTTGTTCAACTCGGTGATGGTACTCTCGGGATACTTCCTGAAGAATGGCTGAAAAAATATTCATTATTATTCCGCGTTGGCGAAGGAAAAACAAATCAACTCAAGCTGAGCCGCTACCACATGAGTGTGATAGATGAGCTATACGAGAACAGGGATGAGACCGAACTGGTACTGAAGCTTGAAGAGAAATATGAAAATCTAAAAGAATTCAATACGATAAAGGAAATTGATCTGCCGGAGCAATTGCAGGGAGTTCTTCGTCCTTACCAGGTATCAGGCTATCATTGGCTCAATTATTTAAGCGAAGTAAAATGGGGTGGTATTCTTGCGGATGATATGGGATTGGGTAAAACGGTACAGGCCCTCTCATTCATGCAACATTACAAAAATGAACATGGGAAGTTGCAGGCAATGGTGGTTTGTCCTACCACACTTATCTATAACTGGGAGAATGAAATAAAAAAATTCACACCAAAACTTACTTATTATATACATCATGGGGCAGCCAGATCAAGGGACAAAGAAAAATTTGCTAACCACGACGTTATCATTACAACTTACGGCACGTTGCGCAGCGATATAAAATTGCTGGTGACGATTCCGTTGGACTACTTATTGCTGGATGAAAGCCAGGCAATAAAAAATCCATTGAGTAAGGTAACAAGAGCAGCTTCCTTATTAAATGCAAAACACAGATTGTGCATGAGTGGTACGCCCTTGCAGAATAATACATTTGACATTTTTGCACAGATGAATTTTCTGAATCCCGGTATGTTGGGTAGCATGGAATTTTTCAGACAGGAGTTCGCAATACCCATAGATAAGTTTGGTGAGCCGGATAGAAAAGATCATTTGAAGAAAATTCTCTATCCGTTTATTCTTCGCCGTACAAAAGAACAGGTGGCAAAAGATCTTCCCGATAAAACAGAGACCATACTTTATTGTGAAATGGAGGATGAACAACGAAGTATCTATGAGGCTTACCGTAATGATTATCGCAATCAAATATTGGGAACAATAGAAATGCAGGGCATACATAAATCCCAGCTTACCATTTTGCAGGGATTAATGAAACTGCGGCAGATCTGCGATTCACCGGCTATCCTGAATGAAACGGATAAATATGAAAATCATTCCATCAAACTTGATGAATTGTCCAGGGAAATCGTTGAAAATATCGGCAATCACAAGGCCCTGGTTTTTTCTCAATTTCTCGGGATGCTGGCATTGATAAGAGAGCGGTTACACCAGCTGGGCGTGAAGTATGAATACTTTGATGGAAGCACCGCGGCGCCTGACCGTGAAAAAGCAATCCAGAGTTTTCAGAATGATGAAAGCGTAAGAGTATTTTTAATTTCATTAAAAGCTGGTGGTGTTGGTTTGAATCTGACGGCTGCTGATTATGTATACATCGTTGATCCCTGGTGGAACCCCGCAGTAGAACAACAAGCCATTGACAGAACGCACCGTATCGGCCAAAATAAAAATATTTTTGCTTACCGCATGATCTGTGTTGATACTATTGAAGACAAGATCATTCAACTACAGGAAAAGAAAAGAGCATTGGCAAAAGACCTCATTGCTGATGATACTACATTCGTGAAATCGCTGACGAGAGAAGATGTAGAGTACCTGTTTAGTTAATACTCTTCTCTCGATTCTTTTTTACCGTCCTCATCAAAATTCTTATGAGGAAAAAACTTACAAGAGCAGGAAAATTCCCTTAAGATAATCTTGGAAACGAGAATAACTCACTGGTATATTTATGAAGTCAGCATGTTGTCACGGACTTTGTCTGAAAACCGTAGAACAGAGTAAGACAGTTACCATTTATACCAATTTTATGAGAAAATCAATCTTATTTCTGCCCATACTTTGGGCAATGATGCTCATCCTGACTTCCTGTCAAAAAGATGCTGAGAAGAAAAATAATAACGATGAGTTAGTTTCAAGAATATATAGTTGGCTGGACAAACAAAAATCACCAAATCAGCCAAATAAAGCCGCCAACGTAGATTTGTTAAAAGAAAATATTGACTTTTCCGGTTTGAGATTTGAACACTTTACCAAAAACGAACAGTTCATCGTGATACCTATTAAAGAAAATTATCAAATAAAAAAGAACATTGATAAGAACACGCCATCCGTTTTGCTTTTAGTCCAGGACAAACCTGGAAATATTATTCGCGGAAACATTGTCCGGTATTATCCTGAAAATAACCAACCTATGAATTCAATTCCGGATAATAGTTTTTATAAGATGTATGCTGAAAAAGACCTGGAGTGCAACGGCGTATTCCGTTTTCTTAGCCCGACAGGAAGGTGGCTTTTTCAAAGAGAGTATAAAAATGGAAAGATGAAATCGTTTGGATACGTAAAAGCAGATAATAACTCTCAGGCAAGAATATCAACAGATTGCACTTATTACTTTCTCAATCTTTATTTATGGGAGAATGACGTCGTGATCGCGCAGGAAACGATTTATTTAGGCGTTATTTGTGAAACCAGCTGTGATGATGCAATTAATGAAAGTCTTTGTCCTGATGATGAATTTGGAAGTTCAGGCGGGAGTAGTGGTTCGGCACAAGAAACATGCTGTATTCCCGATCCTAATGCCCAATTTTCGTACGAAAAAACCAATATAACCAGAGACGATTGCGGTCTCGTAGGAGTGGATCCAATAACCGGGAATCCAACAAAATCTTGCATACATAGTTGGACTTTCGATAAAGGGCATTTGCTTTGGTATAACTGGGATTTTACATGCTTTACTCACACCGACCTCGAAAAGATAGGGGGAACCTGGAAGTTTAAAACAGCAACTTTTCGGAATGTAACCAGAAATGGACAATTACCACCTTGTGTTTCTTCTGAATGCACAGTTAATGCTGCCAATCCATCAATTTCCGCGGATAGACTGAGAGCTAAATTAAATCTTAGCTACACAATTTCTAATCGGCTTATTTGCTATACCTGGTGGTCTCCAGGGAATGTAACAAGTACGATATCGACCGATTGGCCTGCGCCATATTAGTCAGCCCAACTGATGTAAGTGAAAATCTAAATTCTATAAATACTACACTTATGATTTTAAATAATATAATACTGAGCATAATAATCATTCTCCTGGGTGAGTCAAAGTTTTTAAACTGCGGAGATCAACATGCGTCCGAAAAATTAACAGCTATTAGATTAACCAAGAAAACACCAATAGTTAATTGGGATAAATCTTTAACAACACTTGAAATTTATTATACTGTCTATTATTATAAGGATTTCGTAATGTATAAAATTAATTATGAGTTTGATTCATTGTTCAATGGTGAGAGCGTCCTTCAAGAAATGAGATACTTTTTTTTCGTGTCTCACAAGGACAGCACTCATGGGTATAAATATTTCGTTAAGCCGAATCCCCCTATTGATATTAATCAAAGAGTGAATAAGGATGCAGTACTCATACCTAATAAATTTGAATCCCATCTATATGACACCTTAATAAATTTTAAGCCCGATAGCGTCTATAACAATAAAAACCAAATTATAAAGGTTTATAAAGATCCGCCTTCCCCCAACCCTGCCAGGATGGTAGAGAAGTCTGACCTTTACTTTTTCTATACTAAAGATTTAAAGGATATATCAGAAACGTTTTCAAGAAAAATGGATAATGTAAAAGGTATGAAGCTTAATAAGATTTTAGTTAAAGTAAGTGGCGGATTTTATAAAGAATATAATATGACATTCCCACCGAGGGACCTTTTACAAGAAATGAAGGAAATCACCGTAGAAAATAAGGATGAAATAATGCACTACTTCAGAAATTACCAGCAACACGAACTATAGGCTGCTTCGCCATGATCGTAAGTGAAGATTCCTTTGAATATTATATTATATCTCTGAGTAAAAAGCTAATTGCTCAGAGATGTTTTTGACGATGATGAACTGATGTTATTCGCCGGCCTTTCGTGACAAGCTTTATTCATAATCATAATCGTATGGCGGACTTTAACCAGATGCCCCAAAATATATACAGCGAATGATGGACAGCGGCGCAATTCAGTTCAGAAACTAACCCCGAAAATTTTCAAATGAAAAAAGGCGGCTGATCTCAGCACGCCTTTTATATTTTGGGGGTTAGTTGGGAAATTACTTTCTGCGATAATGGTATTTATGAGCAGCTAGTGATTGACCAGTGACTATAACACCAAGCACAGCACGAAGCAACCTCGCAATACTCAGAGAAGGCCTATAATGATGCTTATAAATCTTCGCCTCCTCATGCCCATGAACAATTACTCTGTTTTTCATAAACGGATTTTTTTTAATTAAACGATTAGTTTTCAGATAAAGTATGCTATAAAGTTAAAAAAATCTATATTATAATGCAATACTTGTTGTTAAAATTCCATCTTGTGAAGCCACCAACTGCCACCTTTATAGCCATTTTCTTTATTTTTTTCCTTTCGGCCCAGTTTATTACGATCAAAAATGCTTCCAAACTGACGTTGCAAAAGTTTTGAGTGTTTATTCAAAGGGTTTCGAAAATCTTCAGGTTAGCAGGCAATGCTGAACCCCGGGCGATCGAGTTTGAAAGCATAAGTATCTATAAAAGAAACGATCAAATGCCTTATCATAAAACATAGTTCAAACACAAAAAGATTTGTACACTTGGGCGTAGAGATAAATGTTATTAACTGACTTTATCGACCATCGGAGTCTTTGAAATTTGTACCTATTTTTTGATACAGGAGATCAAACAAGTGAATTAAAAAACGAAAGGTTGCTTTGCTCCTTTTCTGCGAATAGTGGGGCGGGTGATAAAAATACAACTATATGGGAAGGAAAGAGAGGATAAGGAAAAAGGACCCGAAAGGATGAGCAACCCAGAGGTGATGCTCATTAACCTTCATTAACCTAATTTCAACTCTACTTAACTGGTTATATAATGCTATAAGAATACTTTCGTAATCGGAAAAATCAACCGATCTATGAAGAAGATCTTGCTGATTGCTTTATCGGGTTCTATTTGGATAGGTGCTATCGCACAAAAAACCGGGAATATTAGAGGAATCGTGTTTGACACAATTGCAAAACAACCTGTCGCTGCAGCCACCATTACTGTTTTACACAGAAGCGATTCTTCTCTCGTAACGTTTACAATGACTAATAGCAGGGGTGAATTCTCATTGACTAATGTGAGCTATGGTGACTATCGGTTACTTGTTACACACGTCAGTTACCATAACGTCAATAAATTTTTTACGGTAAACGATGCAAATAAGAGTATCGAGCTGGCAAATATTGAAGTAAGTGATAAAAATAAGGTTTTAGAGGAAGTAGTAGTGATGGCAGAAGCTCCACCGGTAACATTGATTGGCGACACAGTGCAATACAATGCCGGCTCATTCAAAACCAAACCAAATGCCGTTGTTGAAGACCTTTTGAAAAAAATGCCAGGAATACAAGTGGAAAAAGACGGAACGGTAAAAGCCCAGGGACAAACAGTTAACCGTGTTTTGGTAGATGGAAAGGAATTTTTTGGAAACGATCCAAAAATTGCAACTAAGAATCTACCTGCCGATGCAGTGGACAAAGTACAGGTGTACGACAAGCAAAGCGATATGGCCCAGTTGACAGGATTTGATGATGGTCAAAGCGAAAAAACGATCAATCTGAAACTGAAAAAAGATAAAAAGAAAGGTGTTTTTGGAAAAGTAAATGCGGGCGGCGGCACTAACGGCCGCTACCAGGGAAAATTCAATGTAAATTCTTTCAAGGGGGCAAGGCAAATGTCTGTCATCGGAATGGCTAACAATACAAATGCGGAAGGGTTTTCCTTTATGGACATTTTGAGCTTTAGCGGGGGCATGAATCAACTGAGTGGAGGAAACGGAGGCAACATTAATATTAATATGTCTTCAAATGATGCTTTATCCGGAGCAATGGGGGGAGGTAATAATAATGCGATCAATACTACATGGGCCGGGGGTGCTAATTACAATAATATCATCGGCACTAAAATGGAAGTCCAAAGCAATTATTTTTTCAGCCGTTATAATCCGGTTACTGATCAAAAGTTAAGTCGCCAGTATATTTTACCTGATTCTACTTATTTCTACAATCAAAATTCAAGAACGAATAATCTCAGTTATACTCATCGGTTTAACCTTACTTATGATTATTTGATAGACTCTCTGCATTCGTTAAAGTTTACACCAACGCTTGGTTTGCAGCATTCTAAGAATAACTCACTCAGTACCTACGAAACATTATCAGCGCAATTATTGCGAAGCAATTACGGTCTCAGTGATAATTATGCTGCAAATGATGGCTATAATTTCAACGGAACATTGTTATTTAGAAAAAAATTCAAAAGAAGAGGAAGAACCTTTTCGGTGAGTCTTGGAAGCACACTAAATGACAGCGAAGGAAATGGTGAGCTCGAATCTGTGAACCGATTTTATGATAGCCAGGGATTTCTAATAAAAACAGATTCGATCAATCAACATAGTTTTTCCGAAAGTGACGTAACAGGATACAATACCAGAGCGGTTTATACCGAACCACTATTAAAAAGATCGTTGCTTGAGCTCAGTGCTTCAAAAAATGCAAGTCGATCTGTTTCCGATAAAATAACTTACGATTACAATCGCAATTCCGGCAAGCATGATGTGGTGAATCCACTGCTGACAAATAATTATGAGAACATTTACGGTACAACGACAGCCGGAATTCGTGTTCGTACGCAAAGGAAAAAATATAACTATTCATTCGGTTTAACATGGCAGAATGCAGAGCTGAAAGGAACAATAAAAAGTGGTGTTAAAGATTCAGTTATTACAAAGGAATTCTATAATCTGCTACCAAATGCAAGGTTTCAATATAATTTTACGAGATTCAAAAATCTTCAACTTGATTACCGGGCCTCTACCAACCAGCCATCTGTATCGCAATTACAGCCATTGCCCGACATAAGCAATCCACTGAACATACGAGTCGGTAATCCTGACCTGAAACAAGAATTTACCCATCGTATTAATGCCAGCTACACCGGGATAAATCCTTTCCGCAACAAAAGCTTTTTCTGGTTCAGCAATTATTCATTTACCAATAACCGCATTGTCAATTATGATGTAGTGGATTCATTCGGCCGAAAGATAACTACGCCGGTGAATGTTGACGGAGTTTATAATTTAAATAATAATCTTAGTGTAGGCTTGCCGTTACGTTTTATCAAGGCGTCGTTGAATTTTAACACCGGTGCCGGCTATAGCAAAACAATACAGTTCATCAATACTGTTCGCAATAACATTTACAATATCAGTATTGATCCCGGGATTGAAATTTCCAAAAGCTTCAGAGACAAACTCGACCTGACATTGAGCGGTGGATTTACTTACAATAAGGCAAAATATTCTTTGCAGTCATCTTTGAACAATAACTACCTGACACAAGACTATGGTGTTGATATTGGATGGCAGTTACCAAAGAATTTTTATCTCTCAACCGATTTCCGCTATACGATAAGCAGTCAACGTTCGGAGGGTTTCAACGCTAAAGTTCCTTTGTGGAATGCCGCATTCAGCAAATTATTCTTAAAGTATAATCGTGGGGAAATGAAGATCAGCGTCTATGATCTGTTGAATGAGAACCAGTCAATAGTCCGCAATACAAATTCAAATTATATTGAAGACCAGAATAACCGGGTGTTGAAACGTTTCTTTTTACTCAGTTTTACATACAGCTTAAATAAAATGAGTGCAAATGCAGGTGGAGGAAAAGGAAATATAATTATCAGAAGATAGAAAGGATTAATCAAGCACTTCGTAGATCATTACCGGGTTTGACTTATTCTTTAAGCTCACTTCACCCACTTTACTGCAGTTAAAAGACTCTTTAACTTTCTGGTAGGAAGCTTCATTGATCAGAATCTGGCCTTCTTTTGCAGCCGTTTGTAATCGCTGCGCGGTATTAACGACATCTCCAATAACTGTATAATCAAGTCGTTTCAAATTCGCTGAACCGATGTTGCCGGAGATCATTTCGCCGCTGTTGATTCCGATGGCAACATTTGGTTTGAAAAAAATATTCCCTGATTCGTTTGGCAGTTCACTCACTTTTTTTCTGACGGTGAGACAAGCATCAATAGCACGGTCCAGGTGGTAATCACCGCGGAACACAGCCATTACCGCGTCCCCCATAAATTTATCTATGTATCCGCCTTGTGCAATTATTTCCTTTACCATCACATCAAAGTATTTGTTCAGCAATTTCACCACGGTATCCGGCGCTTCATTTTCACTGATAGTAGTAAAGCTGCAAATATCAATAAACGCAACGGTAGCTTCCACTGTTTCATTTGCCGTCAAAGAATTTTCAAACTCGCGGCCCCCCATAAAGTTCAATACAGTCTCGTCAACATACATTCTCAGAATGTTATTTTCTTTTATCGCCTTCATTGTTTCCCGAAGCTGGTTAACATGTTTGATGGTTTTTTCCATTGTCAACTCCAGATCTTCAAAATTCACCGGCTTGGTAACGAAATCAAAGGCGCCGCGGTTCATGGCAGTACGAATATTCTCCATATCGCCATAGGCTGAAACAATAACTGCTTTTAATAAAGTGTTTTGTTCATTGATCTTTGAAAGCAGCGTAAGACCATCCATCTCCGGCATGTTAATATCACTAAGAACAATATCGATATCGGTATTATGTTCTAATTGTTCCAGTGCATGTTTCCCATTTGCGGCAAATACAAATTCATACTTATGCTCACGGATCTTCTGCCTGAACTTCTGCTTGATCAGCACTTCAAGATCCATTTCATCATCTACCACTAAGATTTTTGCCATTAGTGAATTGCTTTTAACTTTTCTCTTAGCAAACTAAATTCAAGCGGTTTTGTAAGAAAATCATCGGCGCCTAATTTCATTGCAGTGTTATAATTTTCCGCATCTCCATACGCAGTGATCATCATCACTACCGGCGGTGGCTGGTGATGTTTTTCTTTTATGTGCCTGAGTAATTCAAGACCGCTCATGCCTGGCATATTGATGTCGGAAAGTATCAACACGGCTTCATGAAGCTGATTAAGGTACTTCAATGCATCTTCACCTGAATAAGCAAAAGCAAATTCCATTTCCTTGTTCCTGATCTCTTTTCTGAAGCGCTGTTCAAAAAGAACCTGGACATCTTTTTCGTCGTCGACTACTAAAATTTTCATTTGATGAATATATGATTTATACTGGTAAAATAATGCTGAATTCAGTGTATTCTCCTTCCGTTGTTTCCACTTTTAATTCTCCTCCATGCCCCTTTGTAACGATATCATAACTCAATGACAAGCCCAGTCCTGTTCCCTGTCCTGTTGGTTTTGTGGTAAAGAAGGGTTGAAAGATTTTGTCCAATGCTTTTTGGGGAATCCCGGTACCATTGTCTTTTACCTTGATCTCAATTTTATTATCCACTCTTTTCGTACTTACAGTTACCGTTGGCTCATATCGCTGATCAAGCTTTTTCTTTTCCATCACTGCATAAAACGCATTCGTAATTAAATTCAGAATTACACGGCCTATGTCCTGAGAAATTATTTTTATTAAGCCAATGCTTTCGTCAAAATCCGTTTTTATAGCCGCATTAAAAACCTTGTCTTTTGCCCGCATACCATGGTAGGCCAATCGTAAATACTCATCTGCCAAAGCATTGATATCGGTTGGCTCTTTTTTATTGTTGCTTGTTCGTGAATGCTGCAGCATGCTTTTCACAATACCATCGGCGCGTTTACCATGAAAATTGATTTTTTCTAAACTCATCTTTATCTCATCTGCAATTGCCTTGGCATCTTCCTCATTTCCTTTTTCCAGCTGTTCTTTCATTTCATCGATCAATTCACTGCTCACTTCAGAAAAATTATTCACGAAGTTCAAAGGATTTTGTATTTCATGAGCAATGCCTGCGGTCAGTTCACCTAGCGACGCCATTTTCTCTGATTGTATCAATTGCGCCTGGGTGGCTTTTAGTTCATTTAAAGTTTGTGTAAGCGTTTTGTTTGCTTCCTCAATCACAGATGATTTTTTTTGAAGGTCCTCAATGCTTTCTTCCAGCATTACCGACAAGGTATGGCGGTCTTTTTCAATCCGCCCAAGTTTAAATTCAAGCAAGGATTGACTTTTATCCGCTTCTTTGATTGATCTCAGAACGGATTCCTTCTCTCTCTCCGTCAGACCTGGGGAATTCTTTATTAACTCTGATATAGTTTGAAGGTGCAAATTCATTTTTCTTTTAACATAGCAAGCGAACAGGTCATGTTATGAAATTCATGTTGGTTTGAAACAACTCTGCCGATTTCTCCATAACAAAAGAAGCCCGCCATCGGGACGTTCCATGTGTTTTTTATCCCCTCGATCTCTTCGCTAACATAGGGACCGAGTGACAACTGACGACCAGCACACGAAAACATGATCAAAGCATCTGCTTCCGGCTCTTCATTTTTGTATGCTGTAAAAGTATTTAAGGCTTCTTCAACTACTTCAAATCCCGGTAATAAACATAGCCTGACTTTAGAACCTTCCGGCAAGCTGCCTGCAAAAACTATGGAACGGTCCTCCGGGTTCGCCTGCATCGGCGTACGCATTACAGCGTGTTTATTTTCCCTTTTTAACTGCAACTGGAAATTACTGCTGATCAAAAAGTTCAGCGCATTGTTTGTCTCAATGTTTTTTATACCTGCATACCGCGAAATGAAATCCAATGCAGGTTCATTATCGATAGTGTAAACAATATTGCCATTACTTTTCGTAATCACCCTATCCATCCCCATAGGTTTCCAACCACCAACGGCCACTCCGCTCAACCTTACTTTTTCTTCGTCAAAGATCAATGCAAGTAACCCACTATCGGAAAGTTTATCATTAGTGAATACATAAGTTCTTTCCATTCTTAAAAAATCAGCCGCCAGCCCGCCAAAAATAGCGGTGCCTTTTCCGCAGGCAGTTTCAATCCCTTCGATGATCTCATCACCATCAACAGTTAACCCTCCTGACACAACAAGGAATGCCGGCTTCTTAAACTTTTTCAATGCGGCCTTCCCTATTTGCTCGGCAGCTTCCTTTATGTTGCCTTTATCGGCGCCTTTAATTGCTATCTGAAAATATCCGGTATTGATTTCAAGAAGTAAAATAATTATAGACCCCGTTTCTATTTCACCGTCAGTAAAATTATCACCAGTCGAGGCCCCGAAGATTTGAACTGCTTTTTCGGATAATAGTTTAACAATGTTTTGCTGTTCGCTCTCGTTAGCAATAAATACAATTGCAACTGTTGGGCGAAAACCATCCGTCATGCTTTTCTCTAAGGCTTCCTTTATATCGTCTGCTGTTTTTCCTTTTATAGATTTAGCTTTCATGTTGTTTGTTTAAAAATTTTATTTCTCTTTTAATGCTACCCAGCAGCAGGTAGTAGAATGAAATTCATGTTTTCCATTTAAAGCCCGTCCAAATTCGCCATAGGTATAAAAACCAGCCATAGGAGCATTCCATACAGCAGCCAATCCTTCATTTTCATCATGTGCCATAGGTCCCAATGTACCTAATCTTCCTGCACAGGAAAAGATAAGCAGCGCATCGGCTTCGGCATCGACCCTATCTTTTAATTCAGTCGCCTTATTAACTATTGTCTCAATAATGTCAAAATCAGGTGGTGTCGAAAAACGAAACTTCGAACCCTGGGCCACATTAGATTCACATATTAATGCTCCTTTTTCCCGATTATATCCAATTGGTGTGCACATCATCGGTTCCCTGTTTTCCCGTGCGATCTGGAATGGATAATGGATCCCAATTGAATCAAAGAACTTAACCGGGTCGTCAGCCAGAGATTTTTCCTTTCCTAAAAACCGTAGATAAGTGTCTAGTGCCGGTTGATCATCAATGGTGTAAATTAAATTATCCTCACTTTTTGTTATCGTTCTGGAAATGCCCATTGGTTTCCAACCTGAAAAAGCGATACCATACAAATTTATTTTCTCTTCATTTAATACTAATGATGCCAATCCATAATCACTAGAACGATCGTGTGTAAAAACATAAGTGCCTGTAAACGTAATGTCATCACCTGCCATACCTCCAAACAAGTTTACATGCGGGCCGACCGCTCTTTCAATACTACGGATCAAGGTTTCTCCGTCAATCATTTTCCCACCTGCAGACATCGAGGTGCTGCAGAGAATGAAAGCGGGTTTAGTGAACTTTTGCAAAGCCGTCTTTGCCATATTTGTCGCTGCGTCATCCAACGTTCTTTCACCAATATCTTCAAATAAAATACAATAGTCATTCTTATTAATATCAAATAGCATAATCGCCGCTTCACCTTCGCTTTGATGACCATTAATAAACTCGCCGGAAGAAGTAGCACCGATCACATCAATTCCTTTTTTGTGCAGTATTTCACAAATGGCCCGTCTATCCTGTTTAATAGATATAAATATAACTGCAATCGTAGGCACAAAACCATCGCTCATGCTTTTTTCCAAAGCGTGGTTTATTTCGCCTGCCGTATTTCCCGTTATTGATTTTGCCCTCATGTAAGATTTACCGGGTTAAATTAAACAATTTAAAAATAATAGAGACAATGCCCATTTTTTTAAAGTGGAACTGACGGATCGGGTGTCTGAAGTGAAAATAAAAAAGGCGACATCATCATGTCGCCTCGAAGAATACTAATTTGCTCAATCAATTACGAATATTAACTCTCATACCGCCCGGGCCACCGCCATTTTTCATCATCTCCTGCATAAGCTTTTCTCTTTCTTTTGCGAATTCTTCGGGGGTTGCTTTCTTCCCCTTTGTGGGTTCTTTCACTTTTGCTACATCAAATTTCGGAGATACTTCAATGGCTTTAAAAGAAGTCCTTCCGTTATTCACATCGATCTCAAGAATTGTTCCGGGCAATTGTGCCTGGTACATTTCAGGACCGAATGAACCGGGTAATTCATTGGTAAACCAGGCTGTAATATTTAAAGTATCCATCACTTTTTCTCTTTTTGCTTCACCATTATCCATTGTCATCCGGAAACTTTCCTGCATACGTTGTGTAGTTGCTTTCATACAATTATGACCAAGAATTACTTTTGATTCTCCAGCTACTTTCCAACTCATTTTCTTAATGCTATCCGCTATTATATAGTTTTTGCCACCAAGTTCCCTCTGTTCTACTCTTCTGCCCTCGTTAATATTGTGAAAAGCAATGTCGTCGGCTCCCGGCATGCGAAATACCATTCGCATTCCATTGCCATCACCAAAACTCGTTTCATCGCTTTGTCCATCGTCTTCAACCGGCTGCCATAAACTTTTCCCTTCGGTAAAAAATAATTCAAATTTATCCTTTCTTTCTTTCGGGATCATATTTTGAAAAGCGGGATTATCATCATCGATCCTGATATTCATTTGCATTGTCCTTTCATATACAATTTTCCCTTCTTTAACCTGTGCAAGAGATGGAAGAGTTATAACCATAGCTGAAGCAATCAATAAGCGTTTCATAAATAATAAATGTTTTGCCAAAACTAATTCAATGCCCGACGCATACAAGTTAAACCACCTTTGTTTAAGGTTAATAAACGTTAACAGCAGTAAATGGGCTCCAATATTACGTTTACTTTTGATGTTGAAATGTTCAAGGGACTTCCTATATTAATGATCATTGCCATCATTGCCATTACCGGCTTCCAGGTGTTCTGGTTAAGGGAGAGTTACATGAAGGAAAAAAGAAACCTGGAGTTTCGCAGCAGTGTTGTTTTTAAAGAAACGGTAAGAAAACTTCAGGCAAAGAAACTGAACCTTGATAAGGTGTTCAACGATTCCACTGGTAAGGTTAAAATTGAAGTAATGGACAGGGGGTTTCCTGGTCATCCTGAAGAGCAGCTTACCAATGTCTTCAATGATGTTACTATCCGGATAATTGATTCGCTACGAAACGCCGAGATGGCGTTAAGGGAAGGGCTCCCTAAGGATTCTGTAGTGCGTCTTATCCCCGGAAAAATAAAAACGAACATGGTTATTTCTATGGGTGAAAGTTTTACGATGGATTCGATCAACAAAGGAGCCACGTTTGAACGAAAAGGACCGCGTGGAGAATTTTTTCGCTTCTTATATAATGTCGATTCATTACAGGATTCATTGCTTGTTAAAGAGATTGATTCTGCCTGCCGTATTGCTTTCAAAAAAGAAGGGATGAATGTGCCGATCTTTATTTCAAGGACCGCAAGCAAACTGCAACGCGAAAGAGTTCCTTCCGAAGATCTGAGATTGCCGAATAAAGTAACGATTGGCTTTGCCCATCCTGTTACTTATGAGCTCACTCTCGGCAACACATTTGGTCATTTGCTAACAAAAATGATCTCGCCAATTTTATTTTCCTTATTCCTTGTCGGAGTTACTGTTTTGTCTTTTGTTTTGCTTTACAGAAATCTGTTGCGCCAACGAAAACTTACGGATATAAAAAACGAATTTATCAGTAACATTACACACGAGTTAAAAACCCCAATCGCAACAGTTGGTGTAGCCATTGAAGCATTAAGAAATTTTAATGCGATCAATGACCCCCAACGGACTAAGGAATATCTTGATATTTCGCAAAATGAATTGCTCCGTCTTTCCTTGCTGGTAGATAAAGTGCTCAAGCTTTCCATGTTTGAGAACAAGGAAATTGAATTGAAATATGAAATGATGGAGCTAAAGGGAGTGGTGGACGAAGTCATATCATCAATGAAATTGCAGATCGAAAAACATAATGCGTCTGTTTCGGTAAATGCCGACGGCGATACTCATCTGCAGGGAGACCGCCTGCACTTGCTTAGTGTGGTTTTTAATTTACTGGACAATGCGCTGAAATATGGCAATAGCAACACCGTTGTCAAATTTGAATTGAAGGAAAAAGAAAATGAAGTTGAATTAACGGTTGCAGATAATGGCATCGGCATTTCGCCGGAGTATCAGGACAGGATTTTTGAAAAGTTTTTTCGTGTTCCGCTGGGCAACACGCACAATACAAAGGGCTATGGCCTGGGGTTAAGTTATGTGTCACATGTAGTACAACGGCATAAAGGAAAAATTGAAGTGGAAAGTCAACCAGGTGTGGGTTCTAAGTTTATTATTACTTTGCCCAAGACTGCTTAAGGGCTTCGCTTAACCGTGCCACGGCTTACCCGTGCCACGATTTGTTTTAATTTGTGAGCTATCATCAATAAAAAAACGTGGCACGGCTATGAGCAAAACAAAAGTTTTATACGTAGAAGATGAATTATTTCTTGGAAAGATTGTTAAAGAAAGTCTCGAAAGCCGCGGCTTTGAAGTGATAATGGAAAGCGATGGAGCCAAAGCAACGCCGGCATTTAAAAAATCGGAGCCGGATATTTGTGTGCTTGACATAATGCTTCCAAATAAGGACGGTTTTACAATTGCTGATGAAATAAGAGGTTTGAATGAGGAGATTCCTATTATTTTTCTTACGGCAAAAACGCAAACTGAAGATGTAGTGAAAGGTTTTTCCCTCGGCGGCAATGATTATATCCGCAAGCCGTTTAGCATGGAAGAATTGATCGTAAGAATTCAAAATGCATTGCGGAATAAAACAGAAGCTCCAAAACGAATCGCCGGCGATAGTGTTAGTATGGGCAAATATACCTTCCAACTAAACCGCCAGGTGCTAAATGATGGCAGGGAGGACCGTAAGCTTTCCTACCGTGAAAGCGAATTGCTGAAACTGCTTTATCAACACCGTGATAAGATCATTGATCGCAAAGACATTTTAAATCTTCTATGGGGCAATGATAATTTCTTCAACAGCCGAAATCTTGATGTGTATATCACTAAACTCCGGAGTTATTTAAGAGAAGATCCTTCGCTTGAGATCATTACTATTAAAGGGATAGGTTATCGATTTGTGGTTGCCTGATCCGCCCGAATGATATCTGAGAATGCTGATCATCGGGTATTAGAAATTATTGGGAAAAGAATTTTACATTGAATAATTTGTAAATTGAACCATGAAAAAATTAATCGTTCTTTTTCTTCTGCCGGTTCAATTACTCTCCCAGTCTATTTCAAAAGAAGACGTTGTTCGTTGGGAAAAACAGGCAAAGGATGTAACGATCATTCGTGACAACTGGGGCATTCCACATATTTATGGCAAGTCGGATGCCGATGCCGTATTTGGGTTGCTCTATGCCCAATGTGAAGATGATTTCAAAAGAGTTGAAATGAATTATGTCGAAAAGCTTGGAAGAATGTCAGAAGTGAAAGGGGAAAACGAACTCTACAATGATCTTTTGATACGATTGGTAATTGATTCGGCAGATGCCGTTAAAGATTATAATAATGCGCCGGCATGGTTAAGGAAATTATGTAATGCATTTGCTGATGGTATTAACTACTATTTGTATAAAAATCCCGGAACAAAGCCTGCTTTACTGACCCGCTTTAAACCATGGTATCCTTTTTTGTGGACAGATGGAAGCATTGGTGCAATAAACACAGCAGGTATTACAACAAATGATGTCATAGGTCTTTACGGAAATGGAACTCTCCCTTTTTCATTTAGAAAAGAGGAAGAAAAAAAAGAAGAAATAGTAACTGGTTCAAATGGTTTTGCTTTCTCACCGAAAATAACAGAATCAGGAAATGCGATCCTATATATCAATCCGCATGTCACTTTTTATTTCCGCCCTGAAGTGCATATGGTAAGTGAAGAAGGGTTGAATGCCTATGGTGCTGTTACATGGGGGCAGTTTTTCATTTACCAGGGTTTTAACGAAAACTGTGGTTGGATGCATACTTCAAGCGCAGTGGATGCTGCAGACACATACATCGAAAAAATTTCAAAGAAAGACAAGGGATGGATCTATGAGTATGATGGTAAGGAGAGACCTGTTATTCAAAAAAGAATTTCAATTAACATTAGTAAAGATGGTGGCAATAAAACCACAACTGCCATTAATGCGCTCTTTACTCATCATGGCCCTGTTATGGCGAAGCGAAGCGGCCAATGGATAAGTGTAAAAGCAGATAACCGCATAACGAACGGATTAATTCAATGCTGGCAAAGAACAAAAGCAAACAGCTTTGAAGACTTTAAAAAGACACTTGATCTGAAAGGAAATATTTCTAACAATACCATATATGCGGATGTCGCAGGAAATATTGCTTATTGGCATGGCAACCGGATTCCAGCCCGGGATACAAAATATGATTGGAGCAAACCTGTTGATGGAAGCACATCGGCCACAGAATGGAAAGGATACCACAACATCAGTGAAACAGTGTTAAGCATCAATCCTGCAAATGGTTGGTTACAAAATTGTAATTCGACTCCATTCACTGTTGCTGGTGATAACAGCCCCAAAAAAGAAACCTATCCCCCTTACATGGCACCGGATGGAGAGAACTTTCGCGGTGTCAACGCTGTAAGGGTTCTGAGTGAAGAAAATAAATATAACATTGATAAAGTGATTAAAGCCGGATACGATACGAGATTAGCAGCTTTTGAAATATTAATTCCGGCATTGATCAGATCATTTGAAAAAAACATTCATGGTAACGATTCGCTTTATAATAGACTTAATGAGCCGATATCAGTTTTAAGAAACTGGGATTTTCGTTGTGGCGAAAATTCAATCGCAACAACACTGGCTGTTGAATGGGGACAAAAAATTTCACCTTTAATTACTCATTCAACAGGAAATGACCAGGTGAGCAGGGCGAAATATTTTGCCGCGAATGCAAAGCATGAGGAATTATTGCCGCCCTTGTTAGCAACAATAAATGAGCTGAAGGTAAGATTTGGCAGTTGGCAAATACCGTGGGGTGAGATAAATCGTTTTCAAAGAATCTCATCTGATATTGATAATCGGTTTGATGATAACAAGCCAAGTATTCCTGTTGGGTTTGTTGCTTCCACATGGGGAATGCTTCCTTCATTTGTCAGCCGTACCTATCCCGGGACTAAAAAAAGATACGGTTACAATGGAAATAGTTTTGTCTGTGCAGTCGAATTCGGAAAAAAAATAAAAGCGAAATCATTATTAACAGGCGGTGAAAGCGGAAATGAAAATTCAAAACATTTTTTTGACCAGGCATTGATGTACAGTAAAGGCCAGTTTAAAGATGTCCTGTTTTACAAAGAAGATGTGATGAAGCATGTAGAAAAAAGCTATCACCCCGGCGAGGGAAAATAAAAAAGAGTTGCAAAGCAACTCTTTAAGGATCATTATCAAATTCTCTTAATAGTCATTAGATTGATTGACCGGAGCCGCTGCCATTGGCTTTTTGCCAAACATATTCTCCACGCCACTCATGTTTTTATCTAAAAATTCTTTTCCTCTTTTTTTCAGGTCCCCTTTTTGTTCAGGTGTCATTCTGGAATATTTGTAAAGCCCATAAGCGGCAGCGGCGAATAGTAAGCCTAATAATTTCCTTTGCATAATTTTATATTTTAAGGTTTAACATTTATGATATATAAGTATAAAATATCGTGCCGCAATCCGCGCTGATAACCTTAATCTTGTGAAGACAATCTTTTGAATTTCTCAGATAACCGATTGGGGCTAGTTTTCTACAATACGCAGCTTTGCATAGTTCAACATTATCTTTTTTTCGCCATTATGCTCAAATTTAATTGTAGCAATAGGATTATGCGCTGCGCCTTCTTTTTTTATGACTTCGCCAAATCCAAATTTCTGATGCTCTACTTTTTGGCCAACCTGCAAGTTGCTTATGTCACTGGCTTTAAAATCGGATGAAGGAATATGCTCAACAACTTTCTGAATAGTTGATTTGGGAGTTAAATAAGTAGGTGTGTCTTTATTTGTTGCCTGCCGGTTATCAGCTGTCCAATCCCGGCCACTTCCTCCCCAGCCTTTCATCCTTTCAAATGCGGTGCCGTTGCCGAATTCTGATCCCTGGTTTTTTGCTCCTCCCCCCGCGAAACTTCTATCCATAAAATTCTCAGGAAGCTCATCTATAAAACGGCTCGGTTCATTTTGTATTAAAGAACCAAAACGATATCGTGTATTCGCATAAGTGATCCATAGCCTTTTTTTAGCTCTCGTTATGGCTACATAAAACAGCCTTCGTTCTTCTTCCAATTCTTCCCTTGTATTTATGCTAAGGGCATTCGGGAAAAGCATTTCTTCTAAGCCAGCCACAAACACAACAGAAAACTCAAGCCCCTTTGCCGCATGTATCGTCATTACTTTAACCGTATCAGCATTCGGATCTTTTTCATCCGCATCGGTCAGCAAAGTAATTTGCTGCAAATAACCCCCAAGACTTTTATCAACCAATTCTCCTTCCTCGTTATCCGGACTTTCAACCCACTCCTTGATTGAGTTTAGTAACTCCTGTATGTTTTCATAGCGTGCTACTCCTTCCGTGCTTTTGTCATTAAAAAGTTCTCTTACAAAATTTGTTTGCTTACCAACATGAAAAGCCACTTCATATGCGGTATGTTTTTTCAACATGCTCTGAAAACTCTTTATCATCGTAACAAAACCATCGATCAGCTCCAGCGTTCCTGCCTTGAAACCAAAAGTTTTTGCCTGTTCCAGGACTTCCCACAGGCTGATGTTGTTTTCATTCGCATAAAGAACCGCCTTATCGATCGTTGTTTTGCCAATTCCCCTTGCAGGGTAATTTATAATGCGTTTTAATGCTTCTTCATCTTTTGGATTAATAGTGATCCTTAAATAAGCGATATAGTCTTTGATCTCCTTTCTTTGGTAAAAACTGATGCC
>JAICGN010000058.1 GCA_025923075.1 Chitinophagaceae bacterium
ACTTCTTTTTGGTTTTTTATATCATCATAAGCTTTGCCCGAAATAAAAATACTTCCAGGCACGGCAAATGATTCCATCCTTGATGCAATGTTCACTCCATCGCCAAAGATATTATTGTCATCAACCAATACATCGCCGGTGTGGATTCCGATCCGCAGCGGAACAAGAGGAGGATTTTGCATTTCCAATTGTAATGCTGTTGCGGCTTTAACACTCTCCAACGTACTTGTAAAACTGCATAGTGCGCCGTCACCATGAAATTCAAGCACCCGGCCCCCGTGGCCGTTAACTACTTCTTCCAGTTTATTTTTTAACCGTTCACGAACCCCCATTGCCATTGATTCATCATCTTCCATCATGGCAGTATAGCCGACAATATCGGCAAACATGATAGCTGCAAGTTGACGGGAAAAGGCCATAATTTGATAGGCGGTGAAGTTAATAAAAATGACAATGTGGGAGTGTGAAAGAAAAGACTATTGTTGTGTTAACAACGGTGCTACTGCTAAGTCTTTGTGGCGTCCGCCGCGGCAAGTATTTTTCTATTCATCATTGGACTATTGAATGGTCGCCGTTTAATGGGAAGGCTTCTTAAGGGTCGTAGCCTTTTGCCCAGGAATTTTATGTTGTCAAATTTCAAAATACAAATGATAGTGTTTACTGCAGTTCGGATTAAAGGGAGATTGACAAGTTGGACACAGATTCTCTGATTGTAAGTATTGCTGAATGGTCATTTCCGCTTTGCAGATCCCGCAAAGAACAGCCTTGGTGTTCCGTTCTGTTTTGCTCCAGACCCGGGTAGCATGCCCGGCTATTTCTTTATGACATTCATAGCAGGGATAGTACTTGTTGCAGCACTTGAATTTTATCGCAATGATATCAAGGGGCGAATGATAATGAGTACAGCGCGTATTATCATCAATTAGGCTCCCCAATACTTTTTTCTTATTCATAATAATGGTCGTGACCCACTAAAGTGAGAAATGATTTAATAAAAAAGAAATTTGTTTAAATAAATTGCAACATTTCTGCAACGAACTCGTCAAATGGCCAAGTGAACACTAATACCGGGCAAAATACCACAGACCGTCACCTTGTGGAAAGGGTATTAGGCGGTGACACCTATGCTTTTGGTATTATAGTAAAGAATACCGAAAAACTCGTGGCAAAGATCGTATTTGACACAATAAGCAATGACGGCGATAGAAAAGATATTGCCCAGGATATTTATTTGAAAGCTTATCAGAAACTGCCCTCATTTAAATTCCAGTCGAAACTATCTACATGGATCGCACAGATAAGTTATAATACTTGTGTTGACTATCTGCGAAAAAAGAAATTACTACTGCCGGAAGCTACTTTTGAAGAAAGCGAATCAGGAACCCATAATGATATGCTGGACATGATAAACACTGCAAAAGGAAATTTTGACAGGTCGACAGATACCTATGTTATTAAAAAGAATGTTTCAGAAATTGTAAAAGCAGGGATTGAAAAATTACCCGTGTTGTATAAGACCCTGGTTTCGTTATATCATAATGAAGAGTTAAGCTACGAGGAAATAGGGGCAATAACCGGTTTGCCTGAGGGCACTGTAAAAAGTTATTTATTCAGAGCAAGAAAGGAGTTAAAGAATCATCTTTTGCTCCAATATAAAAAGGAGGATCTATGGTAACAAAACATCTTACTGATGAGGAGGTGCAGCAGTATGTTGTCGATAAACAACATTGCGAAATGAAAATTGTTGAACACATGCATCTATGCGGGGAATGCAAATCCAAAGCAGAAATTTACGAGTCGCTGATCACGGGTATTAAGCAACAGCCGCAGCGCACTTTTAATTTTGATCTGTCGAAGCTGGTTGTTCAGCAATTGCCTTCACCAAAAGAAAAAGCAAGTGAGAGGTTACTTTTTCGGCTGTTACTATTTATAGGAGTTGCTGTCATTGGTACAGGAGTATATTTTTTCGAGGGATCATTCATTTACCTATTCAAAGGAGTTGGCGCCATTTTAATTTACCTGATCATTATTACAGCACTCACGGTTTGTATAGGGTTATTTATTGATATGTATAAAAAGTATAATAACGAAATGAAATTGTTGGATTCATATTGATCTCCTGCAACATTCTATACAATCATTCGTCTGATAACTATAAAAACAAAAAAATGAAGAAAATAATAACAATTGCAACAGTGTCTTCCGTAAGTTTTACGGCAAATGCACACGACAGTGGCTTTGAATATAATGAGGAACTATTCCAGATCGCTGCAGCCATTTTTGTCGTGGGCATGTTCATGTATTTTATCATTAATATCATAAAACGGATTTTCGAACACAGACTTAAAAACAAAATTGTTGACAAGGGAATTTCTGAAAATATAGCTCAGTCCATTTTGGAGACTAAAGCAACAGGAGAAAGTAAATATGCTAATATAAAGTATTTCGCAATTTTAGCGGGTATTGGAATCGGGCTTACGGGTGTTAATTATACGCAACCGCTCGGTTTTCATTCGTTAGCTATCATGGCATTCAGTATTTCGCTAAGTTTTTTGGGATATTACCTTTTTATCAGGGATACGGAAAAATAATCAGTAGGTATTTAAAACTGCTTTCTTTTAATTCCGTTTTCCGAATGGATTTTTCTTATTTATTGATGCAGGCGCTAACATGATTCTTTTTGGCAGTAGCAACTTTCTCTGAAGTGCCTTCGATACAAATACACAGGCTTTGAATTGTCGGCAAAATTTGTTAGAATCAAAGGACTTTGGGGCATAGCTTTTGCTCCAGCTACGTCGACAGCATTAAATCGTAACTGCACGTGCCCGTTCTTTGTGCCCGGCCTGATGATGAAGAACAAGGTTTTGGTTGGTGATATAAAGACTTTATAAAGACATAGCGAGGTGACGATTTCACAAGTCCCTTCCTTAGCCGTTTGCTTTTTTGCAGACGGCTTCTTATTTTATTGAAATATTTATTTCGGCGATCAATGCGGCTCTGTTAATAGTATCACAGTCGATAAAGCACAGAATTGGATTTTTACCCGTACCATGGGGCCAACGCGATTGGCGGCAGGTTAATCGAACGGTAGTCTTGCAGGCGGTGCTCTTGTAACTTTGGTTTCTATTTGGGTAGCTTCTTGATTGTTTTGTTGATCGGTTGTTGAACCAGCAATTTGGGTGGCATGATTTTTTATCTCTTTATTCGCCCTTGGCATATTGAATATTAAATCTGCGAATGATGAAAAAGTATCTGTGTGTTGCTGCGACAATAATTCTGCATATATTTTCTTTTGCACAGGAAGATAGTTTGAAAGTAATAAAGACGGATACGTTGGCAATTAGAGACAGCGTCGCAATCGATTCTGCTATCAATAATGTAGAAGTAAAACAGCAAGTTTATAAACTTAAGCCTGCGGTAGATATTCCCCTTTTTGCAGTTGGTGCGGGGTGGTCGGGTTATGCGTTTACAAAAATTTACAGCAAAGAACGATCAACTGAAGAACAAATTTTAAGCCTCGATAAAAACGATATCAATGGTTTTGATCGCTGGGCGGTACGTCCGTACTCAGAAGACCTCGGAACGACCAGTGATTATATATTTTATGGATCAATGGCCCTTCCCTTTCTTTTTCTTACGGGTAAGGAAACAAGAAATGACTTTTTAAAGCTTAGTTTTTTATACCTGGAAGCCATGTCAGTAACCGGTCTTCTCTATACAGGATCGGTGTATTTGACGAATCGTTACAGGCCCTATGCGTATAGCGACGAAACTGAGATGAGCTGGCGGACGAGGGGAGGAGCGAAAAATTCTTTTTATGCAGGACATGTAGCTTTAGTGGCTACATCCACCTTTTTTATGGCAAAGGTTTACGCAGATTACTATCCGAAGTCAAAAGTGAAATGGGTGTTTTATAGTGTTGCGGGTCTGGCGACCGGTACTATGGCTTATTTGAGACACAGAGGAGGGTTTCATTTCCCATCAGATATATTGTTAGGGCTTACCCAGGGAACATTAAGCGGACTATTGGTGCCGCATTTTCATAAAAACCCTTTGATAAAAAACCACAATGTGCGAATTGCACCTTATAGCAATGGGGAGTCCAGCGGACTTGCATTGACGTATAAGTTTTAGAAAAAAACATTATCTATTTTCTTCCAAAAGTTTTTTAAGAGAAGATAACATCATCTTCCAGTTTTTTTCTGAATGATCCTTAGTTTGTTCATCAGCATTGTTATCCTGTGTTAATGTGACGGTGGTTTGTTCGTCTTTTTCTGTCAGATCAATTGTTACTATGTGATAATTTTCAGGAATATCATCAAGCCCGGTTAAAGGACTAAAATGACTGTACTGTAATTTCTTTTTTGGTTCAAGGTTCAGGATTTTGCCTTTGTCTTCGTAGGACCTTCCTTCCCATTCGCCTTTCCAAACTATTTTGCTTCCTTTTTTCCAATCGGAAACTACGGTTGCCCCAAACATATATTTCTTTATTGTTTCCGGATCTGTCAACGCCGTCCACACCTTATCTGCCGATGCATTAATTGTTGTTTCTGCCCTTGCGATTTTATTTGTTGATATCATTTGGTCTTTTTTAATCAATTAAAAGATCCCATTTTCATTCACTGTTTCGAGGGGAACAGTCTGTCCCAGGTCCCATAACTCGGCGATCTCATTATTCGCAAATCGAAAAATATGCACAACAGCTGCGCCGGGATCCCCGGGTTTTTGACGGATATGTGAATGGAGTGCAACCAGATCTCCATCCTGCAGTGCCCTTTTAATGTCACAGATCTAGCTCGGATTTTTCATTGCATTGTCTTCCATCGCGATCATCAGCGACTCCCGATCGCCTTTGAAATAAATATTATGATGCTTAAAATTCTTAGCAACATATTTACTAAAAGCTTCTCGCGGGTTTCCTTTGGATGCAAGCATTAAAAAATCCGTAGCTATTTGTTTGTAATCCTTCGTGCTCATGATTATAGCTTTATAATGAAATAAACTACTACAAATAATTTATGCAAAAACTACACCGAAGGAGATCGGCCAAGAGGATGGAACAACGCTATTGACACGTAATGGCTGACGAATATTGCCATAATCTTTCCCTGTTTGGTTGGCTAATTGTTACGCGGCTTTCACTCTCTTTAGCGGCTGTTTCTACAATTTTTCTATTGATTGCTGGTGTGAAATTCTCAAATAACCGGTTGATAGCTCCCTTTCCTGCCTGGTTCATATCCCAGGCTTTGGCCGTTGCAGTACAATTAAAATCGAAAGCAGCGAAGCTTACCGTCTTTACTTGTTTAAAGCGATTTGTCTTAAATTGAATGGTTTTATTTGTGATATCATAAACAATACTCCATTTAGTAAAATCGCCCTGCGCGACCTCACCAAGAATATCAAATGCATAATCCGTGAGCGGCTTTTTATTGTTGCCTGTTTTCAATTTTTGTATCATGCTGCAAGCTTTTCCAAACCGTTCGAGCGAATTATTGCCGTTTGTGGAAGAATTTTTATAAGACCTTACGGATTCATCATAGATGCTATTGGTAAGAACGGGTATAGAAAGACTGCTCCCTTTATGCACAACCAACTTGCCATTCAGAAATTCAATTGTCGCTGCGTTGCCATTTGCATCTGCAACAAGATAATGAAGGGGGGTATTGCCTGTTGGTGAGATGCGTAATTTTTTATCCGTCTCAATTATTTCGTCTATGGTTGCGCAATTGTCCAATTGGTATTGTATCCATTGCAATACACCGATCGCGGGCCTGTTATCTGCAGGAGGGTATATTGTTTCATCAAGCCACATTAATTCTACAACCAATCCTTTTTCATTCATGCCTCCGGTTGGAAATTCTTTTCCATATTGATTGAAAGTAATGCTCCCAAATTGTGATACCCAGCTGATCGTTTCTCCATTCTCTGTTTTCAAAGACGTTTTTGATAAGCCTTTCAGGTTAGTACACACCATCCCTGCATCCGTGATCCAATCAT
Organism: Chitinophagaceae bacterium; assembly: GCA_025923075.1. Taxonomy (GTDB): domain Bacteria; phylum Bacteroidota; class Bacteroidia; order Chitinophagales; family Chitinophagaceae; genus VBAS01. The sequence goes on from JAICGN010000058.1 coordinate 5,998, forward strand.
AGTTACGGCCAAAAATCATTTGCCCGTTCGTGGTTATGAAAAATGTAGTACATGGGTAAAGAACCGAGGCGTGGAAAAAAACAAAAGCTAAGGCAGAAAGCTTTTTCATAATATAAATTATAGCAACTAAGTTATTCTTTCTGTGGTGTAAAAATTCGTAAAACTATATGAATGGAAAGGTCTACTTAGCCGCCTGCACGGGCCACCAGTCATTTCCGAAAGGATCATGGAAACCACAGGTATAGCCATACTCCTGTTGTGTCGGTTTCATTAACGAAGTAGATCCCGCAGCCATAGCTTTCTTATATGTTTCGTCTGTATTTTCTACATAAATAAAAATACCAGCGGGACGCGGAGAAAATTCCTCTGTCGTATCAGCAAACATGACTACCGCTTCACCAATTCGCAATTCGCCATGCATAATAATGCCTTCGCTGCGGGGAATGATGGCCTGCTCGGTCGCATAAAAAACATTTTTCATGAACTCAAGAAATTGATAGGCATTGGGTACGATTATATAAGGCATCAAACGATTATAGTGTGAAGGAATTTTCATTTAGTGGTCTTGCCTGTTAATTTAATTGCTGGTACGCAACGTTCGTTTTCTGTTCAGCAATTGGTTCTCATAAGAATAAAAATAAAAATAATGAGCTTGACTTATTAAAGCACAGTAAATAGTAAGCGGTATATTTTCTTCTTAATTATGCAATCATTGCTTCGGCAGCAGTCATTTTATATCCCAGTTGCTGATACATAGCCATGAAATCAAAATTATTCCAGGCTTCCATAATCTTTCCGTTTTCGACTTTTACGCAGGTCATTCCGGTAAAGTGGACTTGTTGACCATTAGCAGTAGTTCCATCGACAGTACAGCGGGAAGTTTCATACCCTGCTTCAGAAACCACATCGTCCACCTCAACATGGACCGTTGGAAACTGCTGTTTAAAATTTCGATGAAAGATCTTAAAGCCGTTGGGACCTGACTCAGTAATACCTTCGATTCCATGAACCACTGCATTTGCATCCAGCATTTCATCAATTGCATCTTCGCGACCTTCGTTCCATACCTCCTGCATCCAGCGATAGGTAAGGGATGAGTTTTTGTTTGGCATAAAAAAAGTTTAATGATGGTGAGATATTGAAGGTAGGAAATAGCGGGATTCTTTCGTAAAATTCCTTACGAGTCCTGTCCTGCAAGTCTGAGAAGAAGCAAGTTCCTGTCGTTATCAGGAACGGGACTTACTAAAGCAGCTTTTTTATTTTATTCTCGTATAATTAAAAGAGATCGTGTCTTTTCCTCCCTTTTTATTTGGTCCGATGATAAAGGCATTTAAAGTAGTTGCATCCGGAACAGTGTAGTTGACATCAGTAGGAAAATCATGTTGCGGATTGCTGAATTGAACCGTTTTTTCATTCAATATCGTGGAAGTGAATTTGACGGCTTTGCCATCGTTTTGGCCTTTAATGGTACTTTCAAAGATCCAGTTGTCATTCTCCGGATAGATATCGGCCTTTTCATTCCAGGATGTATCCACGCCTTTTATACTATATGCACGGCATTGATAACTGCCATCAGTATTCTTATCCCATTGTTCAAAACTCCCGCTATCTTCACTTTTCCATAACCCAACCAGTTTATCAAATACGAGTTCTTTTGTTTCGTTATCGGCCTTATTTGCTTCGGTTGTTTCCTCTGCGCCACCGCCGGTATCGTTGCAGGCCACAACGTTTATTATTAATAAAAATCCAATTAGTGAGGTTACTCTTGCATCCATTTTGTTTATTTTCCGATGTATACAAAATATGTAGGGAGCTACTTTTAGAATGATAAATTGCGATAATCACTCTGGAGTACTCAAATAAAGATATTGAATACTGAGTTACCATTTTGTCCTGAGAAAATTCGTTTTTGCTTACTGTAAAGACGGATCGTTAAACGTATCGCCCTGTTTCATATCGCCGGTTTGAAAGCCTTTTTTGAACCAATATATGCGTTGCTGAGATGTGCCATGTGTAAACGATTCGGGAACTACGTACCCCTGCGATTCTTTTTGAAGCCGGTCATCACCAATTGCATTTGCGGCATTCAATGCTTCCTCTATATCGCCTTCTTCTAAAATATTCATCATTCGTTGTGCATGATGCGCCCATACGCCGGCCAAAAAATCTGCTTGCAGCTCAAGCATCACAGAATATTTATTGTATTCTTCCCTGCTTACCTGCTGGCGAAGCCTGGCCATCTTATCCGAAGTACCTAAAAGTTGTTGTATATGATGACCGACCTCGTGAGCAATCACATATGCCATCGCAAAATCTCCAGGGGCACCAAAACGTTGCCCCAATTCCTGATAGAAAGAAAGATCAATATATACCTGGTGATCGCCCGGGCAATAGAATGGTCCTGAAGCCGAACTTGCAGACCCGCAAGCTGATTGTACGCTCCCGCGGAAAAGCACAAGGGTCGGTTCCTGGTATTGGGGCATTAATTGATTCCATACATCCTCAGTATATCCAAGCACAACCCTTACAAACTTCGCTCTTTCATCGTCGGCTGCTTGTTCCTCTGCAGTCATTTCCTGGGTTTGTCCAGGCATAGGAATTGGCAATTGCCCTTCGTCACCACCACCTCCAAGTAATAACTGAAGGACAAGAACAATGGCGCCAATGATGCCGCCACCCACGGCAATTCCGCCGGCGCCGATACCCCGGCGGTCATCTACGTTTGTACTTTGTCTGCCACCTATCCAACGCATAAAAAAAAGTTTGATTACTAAAATTGTTGACCACCATTGAATTTACGATAAAAATCCTGCCGGGTTAATATATAGCTATCTCTATTGGTGTCACTTACTTCTGTCCGATCTTATTTTCCAATCGTGAATTTAGATGGGGAAAATAGTGCCCATTTGCAGATCAATGCATTTTTTCACAGTATAAACTGAACACAAGTTATTAAGATGCTTTCAGGACTTTAGAAATATTTTTTGTGAATTCCAAAGATGGTTTCATTGTATGAGTATCGTCCATCACGTGTTGCAATTCGTTTTGCTGCATCTTTTTGTTTCATTTGAGGTTGCGCTTTTTTAAAGCTGGTTGAGGGTTAACTGATTTCTACTTTATCAATTGTGCATTTAGGCTGGAAAACCAAAAACAAAAGCGAAGCAAAGGAGAGTTCTTTTCACCAAATTTTCCTTTAAATGCGCGGTAAATAAGGTTTTTTTGAAAGGATATGCACACCCGCTAATAAGTCCACCATTTCAGTAGGCATACAATTTCCTTGGTCAGCTATCAACAAGAGCCAAGGCAATCGAGATTGATGGGTTGTGGGGATTCGCATTTCCCCTATAACTGGTCCTAAGCAACGACCGACATCCAGGAATGCCGGCTCGTTCCGGCATTCTATATTATGAATACTGAGAAGTTCTTCTCTTAATGTTATTATACGTGTTGAATACTCAATGTCTCGTTTTCCTGTAACCATTTGAGAACGGAAATCTCGCTTTTGATCTCTTCAGGAAGTTGATTCAGCAGCATACCCTCGATCTTCGATACATCCGTCTCGGAAAATCCTTTGACTTGCGAGGCATAAAGATTAATAATGAATAATAATTGATTGCCGTTATGGCGATCAAAAAGACGACGGCTTGGAGTGCCGTCAAAAACAAATTCATCTGTCCAACGGTAATTACTGTTAGCGCTTAGATGTTCTTTTGATAAATGCATTGGCTAAAGGTAATCTATTATTGTCGTATTGACTACAAGACTCAATTGTAGTGTCTTTTTGACATAATACGCGTTTTAAAGTGTTGCTAAATCGACTCTCGCAAAACAAAATAGTAAAGGGGAATATAAATACCTAAGCCTGTAACTCACTTTCGATGAGCTCGCAAAGAGTTGTTTCGTTATTGATGATCCAAACCGGAAGCTCCTTTGATTGTATTTTCCATGCGTTGTCTTCTTTTTGCATACGGAAAAGAATACGGTTATTCCGATCATCAGTTACATCTACATTGAAAATTATTTTTCCTTCGTTGGCCGATTTTCTGAAATTGAATTCTCTATAACGACCTTCTGCTTTCAGGAGCTTTGAGAATTGAATATTACGGATTGACAGCATGGATCAGTTTGTTCAGCAATTTACCGATTGCAGCACAGCAAATCTTATAGAAGGTTGTTAAGTTATACACAACTATTAATAGATAATGTGGATGATTCTGGGTACAAACTAATACCCGTCATGGACGGCATTACTTAGTAATTGATACAGAGTCGCTCCGGAACCATATCGATGTTTCTAGTTTCGGTGCGTGATTAGGGGTCATTCAACTCTGCCTTTCGGTGTTGGGGGTCTCTGTTCTGGCCATTTTCCTGGCTCGCCTGTTGCCCGGTTAACGGGTAAAATTATTTTTTCTCTTGATGTCGTGGCTGGATCCCCACTAGCCAGTACACAAGTATTGCATTATTTCTTACATCAGCAAAAACAATTTTATCGTAAGTATCCCCCGGTTTGTATGCCAGGTATAGCTACCGTATAGCCAGCTGTTCGATCCCAAACCAAATGCAGGCACACCTGCAGCCACGAAAGAAGTATTATCAGATCCGCCGCCGGATGGTGCACCGGGAAATCTAGTTTCTAAGTCTTGTTTGTAGTTTGCAGGTACGCGGGCCAACCACCTCCCAAGATATCCATAGGAATGTAAAAAACCTGCGCCACCGACATTCACTACTCTGCCAGTTCCATTATCCTGGTTAAACAATGCCCGGATGTTTTTTACAATTTCAGGGTGATCTTCAACAAAGGCACGGGAACCATTCCAACCTTGTTCTTCTCTACCCCAATGACCAGTATTGTACGCTTTGGATTGGGATAAGTTGTTTTAAGGATACGCATCGCTTCCATCATTACCAAAGTACCGGTACCATTGTCAGTGGCACCTGTCGCTCCGTCCCATGAATCAAAATGTGCAGAGAGCATTACATATTCATTGGCTTTTTCATTTTCCTTTATTTCAGCAATTGTATTAAATGTGGGCACAATACCCAGTTCTTTCGAATCAGCTCTGACGCTAATCTTCGGATTTTTCCCCGATTCCAATAAACGATAAAGCAATCCATAATCTTCCAGTGCAATATCAAGAGTTGGAATTTTCGTTGTGTTGACGCCAAAAATTTTGTTTATTCAAAAACTCGCTGACCAGTTTGAACCAATGATTCCTACAGCTCCTGCTTTTTCCAAAGCCAATGCAAGATTTTTATTTGACAACCCCGTTTTGCTGATCCTTTTTCGCCATGCATCAGTTTGTTCTGTTCTTTCTTTTTTCGTTTTCTCAACTGATTCTTTTGTTCCAAACTCCTGCCAGTTATAATCCGGTCGCCCGGATTGCTAAAAGTCTTATAGTATTTTTCATACAGCGTAGTTTGTGCAAATTTTTTTTTTGAAGGACGAGTGTAAACAATAAAACTCTTTGCAGATGATGGAAATAGCTGCAGGATTTTTTATTTAACAAGAAAGCTGTCGGTACAGGTTATTTTTTATTTCTTTTGATCAATGAGGATCTTTTTTTCCTGTCACTTCCAATTAAATAACCATAAGGCTTTAACGAATCAACATGATCGCAAATGATTTTGAAAATTCCTAATAGCGGAATTGCCAGGACCATACCTGGAATGCCCCAGACTAATTCACCCAGTACAAGAATGATGATAGTGAATAACGGGTTTATATTTACTTCTGCACCTACAACCAGCGGTTCGAGGATATAGGTTTGTAAAAACTGAACGACAAGATATGTTATGACAACACCGATCACCATTCCCAGTCCACCGCCCTGGATGATGACCATGAGAATTGTCAACAGGTTACCGGTAAGATTACCGATAAATGGCACGATCTCCAGCAGCCCGCAAATAATGGCAAACAATACCGCATATTTTACTCCGACGATGGAAAACCCAATGCTGTACATGATCCATAGACAACCGATCATCATACCAAGCCCTACGATATATTGCTGGGACACTTTTTGGATATCATGAAGTATAGTTTCCGTATTTTTCTTTTGCGGTGATGAAACCAGTTTCAGGATAAAAGCCTTTATACGTCCACGGTAAAACATAAAAAGAAAAATATAAACCAGGACCAAAACAAAATCAATTACAAAACCAGTAAGAAAAGATCCCATGTTAGAAAGCACGTTGCTGTTAGCCTGCGCCTGCTCTGTTATAATTTTTTCCTGTTGTTTTTTTGAAATACCGTAATTACTGCGAATATATTCTTCTACCTGGCTGATCATTTGCTTCACTTTATTTTCAATGTTACTCGTCTCGCTGGCCAGGTCATTGATCTGCCAGCTTATTAGCCAGATGATCCCTATTATAATTCCTAAGAGAATCAGTATGCAAAAAACAATCGATAGTCCTTTTGGTATTTTTTTACTTTCAAACCATTGGCTCAATGGAAGGAAAAGCATGGCCAGCAATCCTGCGAAACAAACAGGAACTAAAAACGGTTTAGCATAATACAATGCAGCAATAATGAGAAAAAATGACAACAAAAAATAGACAAGCCTTTGGAGGGAAGAAATTTGGAGCATAGCGAAAGTTAAGATAAAAATAGTGCCGGAGGTTAAACAACCAATTAGGTCAAATTTTTTTTTTGGGGGGGAGCCATACATATGTGGCATTATTTGCCCATTGACGAAAAGCTAATGTGGCTGGTCTGATAATTGTTTCCTATTGAAAAAACAAAAACATGAAACAACTATTATTGTCGAGTCTTTCAGCTGCCATAATCTTCACATCATGCAAGCAGGAAAGATATCTTGATCTGACCGCGGGGAAGTATATTAAGGTTGAAAAGGATGAGAAGACAGGCCGGATGGTAAATAGCGAAACACACGAACCCGTGTATATGTATGTAGACACCAAGACGAACGATACTATTTATGGTGCAAATGGTAAAGTGATCAACGGTTATGTTATAAAAACCAGTGACGGAAAATACAAATACGACGGTGAAGATGAGTATAAGATAAAGGACGGCGATTATAAAAGGAAAGTAGATGGCGACGAGGTCAAGATCAAAGATGGCGATACAAAAATTAAAATAGAAGATGGAGAAAGGAAGGTGAAAAAGGATGATTGATTTGGTTGAAATACATATGTATGACTGCGTTTATGCAGCGATACACATCTATATTTATACGCCCGATGATTTCCTTAAGCCTTTAAAAAAAAGATCACGATAGTGAGCTGCTCCAGGTAAGCTCATATTTTCCATTCAACGGTTTAATGCACGTAAATAGAAAGCATGTCACAAAAGGAGCGTTGATCAGCTCTTCATTGTGTGAGAGGTTAATAGTTCCACTGACAAGAACTTCTATGGTAGAAGTTTCTATAGCCTTCCAGCCAGGCTGTACCTGTTTTAAACTATAGCCAATATCCACATTGCATTCAGCTAATTTTTCTACAAGAACTTGTAGGAGGTTGAGCTCTTCCAGTGTAGCGGTAATAGCAATTACCGACCCGTCATTTTTGTTTGATGGTTTTTTCATAAGGATTGATTTTCAGTTTTTACGGGTACGGTTTTTTTAGAACGTACAAAAAGCAAATTTATTGGTTGAGGAGTGTATACTACCCAATCTTTTTTTCAATACGCCAATGATGACCGAAAGGATCGGCAACACATCCCTGTCTGTAACCATAGTCATAGTCTTTTACGGGATCCAGCTCTACGCCACAGGCTGCAACTGCTTTTGCATCACTGCGTGCGGGTCACTGACAAATAAGCCAATTGCAACGCAAGTGCCTTTTAATGTTCCCGGGCTGAATTCATTGGTCCTTGTTACTTCCTCATGCCCTGGAACAGGGCGCCGTAGATAGACATTTCTGCGACGTGTACGCTGCCATCGTCATTGCCCAGCGCCGCAATCCAATTGCGTCAAATGCTCCCTTATAAAATTCAATAGCCGGTGCTACTTCATTGAGATATATCATTGGCGCAAAAAAATGTTGAATCCTCATGGATATTTACTTGTTGAGTTTTTTATTTCACCGCCAAGAGTAAAGCCATCGTAGCCCAATTAGTTCCGGCAGCAGAGATGAATTGATCTCTTTCATGTGGGAATCCATTCTCAATAAAGGAGACAAATGGGATGGAACGTGATGTTACTTTCCATGATCCGTCTTCATATTGAGTTTTAAGTAAAAAGGAAACGCCCTTTTGAAAGGCAGGATCATCGGCTTTTAGCTGGCCTGTTTCAAATAGCGCATATAAGGCCTGGCCAGTTGCATATGAATCACTTTCAAGGGTGGCTAACTGGGACCATCCTCCATCCTGACGTTGCGTAGCCAATAGTTTTTTTGCTTGTTGCTGAATAAAATCTTTATCACTATTGATCCATTTGAGCCCAAGTAATTGAAACACTTTTTCTTCATTGGTTTCGGGAACAGTGTGGAGCATCCATGCACGAGCCCGTTCAATTCGTTGTGCCGCTTCTGGCTTTAAAGATAGCGGTGAGTAATATTGAATGGCGGACATCATAAGAGCGGTCGCAGAAAAGGCATAATATTCTAATGGTGGCCGCGGATTAGGGCTAACCCAACTTCCTTCATTTGTTTGCCGCTGCATCAAATTCTTTACAAGCATTTCAATTAGCTTGTTAGATTTATAGTCATTTGCCCACAATGCCCATAATTGATAACCACTGGACATAACGATAGCGACAGGATCGTCATTTTGAACTAAAGCAGGCTTCCATGCTTTTACGACATGCATGATAGAATCAAATATCTCATTTAGGCTTGTATCATTAACCGGAAAGTCTTTTTCTTTTGCCAACGATAAACTAACAGCGGTCAGATCCTGGTGATGACAGGATTGGCAACCCCCCGCATTTTCCAAAAAAGCATGACTGGTAGTTTGCAACAAAGGCAAGCTTTTATTGATCGCTTTTTTTATGGCTTCGGGATCATTGTGCCCGTAATCATTTGTTACCGTTGTAAAGGATGCGATCACGACGACAATTCCGGAAAGAACCAACCATTTCTTCATAAACGTTTTTTATAAAATTATTTTGCTCCCACTTTTTTTAGTAATGCAACTGTCGCTGTATTCCCTTTTTTTGATGCCCATGAAAGGGCCGTTGCTCCATCTTTCGCCTTTATATTTACGTCAGCTCCTTTCTCCAATAATGCCTGGATGACCTCTACATTATCATGTTCGCGATAACCAGCATACATCAATACAGTATTTCCACCTGCATCCTGGGCATTTACTTTTTTTGATCTCTTCAAAATGGCTTTTACTGATTCGGGATCAGAAAAAAGCACAGCCCCGGTTAACGGTGTTAACCCGAAAGAACAGATTTTATCCGGATCCGCACCTTTTTCTAATAATTGAAATATGACAGGTTTATTGGCATTTAATGTTGCGTTCAGCAGTGCAGTGGACGAATCAGCAGTCATTGCATCAACAAGAAGTCCTTTACCGAGTAACAGCGATATAGTTGCTGTATCGCCGAATAAGGCAGCTCTTATCAGTGCATTTTCTTTTTTGTTGTTGAGGGCTGAGGCATCAGCGCCTTTGTCGAGCAATAATTTGACGGCATCATATTTTCCATGTCCTACCGAAGCGATGAGTAATGCTGTATTACCTGTTCTTGCCTTTGTATTTACATCAGCGCCATGTTGTATCAATAATTTCATTTTTTCAAGATCATGAACTGCCCACATCAATGCCGTTTCATCAAGTCCATTCTTCGCGTTTACATTACATCCTTTCCCAATTAATAACTGCATGCAATCAATGGATGAATATAGAGCTGCATACATCAGTAAATGATCACCATCTTCATCATAACTATTTGGGTCGGCCCCCAGGTCAACCAATGTTTTAAGTTCTTTAATATCATTATTTTTTACAGCTGTAAAAATCTTTACGGCAGACGATTGCCCACTCAGGACCAAATAGCTGCTAAGAGATAAAAAGATAACCAATATAAATCTTGCCATGATGGAAGTATGTGAAGTATTAAAACTAAACTAAATTTTGAAATTGTAACCCGCTTTTTGAAACTACGATTTATCCCCGGGAATCTTATCGCCTTGTTAAGACATTTCTCTTCGTCATTTGCGGCAATGTATTTGCAAAACAGGGGCCCTAAATCAACCCATATGCGATATTTGTTTTTTGCATTATTTACAACTCTTTTGATTTTCGTCTTCGGCTTTTGTGAAAAAAAATCAATAAAAATCGCCCCTGAAAATGAGGTTATAACAGATAATCCTATTGGAAAAAAATCAGTAAAAAAAGACACTATTCGAAATGTGGAAACCGCAACGCAGGCATCGGATTTTGTTTCTTATGCCAAAACATTGACGGGCACCCCGTATTTATATGGATCAGTAAATCCCGAAAAGGGCCTGGATTGTTCAGGTTTTATCAATGCTGTATCAAATCATTTTGGGATCAAAGTACCACGATCTTCTGTCGAGTTTACAAACTTTGGGACAACGGTCGAAACAAGCAATGCGAAACCCGGGGATCTTATTTTATTTACGGGTACTGATCCTGGTAAACGTATTGTTGGACATATGGGAATTATAATCAATAATCTAAACGGCGAAGTAGAATTTATTCATTCTTCTTCCGGAAATGCAAAGGGTGTTATTGTTTCTGATCTAAGCGGTTACTATGAAACGCGGTTGGTAAAGATTATTCGCATATTCCCAACGGCGGCCAATGAAGTGGCGGTATGATACGACTATAACATCAGCGCCATAAAGGATCAGGATAACGAATTACTCCATTTAAGCTCATATTTTCCCTTTCCTTTTGTACATGTAAATACAAAGCAAGTGACAAAGGGAATGTCAACAGTTTTTTCACGGGAGAAATTTATGCCTCCACTCACACGAGCTTCTATTGAAGAAGATTCGAGGGCCTTCCACCCGCGATGTACCCGTCTCAATCTAAAAGGGAGGTTAGGTTTTGATTCAGCGAGCGTTTCTACGAGTAGTTGTAATATGCAGGGGTCTTCAACGTTCGCAATAATGTCGATCTGGGACCGCTCATTTCTGTTGGATGGCTTTTTCATAAATATTGGTTTTGGTTTTTCGGCAACGTTGTTTAAAACGTCCGATAAGTAAATGTATTAGTTTTAAATTAAGTTTCAAAGACTGCGACAATATAGAGCTAAGTAATTATTTTGAATCAAGCATTTTGATAGCGATGATTTGAATGTATGAACAACGAAGCGGCGGGTGATTTAATTTAATTCAACGAATGATCGTTATGTTTTTGTCTTTATGGTGCTGCTATTTGATCGTGTTGCCTGACACAAGGCGGCAACCTGTGCAGTTAATAACCCGAAATCCCGGCGGCATTGACTTCTTTAAAATAAACATTGCTATGGATCCCAAAAGCTATAATATATAAGACAGGATGGGTGAAGCATGGATGAACAATATGGTACTAAAAAAACGATTTTTTTATCGAGTTCATTGGTGAGAAGTATGAACTTTTATAAACATTTATTACTTTCGGCATAGACAATTTCCTTAGCATAATTCGTATTGTTTTTCATCGCTGCTGGTATAAAACTTGCTGATAATGATCAAATTCTTACCTGTGTTAAAAACTAATTTCTTCTTTTTTATTTTGTCAGTTATCTCTCTTTTGTTTTTTTCTTTTTCTGCTCCTTTAAAGGAAGGATTAACCGAAGATGTACTTAAATACACCAATCAATTTCGAAAATCAAAAGGATTGCCGGCTCTTGAAATGAGGAAAGAGTTGAACGCAGTTGCCCGCAGCCATAGTGAAGACATGGCAAGGGGCCGCAGGAGTTTTGGTCATGGAGGTTATAACCAACGGGAATTGCAAGTGAAAAAAATCATAAAGCCTTACGGTGGCATGGCAGAGAATGTTGCTTATGGTGCCCGTAACGGAAAAGAAGCATTCGAAATCTGGAAGAACTCCAGTGGTCATAAGAAAAATATGCTTGGCAATTATAAGTACATTGGCATTGGCACGGCCCAAAACAAGCGGGGAGTTATTTATTATACACAAATATTTGTTCGGTGAGATCTAGCCGAATCGTATCTGCTCCGTTAAATGAACGAGATCATATTTCGAGGCGTTCCAGGACCATTAACGCTTCCATTAGTTTGTTCCACGCAACCTGCCATTCTTCTTTTGCCTTGTGTACGTTTTTATGATCCTCGTCTAATAATTTCTCTTTGGTTTTGAGATACTCCTCCAGTTTTTGAAGTGATTCAGTATTTAATTCTTCTAATCTTTTTTTGTGTTCCATATTATTACTTTAATTGACTCTGTAATTTTTCGCTTAAAGCCTCTTCTAATCCTGCCGGCAGCACTGATGAATCATCATTGATGGCTCGTAGCATGCCAATTTGTGAATCCCATGTGAAGACATGTTCCGAAGCTCCGTTCAAAATTATACGAAAACGTAATTCCTCATTAAATAAAAACGGGATCGACTTAACCGTGTAAGGCACTCCGTCCACCACCAGGCCAAAATTTCGTTCCTGATGGCGAAGCCGGCCATGTTTTTTCTCCGCGCTACCGATGTTGCGATCAGGTTGCGTTATTTTATCGTGTTTTTCAGAAGGCAAATTACCTGACTGATTTTCATTAATTGTTTGAGCATCATTTTTTGCCATGGAAAAGTTTTTTTGATCAAAGACATGCAGCACAGTAATTATGCCAGAGAGGCCCGGATAAAAATCAGGCTTTGTATATAATGATTGATGTTCGCAGTAAAGATTATTCAGTTATCTCCCATTTCCCATCCTTATCCTTCGAATAGGATAGCCCATTGCTCATCACAAAAATTTCTCTTCCGTTTTTGATCTGCTTGCTTTTTTCATAAACCCTGATGCCATTGTTTTCTCTTGTCAAATAATTGATTAAAGCGGTCATGGTGCCGGGTATTTCATGCAACCATTGATCATCTTCTTCTTTTACAAATGCCTGGCTCATTTCTTATTTTTATTTTTTTTCCAGCAATAAGGGCAATGACTTCCCCGGTATTTATGGCCACGGCTGCAGATCTTCCAACCTTGTTTAGCAACGGGCTTCATACAACGATTTAATAAAACCCACTCAAATCCTATGCCTTTTACATTTCAAAACTACTCAATACCCGTTTCATTTGGCATCTTCAATCGATTTTTCGAGTGCGGGAGACATCAGGGCAGAAAATTTCGTTGTCTAAAGCCACCTATTGCGCATCTATTCCTTTTTTATAAACCTGTTTACGGTTTTATTAAGCCAGGCCACCCGTTCAAGATCATAATTTATTATACCGCGGGGATTATGTATTTCTGCAAGCCAATGATCATTTGCAGAATGAGACCAAATGATCTTGTTAGCAAACTTCAGTGTATCATTTTCAAAAACCATCTCAGTATCGTTCAATTTGGTTAATGCCCATGTTGCATTTGTGCTTCCATGAATGATATTACCGTTTTTTATCTGGATAAAGCCATGCTCCTTAACGACAGTATCATTATTTTTTATTTCAATAGATAAGTTTACCATTAATGAGTCATTAATACTCACCCAGGCTTCATAAAACGGTGCACCATTGTACACCCCTTTCCAATTACCTGCTAACCATTTAATTTGTTTAAGAGACTTATAATTGCCTTGTTGACCATTGGCAGTAAGAGACAGGACGCAAGAAAAAATAATCAAAATATTTTTCATGGCGATTTCAAATTTAATGAAAGGATCAGGTGCTTTTAAATTCATCATATCAACGATTAAAAACGAAGACGATCCCTAGATGGTTGCCTTTAATTTTGGTCTAGCATCCGGACTAGTGCGAAATTCCGACACTATCCAAAGAATTACGATACTTAGAATAGCGGCAAAATAGCACCACACCGACAGAACAGCGCCATTATAAAAATAAGTCGCAAACAAGTAAGCAGCTATGAAGACGGTTCCCAGCAATTTCATTCTTTTAATACTTGAAATAAAAGTTGAGATAATAGTGGTTGTGAAATACAGAATATTAAAAAGCCACATAAGGTTATTTATTGCCGGTGGCAGATCTAATTTGTATTGAATATGATGATGAGTTGCAACAGCCTCTAAAGGGTAGAACAATATAATGCACGCAAACCCGGCGGATACGATGATGCCGGCGATAAGAATCATAGTTAGTATTTTTTTTCGTGTTACATCTTTTTCAAGAAGACGTGTGGTGAGGGGAATCCATATAGGCCAGAACATGATGGCGAATACAAGGAAAACATAAGTAAAAAAAGATCGACCGGGAATATCATCGTTATTGAATGACAGCCAAAGCATCCCCTCTGCTACTTGTTGGATAGAAAAAATAAAAGGGATAGCAGCAAACAATCCTTGAGGAATCGTTTTTGCTTTAATCACTGCCACTGCGCCGACAATACTGAGTACTGCAGCCGCTCCAAAACTCGCACCTGCTGAAAAACACATAATACACCCTCACTTTTTTTAATATCCTAAAGCTGAAACTTTCAAAGAACGATATACAGGGAGGAATTGCCTGTACGGACTACTGTAAGGTAGTCTTTATTTGACTCTGCATCCGCTTATTTCAGACTTTACCGGGAAATGTCGTTCCGATTCGGAGCTATTTGCCTTCATTGCGGTATATTCCGCGGACTCCCTTGTAAAAATTGATTTAACAAACATTTGATTCGTATGAAAAAATGATCATTTCGATGCTTCTTACTTTTAATGATGATCTTTCGACTACTAATCGCTTCTTCATTGTTTAGCATTTATTGCGACTTGAATGCGCAGAATGTGGTGAAAGGAAAAATATATGAGGCGCAAACTGACTCAACAATCGCCGCTGTGAATATTTATAATCTCAATACGAAACAATCTGCCTATTCAGGTAGGGATGGTAATTATTCAATTGCTGCCGCAGAGGATGACCGGCTTGTATTTTCAATGACGGGATTCAAACCTGATACTGTTACAGTGAACTACTCAATGTTGCTAACACAATATGATGTGATATTGTCCAGGAGGATCGTTTTATTAAAAAATGTAACGGTAACCAGCAGTTACCAGGCAGATTCACTGGCGCGTAGAAATTATTATGATAATATCTATGAAAAGCAACCCGGCATCACCGGTCGCAATACTCCAGCAAATGGATTCGGTATATCATTAAGTCCGGTTAGTTATTTTTCGCATGACGCACGTCAAAAGCGACAATTAAAGAAACGCCTTATTAAACAAGAGCAGGAAAACTATGTTGATCGATGTTTCCCTGTGGACTGGGTCGCCAGACTTACAGGGTTAAGGGGCGATTCATTATTCCGATTTATGGCCCTCTATCGTCCTTCCTATTCATTTTGCAGAAAAAACAGCAGAGAACAAATGCTGTTTTATATAAGCGATAAATTTAAAGAATTTAAAACTCTTGATCCTGTCACGAAATAGAAGATGTTTAAATTAAGAACATTGCATGAAGGCGGATAGGGTCTAGTAGAGCTGAATAGTTTATGTTCATTTTAATTTGCTTTTTCCTTTGCCATTTGAAGGCCAATCTTTCCATTGCGACGATTAGCATGTAATTTCAGGTCCTGCTCAAATGCGTTGACAGCTAATGAAGGTTGATTCATTTCCAGAAGCATTTCACCTAATAATTCACGGGCGGGGATAACAGGGCCAGGTGTTACAGGATGTTTTTCACTTCCATCTTCGCTATTTGCGGCAGCCTCCATAAGTGCCAATGCTTTTTCATTGTTTCCTTTTTTGTATTGGATCCATGCTTCTGCAGCCTTTATCTGAACTGCAACCTGCGCCGCTTCATCAGCTTTATTTTTTTGATCTTTCAACGCATCATAAAGTGTTTTTAATGTATCCAGTTCTTTTTCTGCGGCCAATACATTATTTAAATGAACATTGCCGAGCACCCGTGTAAAATGAAAAATAGATTTTTGCCACGGAAAATCCTTCCATTGAAAATTTACAGGATGTATTTTTAGGTCAGCAGCCTGTTTCCAGTCTTTTCTTTCAAGTGCATAACGGGCTGGTATCGCGGCAAATGCATAAGCTACTTTGAAATTTGATGGAGTCACATCATTGATGGTTTGTAAATAGTCCAGTTGTTGCTTTGCGAGTGCATCCTGGTTATTTTGCAGATAACAATAAACGAGATAATCCAGGCCATGCAGTTCTTCATCCCAATGACCCTTGATCTGCGCTTTTTCCGCATAGCACTGGGCAGATGCAACAGCATCCAAATTGGATTTAGTGCCTTCATCCCATAAGCCAAGACGTATAAAAATGTGTGAGGGCATATGCTGTGCATGCGCAGACGAAGGAGCGATGCTCGCATATTTTCTTGCTGCAGGCAAAGCTAATGCTGCCAGTTCAGGATTATCCATATTATGAATGATATAGTGTGCAATGCCCGGATGCAACGGATTTTGCTGAAAGATTGGATTTAACAATCCAAAAGCCTTGCGTTGTTTTGTATACGTTTTATCACTGAGGTCAGCAGCGGTGTTCAACGCCAAAGCATAAAATATCTTTGCTTCGATATCATCGGGATACGATTCATAAACGCCCTCCATTGCTTTTTCAAAATTCAGGACACGGCTGCGGTGATCAAGCTGATCTGCCTTCTCATAGAATTTTGCAATGGCTTCAATGTAATCCGATTCTCTTTTTGTTTTATTTTTTATTGAGCGGGCTATCTGTATGGCTTGGGTTCCTTTTTGTAACTCTGGTCTGGAAGGTGGGGTCCAAAGAGGGTGAAAATTACTCATGGCTACGCCCCAATATGCCATTGCACAATCAGGCGCCTTGTCAATGACCTTTGCAAACATTTTTTCAGATTCATCGTATTCAAAGGAATGAAGTAATGCGATAGCGATATTAAAATCATTTCGGAGATCAGAAGGTACAGAGGCATGGAATGCTACTGTGCCAAAGCTTTCTCCATCCTGCGGGCTACAGGATACAATGTCTCCTCTTTTTAGATCCAGCGAAGAGACGTCGGAAGCAATTGGCTGATTTGTGTTGTTGCATGAAAAGAACACCAAAGAGAATGATGCGAACAGTGTAAGTTTTTTCATAAACAAGGTTGTGCTCAAATTTAATTAATTATATCACGTGACCCACCAGAATGTTGGGTTCTTCAGGTGATATGTGGTTGCCCGGATCGCCTATTCCCGTGGCCTGCGTATATTCGCAATTTCTCGTAACTTTTATTCCCTCTTTAAGCCAAAACAATGAACCGCCTTCTTCTTCTTTTGCTTGTCGGGTTGATGAGCTTTTCGACCCATTCGTTTTGTCAATCATCGCGATTTCAGAGAGAAAAACTGGACAGTTTTATCACAAAAGCGATGACAGACTGGAATCTAATGGGTCTTGCAATTGCCATTGTAAAAAACGATTCTGTGATACTTGCAAAAGGTTATGGCTACCGCGATTATAAGAATAAACTATCCGTTAATGAGAATACGATTTTCCCAATAGCATCCTGTTCTAAAACTTTTACAACTGCACTTATGGGTATGGCCGAGGAAGATGGCAAGATCCAATTAGATAAACCGATACATAAATATTTCCCCCAATTTCAATTATACACTGAGCAGTTAACAAAGCAGGTGACTGCAGAAGATATGCTTAGTCATCGTACAGGGTCAGCCGGTCATGATTGGGCATGGACGTTTAATACCAACTTTCCGGAAGATGTGTATTTAAAAAGAATAAAATTTCAAGAGCCATTTGCTCCATTGCGTACGCAATTTCAGTACAGCAATTTTATGTTCTTTGCATTAAGTGTTTTAAGCGGTAAATTATACAACACGACATGGAATGATCTTGTCAATAAAAAAATATTCCAACCGCTGGAAATGAATAATACATATAGCAATTCTGCCTCATTAAATATTAATGCAAACGCGGCGCTGAAATATGAATTCAATGATTCCTTCGAGGTGAAACCTACCAACCAGATGAATGACCTGTTGGGAGCAGGCTCGGTTAATTCAACTGCCGCCGACCTGGCTCATTATTTACAAATGTGGATCAATGACGGAGTTTATAAAAACAAACGGGTACTTCCTCCGGGTTTTGTAAAGAGAGCTATTAAATCTCATTTTATGGTTGATGAGGGAATAAATGATCAATATCCTGATGAACATTTCAGCAATGTAGGTCTGTGCTGGTTTTTATCCTCCTACCGCGGGCATTATAAAGCCCATCATAATGGAAATATAGATGGCTTTTCCTCCACGGTCACGTTTTTTCCTTATGATAGTTTGGGAATCGTGGTGCTTACAAATCAGAATAATTCAGCGTTAATACGTCTTGTTCCGGATTTCGTTGCAGACCTGGTATTTGATCTCCCGGTGCGGGATAAAAATTCCGCATTTATTGAAAGACGGAAAAAGTATCAGGGCAATACGCAAAAACCTCGATTAGTGAATGTTGATACGATCAAGACAAAGCCTCTTTTCTCAATTGAAAAATACTCAGGGCGGTTTGAGAATGCAGGCTACGGAGAAGTTAAGATCGAAACATATAAAAAAGCGCTGGTGATGACCTATTATAATCTGAAACTGTTGTTGATCCCAAAAGGAGGACATCGCTTTTCAAGTCATTATTGGTGGGAAGAAGGAATTTTTCCCAATGGAGTAGGAGATGTGCTATTTAAATTCAATAATGGCGTTGTGAAATCATTTCAAATACCTTTTGAGCCGACAGTGAAGGATATTGTTTTCCGAAAACAATAGGGCATTATACTACGAATGAAAAAAGAGGTACCAGGTTAAATGATCAATTGAAAACAGTAACATGAAATATTTAATTCCGGAAGTAGTAGAAACTGACCGACTTATTTTACGAATGTTCCGTTTAGACGATTGGAAAGATATTCATGAATACTATGGGGATTCCGAATGTAGCAGGTACACAACCGGAAAACCATTGAACGAGAATGAAAGCTGGCAAAAAATGGCTGCAGTACTCGGTCATTGGCAATTGCGGAATTACGGTTCTTACGCATTAGAAGAAAAGAAACTAAAAAGGGTAATTGGCATTGCCGGCCCTGATTATCCCAGTGATTGGCCCGAACCTGAAATTCAATGGGGTTTGGCAAAGGAATTCTGGGGTAAGGGGTACGCCAGTGAAGCAGTAAGAGCAATAAAGAATATGACAGCGCGGCATATGCCGGAAATTTCCCTAATAAGTCTTATTCACCCGCAAAATATAAATTCAAGTAACCTTGCAAAATCGGTTGGGGCGATTTTTGAAAAGGAATATTTTTTCCGGGAAGCAACCTGGCATATTTACAGACATGTATAGTACCTCGTTTCGCACATGCGTTACTCATCTCATAAAACGTCAACGTCGCTTGAGTAAATTGTTTGAAAATCGTAATTATCACTTTGAAGTTCGTTATAAACTTCCTGCTTACTAAAGTTTTTTTGTATCCTGGAGTCGAATTCAAGCAGGATGATAAAAAAGCCAGGTTTACGTTTACTGGTTTTTTAATGCAAGCCTGGTCTACTCCGATTGACCAAGCAAAATGCAGGAAAATTACAAGCATAAGAATTCAGTAAGTTTGTGGGAGATGGGTAAGGTTGAAACCATAGAAGAATTTTATAAAAAGAAATTCGATTGGATACCTGATAATCTCCGCAACGAGATCGGGCATTTCAATATTTTTAAATTGCCGCCTTATGTTGATGGCCAGCCACCATCAATTCCTTATAAACGCCGGGATTTCTACAAGGTCATGCTGGTGATGGGTAATAGCCAGGTGCATTATGCAGATAAGGTCTACGAGGTAAAAAAACAGGCCCTGTCATTTTCGAATCCGCTGATACCATATAAATGGGAACACCTGGATAGAATACGCAGCGGTGTTTATTGCATTTTTAACCAGCATTTTTTTCATCAGTATGGGAACCTGAACCAGTATTCGGTTTTTCAATCTGAAGGCACACATTTGTTTGAATTGAGCGATGAACAGGCGGAAACCGTGAATACTTATTTTCAGCGAATGTTTGAAGAGATCAATTCGGATTATAAACATAAATATGATGTGTTGCGTACGATCGTGTTTGAACTGATCCATTTTGCGTTAAAGATGCAACCCACAGCAAAAATTGACGAGCAGCCCATCAAGGCATCAACAAGAATTTCTTCTTTGTTCTTAGAATTATTAGAAAGACAATTTCCCATTGATGAGAATCACCAATCGTTGCAGTTTCGTTCAGCTTCTGATTTTGCTGTGCAATTAAACGTGCATGTCAATCATTTGAACCGGGCTGTAAAAGAAACGACTGATAAGACAACATCACAGATCATTGCTGGGAGAATTTTGCAGGAAGCAAAAATTTTGTTGAAGCATAGTCCCTGGAATGTATCTGAGATCGCTTATGCATTAGGCTTTTCGGAAACAACACATTTCAACAATTTCTTCAAAAAGCATGTTGAGTTAAGTCCATTGAAGTTTAGGAATATTTGAATTTGACAGCGTTTACTATACATTGATTTAAATTAGGCTACTAAGGCTTTGGTTGTGAAACGGAAACGTGGCGGGTGAGGTTCTAATTCAAATTGTGGTGATTTAACAGAATTGGATTGGCATAGAGACAAGGCATGCCTTATCTCTACGACGTTCAGGAATATTTGAATGTTTATGAAAAAGTTCCCAAAAGCATTTCTGAAATGCGTAGACGAAACCCAGATCACCAGTGTGCGGGCAGGTAAGGACAGAGAAAAATTCACTGGTATATGGATGGTAATTGTCAAGGACCGGATCTTTGGCCGCTCTTATTATGGCGCAGACAAAAGCTGGTACACGGCTTTTCTAAACGGTGACAATGGCGACATTAAGTGTGGAAAAGAAATTCTTCCAATTAAGGGTTTGAAACCTGCTGACATGAATACCATTACAAAAGCAATCAACAATGCGTATGAAAAAAAATACCTGGTAAAAGGCTACAATAGAAAATGGGTGGACGGTCTTTGCGAGCCTGAAAGAGTAGCCCGAACGATGGAGTTTATTCCTGTTTGAGACTGGATTTTCTTAATTATCACAGCTGATCAATTGGCATAGAAGTTTCGTCGTAACTTTAGTAAGCTTTCAAATACTAAAATGACTCTTCAAAGAACTTCTATTAACAGGCGGTCATTTCTTAAATCTTCAGCACTTGCCGGAGGCGGATTAATGCTCAGCTTTAGCTGGCTTAATTCCTTTGCTTCTGAAACAAAAGGAATGATCGAGATTCCTGATGAATGGACGGAGTTGAATGGCTTTTTGAAGATTTCCGAAAATGGAATTGTCTCGATCATGTCGCCGAATCCGGAAGGAGGACAAAATGTAAAAACGTCCATGCCTATGATCGTGGCGGAAGAACTTGATGTTGATTGGAAAAATGTTATCGTCGAACAAGCTCCTTTAAATACAAAATTATATACCCGGCAATTTATTGGTGGCAGCCAGGCGATCAGAACAAGTTGGAAAACCTTGAGAACTGCAGGAGCAACGGCACGGCAAATGCTTCGGGCTGCGGCAGCTACTGCATGGGGTGTATCATTGGATGAGATCACTACTGAAACAGGTATGCTTCACCATAAAAAAACTGGGAAGCGAGCAGGATATGGTGAAATGGCTTCGGCTGCTGCAAAGATTCCTGTACCAAGTGAAGTAAAATTGAAGGATAAAAAAGATTTTAAAATTATCGGTACTTCTAAAAAAAATGTCGATGTTCCAAAAATTGTAAGCGGCCAACCACTTTTCGGAATAGACATTCAACGTGAAGGGATGCTAATTGCAATGATCGTACATCCACCGGCTTTCGGCATGAAATTAAAATCTATAGATGATTCTTCCGTTAGAACAATGCCCGGTATAAAAGATGTTTTTCC
>JAICGN010000059.1 GCA_025923075.1 Chitinophagaceae bacterium
ATGAAGTGGATCCTATTGATCGGTATTGCATCGCTGTTTTCGCTATGCTCCTGCAGCCAGGACATACCAGCAGACAAAGTGCCGTCCGTGGTAGTAAACACGTTACAGGCAAAATTTGGAGCCCCAGGTAAAATAGAATGGAAAAAAAAGAATACCCTCTATGAAGCCGAGTTTAAGATGGACAGTACAGAATTTGCCGTTTATATTGATCCTGCTGGCAAGCTGGTGATGTCCAAACTGGACATTAAAGAGAATGAGCTTCCCCCGGCAGTGGCAACGATCCTTAGTACTGAGTACACTGGTTACAAAATCGACGATGCAGAAAAAGTAGAAAAAGACGGGATCATTTACTACCAGGTTGAACTCGAAGCCAAAGGGAGGAAGGACCTGGAGCTTGTTTTTTCAGCTGATGGAAAGCTTTCCACACAAATAAATTATTTAAAACAAATTTTATAAAAAATTATATGGAATCGAATACTTTTAATAATGAACCGCCTGCTGATTTTGGCAAAGCGGCAGAAGAAAAAGAAAGAAGATCAAAAAAATTTAAAATGAATATGATCAAGATAGGAATTTTAATTGCCGGGCTTTCCGGGATATTTGTTTTGCTTAGTAATAAAAAAGATGGCATGCTTTTGTTGGGTGAATCGAAAAATAAAGCTGTGAAAAACAGTAAGGCTAAAACCACTAACGAGCAATTGACGGCAACAGGGATTAGTGTTACTAAAAAGTGGGAAATGCCGAAGCAATTGACCGAAATTTCCGGACTTTCTTATATCGATGATAACCGGTTTGCGTGTGTGCAGGATGAACTGGGAACAATATTCATTTATAATGTCGCTTCTTCGTCAGTGGAAAAGGAAATTTCATTTGGCGGAGTGGGCGACTATGAAGGACTGGCAGTGGTTGGTGAAACCATTTGGGTCTTGCGCGCCGACGGAAAATTATTTGAGGTAAGCAATATAAATGCACCAAAACCCGTCGTAAAAGAATACAGCACTCACCTCACTATAAAACAGGATTCCGAAGGACTTTGTTATGATAAAAAAAATAACAGGTTGTTGGTAGCCATCAAAGGTGACGAGTTGGAATCAGAAGATTATAAAGGCATATATGGGTTTGACCTGGCTTCTAAAAAAATGGATCAGCAGCCTGTATTTAAGATAGACCTGCTAAATGAAATATTTGAAAGCAATGCAGGCAAAAAAAAGAAAGGCACAATAAATCCGTCAGGTATTGCTATTCATCCTGTCAGCGGCGACATGTATATCACCGATGGAAGAAATGCTAAATTACTGATCACTGATGCGTCAGGAACCATTAAAAAATTATACCAATTAAATAATAATGAATTTTCACAACCGGAAGGAATCGCTTTTAACGCTGCCGGTGACCTATTTATCGCCAATGAAGGAACAAATCAATCAGGAAATATACTGCAGGTAAAGATCGACCAATAATGGTTAAAAAAATATAAACCGATCCCTCAGTGTCGGTTCTTTTGCGGCTGCTCATAATGATAACTAAATTTGGAGTCGAAAAGGTGAACGCATATGAGTTCCGTCGCATTAATGATCTACGGGGATGTCAATTCCAACAGGAATGCATTAATAGAAGAAAAATATAAGGGGCTCGCAATTGCCTTTTCCTCGGAAGGACTCAACATTGAATCCGTGTTATACAATGATGGCGCAGCCGGCCAATTAGCTATTGAATTATTAAGGTTTGATGCAGTTTTAGTTTGGGTAAACCCTATTGAGCAAGGAAATAACAGGGCCAAACTTGACGCATTATTAGCAGAAATATCAACCAAGGGTTGTTTTGTCTCCGCTCATCCCGAAGTGATACTAAAAATGGGTACAAAGGATGTGCTGTATAAAACAAAAGATATGGATTGGGGCGGGGATATAAAAATGTATACCAGCTATGAGGATTTTCGGAGCCGGTTTTCTGCCTCGTTGAAAACCTCGGGAACAAGAGTGTTAAAACAATATCGTGGTAACGGGGGTAATGGTGTTTACAAAATAGTATACAATTCGGCTGATGAAGTAAAATTAACACATGCAATGGATGGTAACGCGGAAAGAAATTTACTTTTCACTGATTTTAATAATGAATTCAGGTCTTTCTTCCTGAATGATGGGTTGCTGATAGACCAGGAATGGAATAAGAATATGGTTAACGGTATGGTGAGGTGTTATTTGACGGGAACGAAGGTTGCGGGCTTCGGTTTCCAGGAGATCAATGCCCTTTATGAATCAAACGGGAAAACGCATATTCCGCCCAGCAAGCGATATTACTTTACAGAAAACTGTGGCTTATTTTCCGACCTGAAAGAGATAATGCAAAATGAATGGGTACCGCAATTACAGAAAAATTTATCAATTGCTGAAATCATGATGCCGGTGATCTGGGATGCGGACTTTTTTATAAACAACCCAAACACCAAGAAGACAAATAAAAAATATACACTTTGCGAAATAAATGTAAGTTGTGTCTCCCCGTTTCCGCCAAGTGCAATCAAATTTATTGTTGATGAAGTAAAAACAAGAATTAAGAATAAAACGGGTTGACGGATGAAAGACGGGGACTTTATAAAAGAGCTGCTTCAAAAAGGGCGGGAAGCAAAAGAAAAAGTCAGCTCAGAATTTTCCGACATCAGCACCAAACAACTGAACTGGCAAGCCTCGCCTGTAACCTGGAGCATAGCACAATGCTTAGATCACCTGGTTGTTTCGCACAGGGTTTATTTTTCTGTTCTAAAAAAGATAACAGAAGGCAATTTCCAAATGAATCTTTGGGAAAAGTATAGTCCATTTACAAAAATTTGGGGGAATATCATGAAAGACCAGATGCAGGAACAAGTGAAAAGAAAATTGAAAGCGCCGGGAAAAATACAACCCGCAAATAAAGCGGATTTGCAAATAATGGAACAATACCATCGATCGATTGACCAATTCTTAGCATATATTTCAAAATGCAGTACCATTGACATTGACAAAACAATAATCACTTCGCCGTTACTATCAATGATAACTTATAGTTTGAGAAATGCCTTACAATTTTTAGTTACGCATGAACACAGGCATATCAACCAGGCGATCAGGGTCAAAAAGAATGCAGGTTTTCCACAACTCTAGTCTATGAGCAGCCCTCTTAATTACGAAGATAAGATCAATTTAATGCGGGCCAGGTGATATCATTAATTTATGAAGGATTGGGTTTGACTATATGTTTGGGTGTATTGGCGGAGTTTGTTTAAAAGACCAATCAGCATTGAGTTAGTCAAAGCGTTCTGACCTTATTTTAATTGATACTCGTAGCGCCTTTTGTAAGTCCCCAGTTCTATTTCAGATGCCTTGTTAAAAAAATTACTGGCAATAAGCAAGAGCCTGCTTAACACCTTTTGTTTTTGCTTGCTATCGGAAACAGCTGGAACAGCAAACATTTTTTCGTCAATGAAAGGATTCTCGCTATACTGAAGTATCATGTCGTCAAGAGTAAGATTTTCATTCATAAAAACGATTTTGATGGTTAGAGCTAATAAGGTTGATAAAATATCGTGCCAACTCCAGGACCTCTATGGTAAACGCAGCCTACCAATAAAATCATGGGTAATAAATTACTCAGAACAAAACATCATTTCATTAAATTTGATAGAGACTTCACCCCAATACAAACAATGTTGTCCGGTAACCGGAAACTCCTGATAGATATGCATCATTATTAAAACGAAATAAAATGAAAGCCGCCATTCGGGTTAAATATGGGCTGCCAAAGGAAGTAGTAAGTATACAAGAGATCGATAAACCAACTCCAAAGGACGATGAAGTATTGATAAAAGTATATGCAGCCAGTGCAAACAGAACCGATTATCATGTACTTACCGGCAAACCCAATTTCATGCGGCTCTTTACCGGATTATCCAAACCAAGATTAACAATCACCGGGTCAGATTTCGCCGGACGGGTTGAAGCGATTGGCCCGTCAGTAAAAACTTTTAAAGCTGGAGATAAAGTAATGGGCTTTGGTGGGGTTTTCTGTATCGGGTCACATACAGAATACATAACGTTTCCCGAGACAAAAGGAATTGTACCGATGCCGGATAACATTACTTATGAGCAGGCGGCAGCCTGCCTGGAAGGGACTTATTACGCTGCTGCTGGTATCAATCATCTGAAGCCAGTAGCAGGACAAAAAGCTATGGTGTACGGCGCCACGGGTGCAATCGGTTCAGCCGATGTTCAGTTCTTCAAATATTATGGTTTGTATGTCACAGCGGTATGTGGCGGCGAGCATGCCGATCTTATTAGATCTTTAGGCGCTGATAAAGTGATTGATTACAAAACACAGGACTTTACAAAAGACGAAGAACGATATGACTATATTATTGATGCGGTTGACAAAACCGGGTTTCTCAAATGCAAACCACTCTTAAAGAGCAAGGGAATTTATTCGTCATCAGGTGGATTTGAGTACATGGCATGGTCTCTTATTACAAAGATCACGGGTGGAAAAAAAGTTTTATTCATTCCTCCTAAGGACATTAAGGGTAACCTCGGTTTTATCAGGGAAAGGATCGAGGAAGGTCGTTTTCGACCCCTGATAGACAGAATATACCCGCTTGATAAAATCGCCGAAGCGTTTACCTATGTAGGCTCCGGTCAGAAAATAGGGAACGTTATCATTAAGATGAATACTTAATGTGACAAGAATAATTATGAAAAAAGGGTTGGCACTACAAAGTCAAAAACGTCAACGTGATTTCTGCCAGGAGTAAGTTAACCGCAGGTCAACAAAATCCGCCACATGTCTGTGCGCCTTTAATTGCATTCCAATACCCAAATGCTTATTAATAAAATATTGGATGCCCCAACGATGATAGACAGGATCGTAATAGGGTGTCTGATTAAAAATATATACGCCGAGCCGTTGGCTAAAAACGAATTTCCCAAGTAAAAATTCATGGCCAATTAACAATCCTGCCCTTATCGCACTTGCATCAATCGAATCCCGCTTCAGTTGCATACGCAGTGATTTATCTCCATATACTTCTGCACCCAGTGTCAGCATATTTATTCTTCCAACCTGCCTGTCTACCTGGATGGTGCCGCCGATCAAAGGCATCCGATAGCTATTTCCGTTTTCATCGGTTCCTCTTTTAGCAATTCCAAAAACTCCCACATCCCAACGGGGAGAAAGACCTTTCCAAAATTTTACTTTACTGCGTGGCGCTTTATAATAAGGTCTTGGGTTTTCCTGGTAAATAACAGAAAACCCTGCCGTGGGCCAGTTGATCCCTTTATTAGGCTGACGCAAACCTCCATTGGATATATGCTGGTAATTAATGGTTGTATTCAGCCACCATTGCTTATTTATCAAATATGAAAACCCTATGCCCAATAATAAATAACCTCCGATAGCCGAACTATAAGATTGGTTTGTAGGATTGTGAACTGAATCAAAAGGATTAGTAAGGTAGGCAAGACCAGCTACACCTCGGAACGAAAAAAAAGTTTTGTTTCCGAGCTTATAATATGGTTCTAAAAAATAAGCGGCACCAACGCCCCGGCCCAATATGTCCACATCATAATCATAATAAAAAAGAAGAAGTCCCTTTTTTGGAAAACAGTTACAGAGATCCCAGGTTTCAGTATCATTTCGTTGCCAGCCAAAACTGAGTTCGACGCCTGTAGGGTTGGCACCCTTAGTATTCTGGACTGACCTTGAATGGGCGAAAATAAATCCGTGTTGAATTCCGGCTCCAATTGAAAAAATATTTACGTTTTTTTTTGAGTGGGAAACATCCAAACTGTCATTTACCTGGGCGGTGACATTAATTGTAATTATATTAATGGCAAACAACCGTAAAAATAATTTGTAACAGTATTGTATCATTTCACCTTCTTTATCAAACAAGGCGGAAAATTGTGGTGGCGTAAAAAATTCAACCTGTGACTACACTTGCTTCGCAAAAGCATTAATTCCATCAACTAAAATATCAAGGTTCTTTGTAGTTGTGTAAACATTCGGAGTAACCCGAACGCTGTGTATATTTTCCCAATTGATGCCAACAGTATGCACTTTGTATTTGTCAAGCAAAAAGCCATCAAGCTCTTCCGGTTTTTTGCCTTCAACAGAAACATTGCCGATAGCACAACCCCATTTTGGAGAGAATGAAGTATGTAGTTTTACTCTTGAAATATTTTTTACTTTATCAAACCAGTAATTCTTTAAATAGTGTAATCGCTTTTCCTTTCTTTCATTACCAATCATTTCATGAAAGTCCAGGGCTTTGCTAATGGCTTGCTCAATAAACATTGGTCTTGTACCCAGTGCTTCAAATTTTCTTATGTCATCCTTTAACGGATTATCCGTTGCAAACATCGGGTATAAATTTTTGATCTTATTCTTTCTCACATACATCATGCCGCTGCCGATAGGTGCATATAACCATTTGTGTAAGCTGCTGGCAAAATAATCGCAATCGAGATCGGAAATCTTAAAATCAAAATGGAAAAGGCTATGAGCGCCATCCACCACTACTTCAATTCCTCTTTTGTGAGCTTCAGCTGCTATTTTTCTTACGGGAATTATTTGTCCATTCCAGTTAATGATGTGTGTGATGTGAACCAGTTTTGTTTTTGGCGTAAATGCATTCACATACTGGCTTACTAAATAATTTTCATCTTCACTGGGCAATTCAAGATTCACCCACATCATTTTTATACCATCCCTTATTTCGCGTTGTTTGTAGGCATTCACCATATTTGGATAATCCTGCCTGGTTGCAACAATCTCATCACCGGCTTTTAACTGCAAACCAAAAATGATCGTTTCTAGTCCTTCTGATGAATTACGGTTGATCGCAACTTCTTCAACATCGCAACCGGCCATCTTTGCCATGTTTTTCCTTAACGGTTCACGGCCCTGGTCGAGAATGCGCCACATATAATAACTTGGCGCTTCGTTGCTATAATCATAATAACGTTTCATGGCTTCCTGTACAACTTTTGGAGCAGGACTTACCCCTCCATTATTCAGATTGATAAGATATGGCGATACTGTAAACGCTTGTTGTATATAATACCAGAAATCTTCTTCGCTTGCCAGGTCAGCTGCTGGCACGCCTTCAGCATTTCTCAGTGCTGCTTCAAAATTTCTTGCCCACATGGGTTTTGTAATTGATGAAAGAACGGCAGTTGCAGAGAATGTGCCGACCTTTTTTAGAAACCCCCGGCGGTTATTATCAGGCATTGTGATTGTTTGTATAAATGTACCAAAAAACCTCATCCCGACCTTCTCCTGAAGGAGAAGGCCACCAGCACACAGCCCTACCTTACTCGATTTTCATAAAATGTCCAATAGAATTGTTGTAGTACAAGAGTCCGCCTGAGGCGGAAGGAACGCCGGATAGAATTACCAATATTGGCTACATAATTAAAAAAACCTAAATTGAACACCCAACATTTAACTATGCAAATACTCGATATAAAAGTGCTGAAAGGTCCGAATTACTGGAGTGTTCGGCGTGCTAAGTTGATCCAGATGAAGCTCGACCTGGAAGAAAAAGAGAATATGCCTACGAATAAGATTCCGGGTTTCAGGGAAAGATTGGAAAAACTTCTGCCATCATTATATGAACACCGTTGCAGCGAAGGTGTACGTGGCGGTTTTTTTCACCGGGTAGATGAAGGCACATGGATGGGACACGTGATAGAACATATTGCATTGGAGATACAAACGCTGGCGGGGATGGATACCGGTTTCGGAAGAACCAGGACTCCCGAAGGCGAAAAGGAAGGTGTGTATTATGTAGTGTTCAGTTACATAGAAGAGGATGCCGGTGTATATGCAGCGCATGCATCAGTAAGAATTGCAAAGGCATTGATCGAAGGAAAGGATTATGACCTGGCTGAAGACATCCAGAACATGCGGGTAATAAGAGAAGATACAAGGATGGGACCTTCGACCGCTTGTATTGTTGATGAAGCAGCAAAACGTGGAATTCCTTTTATCCGGTTGAACAAACAAAGCTTAGTGCAGTTGGGTTATGGAGTAAATCAAAAACGGATCCGTGCAACGATCGCATCAACCACTTCGAATATCGCAGTAGATATTGCCTGCAATAAAGACGAAACAAAAATGTTATTGGAAGCGGCTGAGATACCGGTGCCAAAAGGAACCGTAATCAGAACGGAAGAGGGGTTAAAAGAAGCTGTTGAAAAATATGGTTACCCGCTGGTGATAAAACCGATTGATGGCAATCACGGAAAAGGGAATACCACAAATATCAACAGCTGGGAAGTTGCTGTAAAAGCATTGGCAGCTGCAAGCGAATATAGCCGTAGTGTGATCGTTGAAAGATTTATTACAGGCTTTGATTTTCGTTGTCTTGTTATCAATTATAAATTTATTTGCGCAGCATTGAGGACTCCGGCATCGGTAGTTGGCGATGGCGTTCATGATATTAAATGGCTGATCGATGAAACAAATAAGGATCCTCGTCGTGGCTATGGTCATGAAAAAGTGCTGACACAAATTACAGTTGATCAGTTTACAGAAAAGATGCTTGATGATGCAGGAATTACTTTAGATACCATTCCCGAAAAAGGGCAGAGAATATTATTGAAACCAACGGCGAATCTTTCTACCGGCGGTACCTCAACGGATGTGACCGATGAAGTGCATCCTGCAAATATTTTTATGTTTGAACGGATCGCAAAAATCATAGGTCTTGACATTTGTGGTATCGATGTAATGGCAAGTGATCTGAGAACCCCGGTTTCTGAAAATGGTGGTGCCATATTAGAAGTGAATGCAGCGCCGGGTTTCCGTATGCATATTGAACCGTCTGATGGATTGGGAAGAAATGTTGCTGAGCCGGTGGTTGAAATGTTGTTTCCAAAAGGAAGTGCAGGAAGAATTCCGATCATTGCAATTACCGGAACAAATGGCAAAACAACGACAACAAGATTAACAGCGCATATTGCAAAAAGCGCCGGTAAAAAAGTTGGCTATACAACCAGCGATGGCGTATATATACAAAATCAAATGATGATGAAGGGGGATTGTACCGGGCCTATCTCGTCACAATTTGTGTTAAAAGATCCCACTGTTGATTTTGCCGTGCTGGAATGCGCAAGGGGCGGGATTTTAAAATCAGGGCTTGCCTTTCAGAATTGTGAAGTAGCTGTAGTGACAAATGTTGCCGCCGATCATATGGGATTAGGCGGAATTCATACGCTGGAAGCGATGGCAAAAGTAAAAGCAGTGTTGCCCGAAACCGTTTTTGATCACGGCTACGCGGTGCTGAACGCAGATGATGACCTTGTATATAAAATGAAAAATGATCTTGATTGCAATGTTGCATTGTTTAGCATGGACGAACATAATCCCAGGATAAAAGAGCATGCAGCTGAAAATGGCTTATCCTGTGTATTTGAAAATGGATATGTGACGCTGATGAAAGGGGGCTGGAAAATAAGGGTGCTGCATGTAAAAAATATCCCCCTTACTTTCGAAGGAAAAGCAATTCATAATATTCAAAATTGTTTACCCGCCGTTTTATCTACCTACCTTTTCCGTGATATAACGATTGAAGACATACGTTCAGGATTACAGACATTTATGCCAAGCGCAAACCTTACACCAGGACGATTGAATTTTTTCCATTTCAAAAATTTCACCATCCTCGCCGATTTTGCTCATAACCCGCATGGCCTTAAACTGCTTTGCGATTTTATTAGCAAACTTGATTATCCTCTTCGTATTGGTATCATTAGCGGCACCGGTGACCGGAGAGATGAAGATATTCGTGAGCTCGGAGAAATATCGGCGCAATACTTTGATGAGATCATTATCCGTTGTGATAAAAATTTAAGAGGACGAACTGCTGAGGACATTATTGGTTTACTGAAACAAGGAATTGAAAAGGTTAATCCCAACATTCCGGTAATGACGATTCCAAACGAGAATGAGGCGCTGGAGTATATTTATGAAAATCAGCGCCACGGAGCATTATACACCATAATGTGTGATGTGGTAGCCGGAGCACTGGACAAGATAAGAGAGCTGAAAGAGAAAGAGGAAAAACAAGATAAGCCGTTAGCTATTAGCCGTTAGCTTTGAGCTTCTTAGTATTTACCATTAACGATATTATATGAGAAATTTTAAAGGGGGTAGAAACAGCGACAAAGATTATAGCCGGTTCGCCAAAATCTTCCCTGGGTCTGCTTTGAATTAGAAACACAACTCCTGATTGCAAAAGAAAGAAAACATGGAAATACCGCTTGGTTGACTCAACCTTAGAAATGTTAGCAGAGGAAGAAAAAATGCTGACTGCATTCATCAATACATTTTCCACAAACAGGCAATTTCTGCTCTAAAAGCTAAACGCCAACAGCTAATAGCTTTCCGAAATTCCATTTGGCATAAAACGGTGTAAACCTTATTTTTGCACCCCATTCCGAAACGGATGTGAGGATGACCCATGGTGTAATGGTAGCACTACAGATTTTGGTTCTGTCTGTTAAGGTTCGAATCCTTATGGGTCAACAAAAAAGCTTGTAATAAATTGATTTACAAGCTTTTTTTATTTTAAGTAAAACATAGGTAAAACAAATAGGGTACAAAACCTAAAGCCCTACCTTCAAGCCATTTCAAAATAACTTTTCAACGTCTGAAGGATTTAATTGATCTGAAATAGAAATAATCTGCATCAGCTTTAAGTATCTTTTTGTAGGCTTTCCTTTATAATGTTTTTTAAAATACTTGCTATAAATAGCTTCATAAGCTTTATCCGATCCAAAAAATTTCTGAAAAGTCCTGCACATATTTCTGTTCCTGTGAGAATATAATTGCTTTTCATAAAAGCAACCTCTAAATGCTTTCCTGTGTAAAAACAGACCCTGTATCAAATAGAGCTTTCTACATCTTTTGCCCGTAGACGGACAAAGAAAATACCAAATGACCCCTTTGCCTAAATTTGATGGAATTGAAACTAACCTTACTTGATAATTTACATTTTTTTCATCACGATATTTATAATCTAACTCCATATATGAGCTATTGGAAAGAGTATTGATCGTAAAGGAAATGCTTCCTGTCTGTTCCCCATTCCTACTCCAGGTCATCTGACCTCCTCTAAAAATGCCATCCTTTAAATAGCCATTCTTTTTTAAAAAGCGAATATTTATTGTTTTACACTCATCAAATAATGTTGGCCAAGTTGAATGTCTGGGCATATGGAAACCTAAATTTTTAAGGAATGTGATGTTATTCGACTGATAAAAGTTGATTATTCAAATATTTCGAAAGGTCATACTTGCAGGTCCCGACGGATTCCAGCCTTCTCATATTTGCCTTGATCTGCCGTCTTCTGCTTTTCTTGTCATCCTTTGTAAGAATGTTATCAGGAATAGATTTTATCTTTTGCTTTATTAATTCATCAAGATTGCAAGGAAGAAGGTTTTCATACTCTTTCAGAATTAGTAAAGGAATTGTTGAAGTTGTTAGTTGCTTTTTGCTATTCACATTTATTGAATTTGCCTTCATAATGGATCCGTACTTATTTATAAGTTCATCTTTACAAGCAGCCTGGAAACTGTCACTTGTTAGATAGGCAATATCAAGATGCCTCGATTTAAAGGATATTGAAGGCTTCTTATAGTGACTTTCTATTTTCAGGTAATTTGATGAAGGGTTATAGTTATACAGAGAAGTAAGCTTTTCCCTTTCGCCTTTTGTAAGCTTATTCTTTAAATTCTTATTTGCATCATATAGCTTAAAAGTCATTATCCTGTCATCAAAATATTTTCCATAATCGAAAGACCTGGTTCTCATTCCCTGGATCTTCAAATGACTATTAAACACTTCCTTTGCTGAAAACGGAATTTCAAGGGTAGTTCCAAATTCAAAAACCTTTACTTCAGCTTTCATCAGATCGGTAGTTAAGACTTCGGATAGATGATCAATACCACTAATGAAATCCTTTAGACTTGTCTTAAAATTTTGCCCTGCTATGAAATAAGGAATACTCCCCATTAACTTTAGTTTTCTTGCATCAGTATTTAACCATATTTGCACTGCTTTACAATCTTCATAAATGAATTTATCCCATCCTGAAGAATAGCTTGCTTCATGGTTTAAATAGTCAAGGCAAATCTGATCCTGACCCAGATCCTTCTCCGCTGATATATAGTCGAAACTCATTAGCTCCTTTTTACGTAATACTTTTCCAAATGAGCATCTATATCCAGGCTCTTTATATAGATCTTGCTCTTGAAT
This sequence comes from Chitinophagaceae bacterium, assembly GCA_025923075.1. Taxonomy (GTDB): domain Bacteria; phylum Bacteroidota; class Bacteroidia; order Chitinophagales; family Chitinophagaceae; genus VBAS01. The sequence continues at coordinate 12,289 of JAICGN010000059.1, forward strand.
TGCGTAAAGGGAATAGTTCCTTTTTTCAAATAGGATTCTAATGTCTTGGAGCAAACATTTAACCTTTTGCAAGCTTCAGCTTTACTTATCCATTTAGGAGCCTCTTGTGAAGGTTGTTTAGCCTGAAGAAGATTTTTAATTTCTGCAATCGAAGATTCAAGTAGATCAAGCTTTTCTTTGGGTAAGACTATAAATTCCATCTTTTTCCTGTCTTTGTTTTGTCAAAGACCGATGCAAAAATTGCCAAAAGAAGGAAGCTAAAGTAGGATGAAGAAGGATCAACTTTTTTCTATTTTTTATCCTAGTATCAATATCAACATTTTATGGCATTCCCCTTTTGATGAAGTTCTCAATTTGTTTATCATCTATATAGCCCCCATAATCAAACAGCTTAACTTCCTGCAATATTTTGCCAACTATCCTTTTGTGTAAAGAAGGGATTTTAGCTGAAGTTTCGTGAATTGATAACTTAAATAATGAAGCATGAATATTATAGGCTAATGTGTATTTATATTTATTCAGAGCGGTATCAATTATTGTTTCTTCCCTAACCTCTTTGACAGAACTTCCTAGTGTTCCTTCTTCCGAAGAAACCACAGCCCACTGCATCATAAACTCTGTATAAGCTTCATACAAGTCGTAAGAAAAATTTCTCAATCTCTCCTGATCCTGTTTACTGACAACATCATCAAAAGCTTTGAACATGGCCCTAATTATTTCCAAAATTGGTCCTTCCAGGATTGCTTTTTCATTGTCCTTTGGATATTCTCCTTCAAATATTATTCTCCTAATTGGAAATAGCATCTTACCCGCAAGTTCTCCTTTATATGGATCATAAACCAGGCTTTGCATTACCCTGTTAAATTCCGGAATCATTTTATGATATTGCCTCCAATTCTCCCCTCTTTGTTTAAATTCTTCATCATTCATTTTTTCAAACTCCGATAATCCCCTCTTGATTGATACAAGCAAACAAGCAATTGCTTCAATTACTTTTTTATGTTCATTCTCTTTAAACTTGCTTAAATCAGGCTCTAAAATCGCTTTAGCTGCTTTGTATTCTTCCGGAGAATAGTCACATTCTGGGTTATACATTGTAGCATATGGTAGCCTTTTTGTTATAAAGTCCCAAAGGTGTCTTTGTTCATCAGTCATTACACATAATTTCTAATGCAGGGTAAGAAATCATACCCTTTTCTAAGATAATAAAAAAGTAATCGTCAAAGGGGCACAGAATTATTTCTTAAGAGTGTGCATGTCGTAACATTCAATTACCCTCTTTCTATCCGACCAAAAGAAATTGATACTAAAAGCATGACATAGCCGTTATGTATTTATCAAAACATCTCGCCTCAATTCCTTTATACAAGGGAAAAGGTTTTCTTTACTGGCACTGCTGATTATTCCAAATCTTGTGGCTTTTTCCCAAAGCCCCTCATTTTCTATTCATGGTACTGTCACTGATGCAAAAACAGGTGAACCACTTATAGGTGTAAGTGTTTATATAAAGGCCAACGAGATCAGCACTATTACTAATGCCTACGGTTTTTATTCACTAAAACTAAAAGCAGGAAATTATACAATCGCCTTTCATCATGTAAGCCATATTCCGATTGAAAAAAGCATTCATGGTGATACATTCAACCGGTTAGATATTGCAATGAATCCTGATACCGGGACACTGCAGGAAGTTATAATTAAAAATACGCCGAAAAAAAATAATGTAACCTCCACACAAATGAGCAGTGTTGAATTAAATATTGAAAAGGTCAAGAAAATACCTTCTTTATTTGGTGAGCCTGATTTGCTCAAAGCCATTCAGCTCTTACCCGGAGTCAATACAGCCAACGAAGGCTCCACAAACCTGAATGTGAGAGGAGGCAGCTATGATCAAAATCTGATCTTATTGGATGAAGCAACAGTCTATAATCCCTCTCATGCCCTGGGTTTCTTTTCAACATTTAATCCTGATGCCTTGCGGAGTGTTACTTTCTACAAAGGTGCGTTTCCTGCTCAATATGGTGGAAGACTTTCATCAGTGGTTGATGTATATATGAAAGAGGGGAATAATCAGGAACGTTCCGTAGAAGGTGGAATTGGATTGATAGCAAGCCGGCTTACATATCAGCAACCAATTAAAAAAGGCAAATCATCGATCTTGTTATCTGGACGATATAGCTATGCCGGAACCGTAGTAAATGCATTAGGCACTTTTGGCCAGAGTGTGTTAAATCTTAGCGGTCTGAATAATTTTGTTGCCCGCAATAATATTCATTTCTATGATTTGAATATTAAAGCCAATTTTAAGTTATCCGCAAAAGATAAAATATATGTTTCTGGTTATTCGGGCCACGATAAATTCTATTCCTATCAAATCGATGAATCTAACAGTTTAGATTGGGGCAATACAACAGCTAACGTAAGATGGAACCATTTGTTTTCAAATAATTTATTTGCAAATACCTCGCTGGTTTTAAGTAATTATAATTACTCGTTTTTTTCACAGGTTGATGTAAAATCATTTACCTGGAAGTCAAAAATCAAATCAATTGGATTAAAATCAGATTATGATTGGTTTATTAATGGGAATCATAAAGTGAAAGCAGGTGTTTCTTTTTTTCGTATTAATTATGAACCAGGCCAGATTGAACAAAAGGATACGATATCTGTGATCAGGTCTTTTTCACTTGACAAAAAGAGTTCTGCTGAAATGGCTGCTTATGTGAGCGATGAAATAACAATAAGTAATAAAATTTCAGTCCAAGCAGGGATTCGGGCAACAATTTTTTTGAATTTGGGCCCCGGCACCGTTTATTCTTATAATGATGATTATTCCGTAATTCTGGATTCAACTGTTTACGGTAAGAAATCAACTATCAATAATTATAAAACCTTTGAACCCAGAATTTCATTGAGATATTTATTGTCAGAAAATCAATCAATAAAAATCTCTTTTGCAAAAACTCAGCAATTTCAACACCTGATTTCAAATTCGTCTGTGGGTCTACCAACAGATGTTTGGATTCCCGCTGACAGCTATCTAAGGCCACAGCGTGCTAATCAGTTTGCAATAGGATATTTTAGAAATAATGATCACAAGAATTTAGAGCTGTCTGTTGAGGCATATTATAAAACATTAAAAGATATTATAGATTATAAGGATAATGCAAATCTTTTTCTTAATCCAAAGCTGGAGACCCAAGTGCTTCATGGAGAGGGTGAATCTTATGGACTGGAGCTGTTTATTTCAAAAAAAATAGGACACCTCACAGGTTGGATATCTTACACCTGGTCGAACACAAGCTTAAAAATAGAAGGAATAAATAATAATGAAAAGTTTCCAGCCAGGTATGATATAAGAAATAACCTTGTCCTGACTGGAGTATATTCGGTTAACCCAAGATGGTCGTTTGCCGGCACGTTTAAGTTCACTTCAGGTGGTCACGTCACAGTTCCTGAAGGTGATTTTTCATACGGTGGCGCTTCTTATAATTACTATTCGTCACGAAACGGATATACACTTCCTGCCTATCATAGGCTGGATTTATCAGCTACACACAACAGTCCCAAAAATAAAAATCGGAAAATAAAAAGGCAGTGGGTGTATAGCATTTTTAATGTTTACAACCGGAAAAATATTTATGCACTTTTTATAAAACCTGATCCGCTGAGAATTGATATGGCAAAAGCATTTAATTTTTATTTATATGGGATAGTTCCTTCTGTAACACTAAACTTTTCTTTTAAATGACAATTAATAATATTCATAAAACAATATTTCTTTTTCTGAGCTGGTTAGTTTTTAACGGCTGCACAAAGGAAATTGATCTGGGTCTTGAAAAAAAACCAAGACGAATTGTAATTGAAGGCAATGTATATAATACACCTGGGCCATATTTTATCCGTATCACATTATCAAATCCTGCTTTGTCCAATACAACTGGGGATGGAGGAATAGATTATGCTGAGGGAATAAAAAATGCCTTGGTAATTATTAGTGATAACGTTGGTACGGTTGATACTTTGGTGCCTTCCCCGGATTCCATACGCCGCACCGTCAAGTTCTACAGGAGCAGAACTAGCCCCATTGATTCATTCTTTTTGGATGATCTGAATTATTACAATGGAGAAAGAGGGTTTTATCAAACTACAAAATTAAAGGGTGAGCCGGGCAGAACTTACACATTAAAAGTTATTCACGAGCAGCAGGAGTATTCTGCAACTGCCTTTATGCCTCCGGTTACTGTCTTGGATTCTGTTCAAATTAAAACCAGGGAGTTTATAAAAGATCACAGTATGTACAAACTACCAGCTATGTATTTTAGCGAACCGCAAAATAGTACAGATTATTACTGGACCTTTGTTGTTGGCAATGTAAATGATCCTAATGCAAAAATTCCATTGCTTTATTCAACCAGGGAAATCCTTCCATATTCAATTTTTAATGATAAGTTCCTTCAGCCATATGTAAATGGCATTTACTCAGATTTTACCTATACAAAAAATAGTATTGCAGTCGATATAATACCTGCTTATGGCTTTGTTTATTTGGGAAGCTTAACGGAACAGCATTATAATTTCCTGAAGACAATTATTGATCAATTGCAAAGCGATGGCGGTACATATAAACCTACTCCGTCTACCCCACCTACAAATATTTCAAATAATGGTTTAGGCTTTTTTGGGGCATCGGCTGTTTCAAGGGTGTTTACTTTTTCACCGGATTTTTATTGATTTAAAAGGATGCACTCTCAATTTCTTCCCAGACGAGCCTCCTCACGATCAAAGTAAATTTATAATATAAAAGATTTTAAGGAGGGACTCGTCGCTCCAAATTTTCACAAACTTTCCTTAAGTTGTGACGAATCCCTCTTAGTTTACTTATATTGAGCCGTCTTCAATTCGGAAGAGACTCGTCTGGGAAGAAATCAAACAGCATCAGTATATAAAACTAAGATCATGAAACTACTTATCCTTACAGTTATCTTGTTTATTGAACTAAGTCCGTGTTTTGCACAATGTGATTCACTACCGATTTCAGTTTCTATAAAAGTTGACTCGGCATACGTTCTAACATCCAGTAAAAAAACCCGCGGCAATAAGGAGCTAATTAAGCGAAATGACTATTACGTTAAAGGCGACTCAATAAAACAAACATTCTTCGACATCTCCTTGACCATAAAAAACACCTCAGATACAATCGTATCAATTACATTAGTGACGTGTTCTTGGCAAGACAATTTTATCGTCAATAATAGCTACATCTATATTGATGGAGAGGATTGCGATAGCAATTTTCCAACCGATGTAGAATTTAAACCAGGCGAAGGTAAAGTCTATAAAACTACACTCATTAAATCTATCAAATTGGATTACCCATGTAAGGGTTGTGCACCCTTTCCTCCCGTTGAAACAACCAGGTTAGGACTAATTATCCTGAATGACCCTTTTGGGCGTAAAGCCAAAACAGTAAATTACTTCTTGGGGATGGAAGATAAAAGTACATGGACAATGGTTTGGAGCAATCCCTTATTCTTGCTGACAGAAAGTCAAGCCCATCCAAAGCCACTTGAATTTGGAGTCTATCAAAAAGGAGAAAAATAATTTAAACCAGTGTACACAACATTTGCTTCTTATCAGACGAACACCAAGTACCAAAAAGAAAATAAAAAAAGTCACTCATAAACATGAGTGGCCGATCACGACGATGAAAAATGAGTTACAAATCATTGAAAATCGCTTCATGTGCCTCATCCTGACTTTCAATATCGAAACTATCCAAATAAATTTGAGTGGTCTTGCTATCTGAGTGGCCCAAGAGCTTTTGAATATCCAACAGACTCGTTTTCTTTTTTCTTGCAATGTCCGCAAATGAATGTCGTGCAATGTGTGTAGATAAATTCTTTTCTATCTCTGCTTTTTCTGCTAATTGTTTGAGGCATTTGTTTATTAAGGCTGCTTTTGCTTCGATCTGCTTTTTAAAATAGGACTTATTCTCTCTATTAAGGTCATTCCGCAAAAATGGGAAAATGAAATCTTCCTGTTTGGCATTAATACTTTGGTATTCTTTCAGAATGTCCAATGCTTTAGGAAGTAATTTTATTGACCTCCTCTTTCCTGTCTTTCCCATTTCATAACTAAGCCTTCCTTCCTGTATATTGGACCAAGTTAATTGAACCAGGTCTCCTATCCTTATCCCTGCACAATAGAAAGAAAACAAAAACATATTTCTTGCATCATTAACCCTGGTCCCTTTTTCCAGTTTCAAACCCTCCAGTTTCTTTATTTCTTCTGCATTAAGCCTTTCCTTTTCTTGAGTCTTGTCTGCTTCAAGTTTAAAAGCAAAAAAGGGATTCTTATCCTGGTTGAAATAATTTTTACCTGGTTCTTTTATTGCTTTATAAAGAATGCTTCTAAATGTCTTTAAATGATTGTGGATCGTATTTTTTGAATACCCTGTTCTTTTCAAATAACCCCTATACTCTTTTAGAAGATCAATATTTATGTCCTCAAAGGATAAATCTGCATTGCCCAGAAACCCTTCTTTAAGTTCTTTCAGAATACTTTTATAAGTTTTTAGAGTACCGTAAGACTGATTCTTTTCTAATAGGATATTTTGCTTCTCCCAATATTGAATAAAGCTCTTTGATGACAAGCCTGAATCCTTGTTAACTAACTGCTTCTTGATTCCTCTTGAAGAAATGCCTTGCTCATTGGCTTCAAGTCTATCCCTCACACCAAGGACCTGTCTGACCTTTTTATCTATGTCAGCATTCATCTTCTTGGCCAAAGGATTAATTTTTACACTCGTGTAGGCTCTCTGAAGGGCCTTAATTTCCACAGGATTTAACGTTTGTCTTTGGGCTTGTGTAAGCCTGGGCTTTGATTCAAATAGCCTGGAAGCCTCAGGATTCCATTCTAATTCCTGACATGAATATCCGGAAGCCAAATAAGAAGACCTTCTGTTATGGGTTATTCTTATCCAAATAGGAACAGTATTATCTGATAACGGCTTATCTGTTCTTAGTAAAACTTTTACTTTGGGCTGCTTCATAATGTTTCATTTTTAGCATTACAAAGATAATCAGGTAAAACATAGGTAAAACATTTATTGGGTTTCTTTTACTTTCCTTTTCCATCTTTTTACTAGGCGAAACCCTTTACTACACTATATTATAAGCCATTTAGTCAATAAAGTGGGGAATTGGGCAGAATCCGAAATAAGGCTTTCTAGACCTTATGGGTCAACAAAAGTGATTATTGATACCTTGCATATCAACGATGTGCAAGGTATCTTTTTTAGGTCGGAACCTATAGAACGATGTCCTCATAAAAATTGATTGAGGATTATTTTCGGATTTATCAGGCATCCTAACCCTGCTCCATATTGCTTTTGCCCGCAAACTTCTTTTCAATGACCATATCGTTCAAAGAAGCCGATCCTGATTGATGAACAACGATGGGTTCGTTTATCTCAGGCTTATCCATTTCCTTCCCTGGTTTTCATACTCAATAAGCACATCTCACTTCCCCCGATCAGCTACCGGTGAATGAGTAGAATCAAACGTTTCAATGATGGCTCTCAATGATATTGGTGGTAGTAACAGGTAATTTCGATTATACCGATTTCGGTCATAAAGCGTCGGGGTATGTTTAATAATATTAACGCACTCCCCGCAAGTCGTCTTGCTGACATTGGAACAGCAGGGTATCAAAGGTCTTATTAAAATATTTACATTAAAAACCAAACAATGACAACCACATCAGTTCCGGTTAAAACAAAACAGACAGGTCTGCTGGCCGGAGAAACAAAAAATGGGATTGGACCAGGCGAAAAAATGAAAGCCCTTCTTTATTTTGGCCCTGGTAAAAAATCCTGGGAAGAAAAACCCAAACCCCTGATCAATGAACCGACAGATGCGCTTGTAAAGATCCTGAAAACAACTATCTGCGGAACGGATCTTCACATCATGAAGGGGGATGTTCCTACAGTTTCCGTCGGAAGAATTATCGGTCATGAAGGGGTTGGCATTATTGAAGAAGTTGGGACTGCCGTAAGCAATTTCAAAAAAGGCGATCATGTGTTAATTTCATGTATTACCTCCTGCGGTAAGTGCGATTATTGTAAACGTGGGATGTATTCACATTGTGAAAATGGGGGATGGATACTCGGTCATTTGATTGATGGAACACAGGCGGAGTACGTACGTATACCTTATGCCGATACCAGCTTATACCATATACCGGCCGGAAGCGATGAAGAAGCGCTGGTTATGCTAAGCGATATTTTACCAACAGGCTTTGAATGTGGCGTACTCAATGGAAAAGTGCAGCCCGGAAACACCGTAGCCATCGTCGGTTCGGGACCGATAGGGTTGGCTGCATTGCTTACTGCACAGTTTTATTCTCCCGCAGAAATTATCATGATCGACCCGGATGATAACCGCCTGGCCACAGCAAAAAAATTCGGTGCCACACAAATTATTAATAACAGTAAAGAAAATGCTATTGAAAGAGTAAAACAGCTCACCAATAACAAAGGAGTTGACACGGTAATTGAGGCCGTCGGCATCCCGGCAACATTTGAATTATGCGAGTCACTGGTCGGGCCCGGCGGCACCATCGCCAATATTGGGGTGCATGGAAAAAGTGTAGAACTGCACCTGGAGAAACTGTGGTCACATAATATCACGATCACAACAAGGTTGGTGGATACGGTTACAACACCCATGCTGCTTAAAACAGTTCAATCTAAAAAACTGGATTCAAAACAACTGATCACACATCATTTTAAGTTAAGTGACATTATCAATGCGTATGATACATTTCAAAATGCAGCAAGAGAAAAGGCACTAAAAGTTATTCTGAGCAATGAATAAATTTTTTTAACTCTTCCCGGCTTACTATTTATTGATCTTTTTAGCCGCAAGACATGAAAGAGCGCTGTCTTGTTTTATCAGCAATGAGTATACTGCCAACTACCAATGGCGTTGAAAGGAATTATGTAGATGGCTGGAATTTTGAAAAGCCTCTGGCCGCATCAGCATGTCGAAGATTTCCTTGCTGAAGTATGAAAGGTGATTAACTTTGGCCCCCGGCATTTTACCGGGGCATTTTTATTTGCATATCTCATCTTCTTTTTAACTTTCCTGTATAAAACCACGAACTATGAAATTGATAACTGCGTTCACCCTGCTGTTCTTACGTGTAAGTCTTTTTTCCCAGGATTGTGCCAATTATTACTACCTGCAAAACAACAAGACAATTGAGATGACGATCTCAAATAAAAATGGAAAAGAATCGGGTAAAATGACCTACGTGGTTTCAGACAGCAAAAAAAGCGGGAGCTCAGTCACTGCAACGATCAACTCTGAATTTGTTGATGCAAAAGGAAAAACTATTTCTAAGGCAACAAATAATGTAAAATGTGAGAATGGCGTGATGCAAATGAATATGAAAACTTTTATTCCTGCAGCACAGATGGAACAAATGAAATCAGGGACAGCAAATGCAACTGATGTTTATCTTGAATATCCTGCCAATATGAATGTGGGCGAGCAGCTAAAAGATGGGCAATTCAATATGGATTATGAATCCGCCAGTGGATTAAAATCTTCAATCGAGATCAGTATTACTCAAAGAAAGGTAGAAGGAAAAGAATCCGTGACAACACCTGCAGGAACCTGGGAATGTTATAAAATAACTTCACAAAATCAAATTGTTTCTAAGATCGCGGGTATTGGTATCCCCATCAGGATGTCCGTGACCGAATGGTATGCTCCCGGGTTTGGTGTTGTCAAAACAGAATCCAAAACCGGTAAAACAGAGATTACTTCAATAAAATGATGATGCCGGGTTTCTTCCTTCTCAGAGGACAGACTAGAATCAGGAGTTTTATTTTCAGTTTACCAAAACACAGTATACAGTGCCGCCAGTATGCCGCATATAATAAATGACCCGATAATAAAATCTGGAGTGACTTTAAACATTGATTTATCCATTTCAATAACATGCATATCATTGGCGGGTTTGGGCCTTGCTAAACTGATAACGATCATAATAATGACTATTGCAAAGAAGGTAATTGTCATCCTGTCCAGGAAAGGATAGTCAGGAAACGCGCGATTTGTCCATACAGGCAAAAACTTTAAGACGGTTGAAACGGGAACGGTAAGCAATGCTCCCGCCAATCCAGCAGCAGCTGTTGTCTTTTTCCAAAACAATCCAAGTAAAAAAATAGCCAATACTCCCGGCGAGAAAAATCCGACATACTCCTGTATAAACTGGTAAGCCTGGTCCAATGATTTTAATGCCGGCGCAACAATAGCTGCAATGATCATGGAAATAACTACGGCCCATCTTCCGGTAAGTACCAGTTTTCTTTCGGATGCTTCCTTATTAAAATATTTTTTATAAATGTCCAGCGAAAAAATTGTGGAAATACTGTTTGCCTTTCCTGCAAGTGAAGCAACGATAGCTGCGGTGAGTGCTGCAAAGGCCACACCTTTCAAACCTGCAGGAAGCAAATTCATAAGGGTTGGATATGCATGATCAGGTTTTACAACTCCTGCCGCATCTGCCATTTCAGCCTGGAACATTCCATTCTTATGCATTACATACATCGCAATACCAGGCAAAACTGCAATGACAGGGATCAGCAATTTTAAAAAAGCTGCAAACAGGATCCCTTTGCGTGCCGTTTTCAGATCCGCGCCCAGAGCTCGTTGCACAATGTATTGGTTGCAGCCCCAATAAGCCAGATTATTGATAAGCATACCCCCGATCAAAACAGACAAGCCTGGTAATTCTTTATAATGCGGATGTGATTTATCAAATATCATGTGCAGATGTGATGGTGCTTCCGTTTTCAAAACAGAAAGACCTTTGAGAATACTATTTCCAAATCCAAACTGCTCGGATAATAATGTTAATGCGAGATAAGTTGTAACCAATCCACCAATGATCAATACGAGCACCTGGAAAACATCCGTATACCCGATCACTTTCATTCCACCAAGGGTTACAATAATTGAAAATATACTAAGCCCGGCAATGCACCATTCAAAACTGATATTCGAAATGGACGAAATCGCTAATGCACCGAGATAAATAATGGAAGTAAGATTGACAAAGACATAGACCAGCAACCAGATGACAGCCATAATCGTGCTCACCGTATCGTTATATCTTTTTGCCAGGAACTGCGGCATGGTGAAGATCTTATTTTTCAAATACAAAGGGATAATGAATACGGCGACAATGATAAGTGTGGCGGCTGCCATCCATTCATATGTGGATATGGCTAATCCCAATGCATAGCCTGAACCACTCATGCCAATAAAATGTTCGGCTGAAATATTGGAAGCGATCAGTGATGCGCCTATGGCCCACCATGTTAATGAACCTTCAGCCAGGAAAAAATCTTTGGAACTTGTCTGCTTGGCTTTTTTCTTTTTATAGATATATAAACCATACGCAGTCACGAGAATGAAATAAATAAAAAAAACAATATAGTCGGCGGTTTGTAATTGGTTCATAGCAATCGCTTATTATCTGGCTTTCAAAAAATAGAACCCATTTCTGTTTCTAAACAACTATTATTTTATGATGAAACATGTGATGCTTCTAAGATAAACATTCATGTCTTTGTTTTCTAAACTTGCAAAGTATGATTGTATTCCATTATACATATAATTTATATATACAAAAATCCCGGGGTTATTGAAACCCCGGGTGCTGCTACCAACTTAACTGCTTATACTATGACATAAGATGCTAATATCCCGGATTCTGAACCAGGTAACCTGGTAAATTTGATGCTCCATTAATGGCGTTCTGTGGAATCGGGAACAATCTTTTGTTTTTATCTGTATTCGTTTTTTCAGTCCAGGTTCCCTTATATTTATCAAAGGTCATCATATCTGTACGACGCTGACGTTCCCAATATAATTCAAATCCTCTTTCACGAAGCAAAAGACCAGGCACCATAGAATTCATTCTTTAGGTTTGAGGCCGGTCAAAACTTAAGTGTTTTGGGAAGATATTTTTCTACCAGCTCTTCATAATAAGGTCTCAATTGTTTCCAATCCGGCGGTTCCGGGTTTTTGGAGTAAAGATCATAGGGATTAAACAGCTTCACCCACTTCAACATTTCCCTGTCATGGTCATCGAGTAAATGATCATATGCGCCTTCACGATGCCATGCATAAAATGAATGATAACGCAGCATATACAAACCCGATTCAGGTAAATAATCTTTCATCATCTGGTATACATATTCATCATGTCCCCAGGACATGTGAACGTTTCTTAGTCCGCAACCATCGGCGTACACTCCATATTTAGAATTAAATCGTTCATTATTAAAATCCGGATTGAGTTTAAAAAACTCAGGAAAAACTATTTTCTCGGAATATGAACACCCAACAGGGAATGTATCGCCAACTACTGCCCATTGCGGTTCACCGAACAGACAAAGTACCTTGCCCATATCATGCATTAATCCGACCAGTACCATCCAGTCCGGATGACCATCTCTGCGTATTGCTTCGGAGGTTTGAAGTAAATGCTGAAACTGATCCAGGTCAGTATCAGGATCAGAATCATCCACGAGCTCATTTAAGAAGTTAAATGCATCCCAAACCGGCATTTCTTTCTTCGAGAACGAAAGAAATTCTTCTCTTTTTTTCATTACAAAATCATAAGTCTGATACTTATGATTCAACCGGTAGAATTCTTTTACGGTATCCCGCTCGGGGTTATCGTAATTCCTGTATTCATCAGTTGTTTTTGCCGTTGCAATTGACTCAGGATCGGGATATCGACGTAACAAGTCTTCTTCCCATTCGTCAAGATTTTTCAGTGGCACTGCTTCAAAATTGTTTGTATTCATATCATTCAATATTAGGAAATTAGGTAAGCGAACTTTGTTACTGATGATTGCCGTGATAAGGAGATGTCATCATTCGATTAATGAGCATGTAATTTATGAAATAAAATTTGTTTGGGCGTACAACAGAATTCTTCATATTCGCAAATTGAGCAACCTGGCAATATCGGCGGAATTTGTTCTCCAATCAACCCGTCACTTGTCCTTAACTATTTTTTCTATACAGATCGCCAGACTTTCCTTCCAGTCTTTTAATTGAATCCCGAAATTTTCCTGAATTTTTGTTTTGTCAAGGACAGAATAAGCAGGGCGTTTTGCCGGAGTTGGATATTCTGAAGTTGGGATCGGTCTGATGTCACAAGGACTACCTGTAATTTCTTTAATGGCAAGGGCAAATTCGTACCATGAGAGAATGCCTTCATTGGTGAAATTATATAATCCCGGCTTCCAGCTCGAACTTTTCGATTGACAGTTAGCAATGATCTTTAAAATTACCTCTGCAATATCAGCGGCATATGTTGGAGAACCGATTTGGTCATTGACCACTTTTATTTCGTCTTTTTCATTCATCAATCGAATCATGGTCTTCACAAAGTTTTTTCCAAAAGATGAATAAACCCATGAAGTACGGATAATCATACTGGCTGGATTCAGTTGTGCTGCCTCCCTTTCTCCTTCCAGTTTTGATGCGCCGTAGACATTTATTGGATCAGTTGGAAAATTCTCTGTGTATGGGTACGTACCCTCTCCATTAAAAACGTAATCTGTGGATATATGGATGAATTTTGCATTATGTTCTTTGCAGACTGCAGCAAGTACGCCAACTGCTTCGCCATTGATTTGAAACGCCAGGTCTTTATCTGATTCAGCTCTGTCGACAGCTGTATAGGCGGCACAATTAACACAGTAAGCCGGTTTCAACGTATGGAAATAGTTTCTTACCAATTCAAATTGATCGATCGGCATATCTTCCCTGGTCAGAAAAAAAAATTCGAATTGTGAATAGTCCGGAGATAGTTCCTGCAATTCTTTGCCCAATTGTCCATTACCACCTGTCACCAATATTTTAGGCTTAAGATTCATGGGGCGTATGAAAAATTATTTTTACACTCGACGAATGGTGGCAGCCCTAAATCTTTTTCAGAAATTATCTCTTTGCCAATGGGGATTTTCCAGTCAATATTCAAAGAAGGATCATTATATAGAATACCCGCTTCACTATCCTTTCTGTAAAATGAATCACACTTGTAAAAAACCTCTGCCCGTTCGCTTAAAACAGAAAATCCATGGGCAAATCCCGCAGGAATGAACAGTTGCTTTTTATTTTCAGCAGAAAGTTCAATAGAAAAACATTTACCAAAACTTGGCGAGCCTATGCGAATATCGACAGCAATATCCAGTATGCTTCCGGTTAATACCCTGATCAGCTTAACCTGTGCATATGGTTCCAGCTGGTAATGTAAGCCCCGGATCACTCCATATTGCGATGATGATTGATTATCCTGTACAAAATTTACTTCGATCCCGGCGGCATTAAAAGTCTGGAGATTGTAGGATTCAAAAAAATATCCGCGGCTGTCCTCGAATATTTTTGGTTCAAAAACCAATAAATTGGGTATGGGAGTTTGGATAAAAGGCATATTATAAACTCCAATAAACTCTGTTTTTAATTTTATCGCGATACAGTCCCTTCAGATCATAAATAACTGCATGAGGTTTGGTGATCGACATAAGATACGCCTCATCCATTTTCTTAAATTGCTCATGCGAAACTGCAAGTATTACAGCATCATAATCGGTGCCGTTAATTTCAGTTAAGCCAAAACCATATTCATGTATCATTTCCTCAGAAGACGCATGCGGATCACATACATCTACATTGACTGAGAAAGATTGTAACTCTTTTACAACATCCGCAACTTTTGAATTCCTGATATCACTTACATTTTCTTTGAACGTTGCTCCAAGGACCAGTACTCTTGCTGACTGCACATTACTTACATTTTTTGTAATATACCTCACTACTTTTCTTGCAACGTACAACGACATTCCATCATTTATATATCGACCGGCCAAAATGACCTTAGAGTCAAAACCCAACTCACTCGATTTGTAGGTGAGGTAGTAGGGGTCAACTCCTATGCAATGACCACCGACAAGTCCCGGATAAAACTTTAGAAAATTCCATTTTGTGCCTGCCGCTTCCAATACTTCGTAAGTATTAATGTCCATTTTATCAAATATGATGGAGAGCTCATTCATCAATGCAATGTTAAGGTCACGCTGAGTATTCTCAATGATCTTTGCGGCCTCTGCCACTTTTATACAAGAAGCGCGGTGCACACCCGCTG
>JAICGN010000060.1 GCA_025923075.1 Chitinophagaceae bacterium
ACGGGAGTATTGAATAAAATTCAGGTTCTTGCTTCGTAACAGGTAGATTCTTGCACAAACAGCCTGGAAGAGAGTGGCAAGTGTTATTGTTTCATCAACGGTAAGCGGAATGTCGCAAATACGAAATTCAACGGTATTAAAGAATGGATGCACTCTCAAGTCCCACCAGATCTTTTTTGCGTTGTCAATGCAATTGGTTTTTACAAGCAGCTTTACATAATTTTCATACGCTTCAATACTTTCAAATGGTTCCGGAATACCTGTACGGGGAAATTTGTCGAAAACTTTTGTGCGAAAAGATTTGTAGCCGGTAAGTCTCCCTTCC
Organism: Chitinophagaceae bacterium; assembly: GCA_025923075.1. GTDB lineage: Bacteria > Bacteroidota > Bacteroidia > Chitinophagales > Chitinophagaceae > VBAS01. Next base: position 326 of record JAICGN010000060.1, read on the forward strand.
CAAAAAGGAGAGTTGGTACTAAGTGCGTAAATATGCGGTAAAAAATATCTTGTACTATTGGCAATATGATTTGCCATCTCACGATTTTCCATTCCCACATGCACATGTAATCCGAATATTAAATTACTTCTTGCGGCTTCCTGTAATTCATTTACCAATTCATTATAACGAATATGATCGGTTATTAACTGGCTTTCCCAATGACTAAAAGGATGTGTGCCTGCTGCTCCCATCGCGAAACCGAGATTGCCTGCAATTTCAGAGATTGTTTTTCGAAGTGCGGCTACATCCTGCCACGCTTCATCAGCATCAGCACAAATATCTGTTCCTACTTCCACGACTGCCTGGTGCATTTCCGCTTTTACCTTATCCTTAATCACTTTTTGACCTTCGTGCACGATTTTCTGCTCATGGCCTTTCAATTCCCTTGTTTCAGGATCAAGCACCATGTATTCTTCTTCAACGCCAAGAGTAAATGTTTTATAATTGAGTGTTGCCATAGTTTGAATAATTACTAATTATTAATTAATAATTAGTAATTGAAAGTTTTCAGGCCAGAGATGTTTTATTTGCCCCTCGTTTCACATATTCGCCCCAGGTCAAATTATCCTGCCCTTCTTTGTGTGCTAATGCTCTTTCGATCGCATAATTGGCAGCGGTTTCTACAACCCATGCAAAATTTTCTTCACCTACGCTGGCACGTTCAGCATCAGGAGCAGGGTTGCAAAAATCAATGGCATAAGGAACCCCGTCCCTTATGGCTAATTCAACCGTATTGAAATCATAACCGAGATAATTGCATATGACCAAAACGATTTCTTCCATTTGTTTTAATCGCTCCGGGGATGGGGTAAAACTGGCTACATACCGAAGATGATGTGGATTGCGTGGCTCGTAGGGCATGATGCGAACATGTTTTCTGCCAATGCAATAACAACGATAGTATTCGGTAAAAACGATTTCTTCCTGCAACAGCATTACCAATTGACCTGTTTCACTATGCTTGTCAAAAAAATCTTCCTTGCTGTCTAATTTGTATACATGTTTCCATCCACCGCCCGCAAATGGTTTCATGTAAGCGGGAAAGCCAACATAGTTGAAAATGCTTTCCCAATCCATTGGATAAGCAAGATTACTAAATGAGTCTTCAGTGGTATCCTCCGGATGTTGTCGTGAGGGTATGATCGCCGTTTTAGGGATTGGCACCCCGACTTTTGTCATCAGGCAGTTGTTGAAATATTTATCATCAGCACTCCACCAAAACGGATTATTGATTACAGCGGTTCCTGTCAATGCCTCATTTTTCAGCCATGTACGATAAAAAGGAACATCCTGCGATATCCGATCAATAATTACCGCATATCCAGTCGGCTCACCCTGGATCGCTTTATCAATACGGACAGGTTCCGCCATGAGACCTGAAATATTTTTGCCGTTAACCCTTTCCACGAAGGCCATTGGAAAGCTTCGTTCTTTTCCATGCAATACGCCAATCTTCTTCATAAAATTTTATTTAATGGTGATGAGTGTTTCGGGAACGGGTAAGTAATCAAATGTATTTTTTAACGGTAAGAAAAACAAAAAAGAAAGCGGAATGTTTCAAAACAAACCGGTATTGCCTTTAGCGAGCATTCCCTAATTTTGCGCAAATGCAGCGTTCGAAGCAGACCGGTGTTCCCGTGAAAAATATCATTCTTAATTCCATTCACCTTAACAGGGATGTTCTTATTGATCTCTATTTCCCGCCAATTGGATCAGCTTCGGACTTAACCAGTCTTTTACTTATCAATGACGGCCAGGATCTCCCGAAATTTCATTTTGATGAGCTGCTGGCTGACCTTTACGACGCTAATGAAATAAAGCCGATATTCTGTGTGGGTATTCATTGCAGCGCCGAAAGAAAAATGGAATATGGGGCTGCATCAATGCTGGATTATAAAGGAAGAGGGGCCAAAGCCAGGTTACACCAGCAATTCGTTTTTGAGGAATTGATCCCACATATAAAAGCAAACTGGAAAATAGCATTTAACGAAAAAGCATATGCAGGTTTTTCCTTAGGTGGTCTTTCCGCTATAGATACTGTTTGGCATCATCCCGGAGAATTCTCTAAAGTTGGTGTTTTCTCGGGCTCCTTTTGGTGGCGTTTAAAAGATTTGCATAAGGGGTATAATGAAGAAACTGATCGCATCATGCACAAACTGATAAGAGAAGGTAATTTTAAACCAGGGATGAAATTTTATTTTACAACAGGATCACACGATGAAAAAATGGACAGGAATCACAATGGTATAATCGACTCAATTGATGATACCCTCGGACTGATAGAAGAGTTGGAAAAGAAAGGTTATAATAACGAGAATGATATCCATTATGTGAATTATGAAGACGGAAAGCATGATGTAAAAACATGGGGAAGAGCAATGCCGGCATTTTTGAAATGGGGATGGGGGAAAAGTTCGGAGTCGTGAGCTCGGAGTCATGAGTTCAGAGTTCGGAGTCAAGATAACCAAGATCGATAATCACAATAAAAAAACCTCTTGCTTTTGCAAGAGGTTTTTTAGTTACGTAGTATTTAGAAAATAACTCTAACACCTAATTGGCTCAACCATCGTGCACTCAGGCCGGGAGAATTACTTGTACTAAGACCCCATGGATTGCCTGTTTGCGGGCTGAAACGATACTGAGGAGTAAGATTTGTAGAACTTACAAATCCTGCAAATTGTACGAGTGCATATGCATCATTTGCGAGAAAGTATGTTTGGCCCCATTTCTTACTGATCATATTTGTGAAATTATAAACATCGTAACTGATTTGGAATGTATAGATTTTGCCACTTAGCTTGAGGTTAAAATCTTGTTGTATTTTCAAATCAAGCAATGTTTGCCATGGAAGCCGATCACCGTTTCTTTCAGCAAACTCGCCACGATGTTTACTTAAATACTTATTCCCGGTGATGTAATTTTCAAACAGCGTTCTTTGTTCCGCCTGCGAATACGCAACTCCGTTTACGGTGTTTGTAAGGAAAATCATAGTTTGTACCTCACCCGTCGTCGGAATATATATTAAATCATTTGTTTCCCCTCTTGCACGATCCCCTACCATACTTCCATTGTAAACATAACTAAAGGGCTGTCCTTGCTGGGAGTTCAGAACCAAAGAAATTGTCGTAGCAAATTTATTTTTTGAGTAAGAGAATTTCTTTGATGCATAACCATAAATACGATGGCCAATATCAAAATCAGAAGTAGATCTTGTGACAAAGTTGCGTCCATTCACTGTTTCCATAAAGCGCCATTGCGAGTTATTTTGAGAGCTTGTTCCTTCGTTTAACACCATCGAGTTGCCATAAGTATAACTAAGGGTAGCGGCAAATCCTTTACGGAATTTTTTGTCGATGACTGCTGAAAAATTATAAGAAAAACCTCTTTCGTCTTTATCCGGATTATTATATAAAAGAAATATTTCACCACCCGCATATGGATTTATATTGCCTGGTCGCATTGGAATTCTGGAAGGGGTACCACTGGCAGCGTACACATGTCTTGCACCCGGACCTACAGATTTGAGGTTAGAGTCAATGATATTAATATTCTGGTAATATATCTCATTTATATTTTTAGAATATAACGCTTCAAATGTTACATTCCAACCTTTCCCCAAATTCTTATCGATTCCTATTGAAGCGCGGAAAAGTCTTGGCAATTTAAATTCTTCGGCAATCAGGTCTACCTGTCCTTTTGCATTTGTAAGATTAATTCCTAGATCAGCCGGGCCATATTGATTAAATGGATCAGGTCTGAAAGTTATGTTAGGATTATTAACGCCAATTGAACCAAGGTTTACACCGGTATTGTTATAAACACCACCTGGCCAAACCAGCGGCATACGACCTGTAAAGTATCCTACTCCACCACGAATTGTCAAATTATCTTCAGGGATTTTATAGACAAATCCAATTCGGGGAGAAATTGACCAGCTAACTTTTGCCATTTGGCCCGATCTGGCGCCACGCATATCATAATGTTGAGAGATGGCAGCCACGGCCGTATCATTAAAGAACGGATCTAATTGCGGATCATCCGGGAAAATTGTTTTGTCTGATCTTACGCCCAGGTTAAGGGTCAATCTATCTGTAGCCTTTATTTCATCATTTATAAAAAATGCCAGATTATAATATTTGAATTTTGCGGCAGACGGAGAGTTTTCCTCATCTGTTTTTGTTTCAAGCAATGAAAACGATCTGTCATAACGTGATGGGCGGGCGTTTGTAATAAAATCATTCAACGCATTATAAGTATAGGTTCCATACAGATCACGAATAAACAGGTTGTTCGCATTGCTGTATAACAGATCAGCTCCCACTGTGAAGGAGTGATTTCCCGCTGAGAATTTGTAAGCATCATAAAAGGTCAGGTTTTTCTGCAGGAGAAAGTTGCCGGTAGAGAAATTTTCGGTACCAAATGTATAACCACCAGCTCCATCAGTGATCATTACTCTTGGAAATGGTTCCCCGATCGGATCCCGGTTATCTTCCACATTTGTAAACGTTACCAATAACCTATTCGAAGCATTACGTTTCATTGTACTTTTCAATTCCGCAGTAAAAGTATTGGTCGTATTAGGGAACAGATAACCGTTGTTGAAGAAGTTGATCCTTGTGCTGCTTCCGCCGGTGGTATTGTAGCGGGTGCCATCATTAAAGCGATAACTAAGGGCAAGGCGGTTGTTAGTATTTAAATTCCAGTCGAGCTTAACCTGGATCCTGTTGGCATTGACTTTTTCAGGTATGTCTAGATAAGGACCGGGATCATAATTATAAGTGGTATTCAGAAAATTTACAAGTTTGTTTACACTATCCTGTGTACCGAACCCCCTGTAGCTGCCAAAGTCGAAAAGCTGCGGTCTTTTGTCCCTTTGTAATTCGCCGAGGATAAAAAAGAACAATTTGTTCTTAATGATTGGGCCACCGATTCGCAGCCCAACATTAGAATTCTTGAGATCAGGCAGTTTTGTCCGGGAGGCATCAGGAACATTACCTGGCGTTTTACCGGCCAAACTTTCGTTGCGGTAATAATACCATGCTGAACCCTTAAGCTCATTTGTACCGGAACGTGTAGTAGCATTTATTCCACCACCTGTAAAACCACCTATGGACGCATCGTACGGAGAGATTACTACCTGGAACTGATCGATTGCATCAATAGAAATTGGATTGATATTGGCCTGACCTCCATTCGTACCGGAGGCAGCTAACCCAAATACATCATTATTGATAGCGCCGTCAATGTAAAATGCATTGTATCTGTTATTCTGACCAGCTATAGAAACACCGCCATCACCTGTGATCTTTGCTTGTGGCGTATAACGCAGATAATCGCTAAGACTTCGCGAAACAGTAGGCATGTTGGTCACTTTGTCCTGGCTAATGCCAGTTTCAGTACCGCCCTTACCCTGGTTAGAAGCGCGACGGGTGGTTACAACAAGCTCAGTCAGGTTGCCTGATTGATCAACTAATGCAAAATCAAATCTGCTTTTCTCACCCAACGTGAGATATATATCTTCTCTTTTTTCATCCTGAAAACCCACAAAGGTTGCTACAATTAAATAGGGGCCTCCGGGAGTCATGTTATTGATATCATAACGACCTCCTGCACGGGCTGCGACACGATAAACGGTTCCGGTGGGAATATGTGTTGCAGTAATTGTGGCGCCAACTAACGCGTCACCAGTTGCACCCTTTACGATTCCCCCAATGCCGCTGTTCGTCTCCTGTGCTGATATAAGAAATGGGATAGCAAAAATTAATGCTGTTGCCTGGAAGATTCTCTTAAGCATAAGTATTAGTTTATGGGTGCAAAGAAAGGGAATTCTCGCCGGTTAAATATATCCAAATATTAACAAATTATTGCTGATAGATAGTCTCTTAAAGATCGGGCCTGCGGTTTGAAACGCTGCTTTTGAATTCAAAATATTTTCCACTTTCCTTCCACGCAAGGGTTGTAATTTTGCCGATAATTTATTTTAGTATGTTAGACAGTATTGAGAGCGCTATTGACGATATAAAGTCCGGTAAAATAGTGATCGTTGTTGACGACGAAGACAGAGAGAATGAAGGGGATTTTATTATTGCTGCCCGTCATGCAAGCCCGGAGGTGATCAACTTCATGAGCAAGCATGGCCGGGGACTTATCTGTGCTGCATTGGTGGAAGATCGTTGCGATGAACTTGGTCTGGAATTAATGGTGAATAATAATACTGCCTTGCACGAAACAGCATTTACGGTTTCAGTTGACCTGTTGGGTCATGGTTGTTCTACAGGTATTTCCGCACACGACCGCTCAAGAACTATTCATGCATTGATCGATCCCGAGACAAAGCCATCAGATTTTGGAAAACCCGGCCATATCTTTCCATTACGTGCAAAAAAAGGGGGCGTGTTGCGCAGGGTTGGGCATACAGAAGCGGCGATTGATCTTGCCCGTCTTGCCGGATTTGAACCCGCAGGCGTATTGGTTGAAATAATGAATGATGATGGCACAATGGCCCGGCTACCGCAATTGATCGAAGTGGCGAAAAAATTTGAGTTCAAAATTATTACAATAAAAGACCTGATCGAGTTTCGTCTGAAAAAAGATTCGCTGATCGATGAAGTTGTACAGGTGGATATGCCTACCAAATACGGCAACTTTAAACTGGTTGCATTCAGAGAAAAACATACAAGCAATGAGCACCTTGCTTTAATCAAAGGCGAATGGGAAAAAAATGAGCCGGTTTTGGTAAGGGTCCATTCATCTTGTTTTACAGGGGACATTCTTGGGTCTCTTCGCTGTGATTGTGGTGAGCAACTCCATGCGGCAATGAAAATGGTGGAGAAGGAAGGTAAAGGTGCTATTCTGTATATGAACCAGGAAGGCCGCGGCATTGGCTTATTAAACAAACTAAAAGCGTACCGCTTGCAGGAAGACGGGATGGATACAGTAGAAGCAAATCTTCATCTTGGTTTTCAAATGGATCAAAGAGATTATGGGATAGGTGCCCAGATGTTACGGCATCTCGGCATTTGTAAGTTGAAGCTGATAAGCAATAATCCTAAAAAAAGAGTCGGACTTGTTGGTTATGGTCTGGAGATCATTGACAACATTCCTATCGAAATTTCGGCTAATCCGCATAATGAAAAATATCTGTTGACAAAAAGAGACAAACTTGGCCACGAAATAATGGGTGATGAGGAGGAATAAGCTCCAAAAAAACAATCCCGATTTTATCGGGACCAAATTCCATAAGAACATCTCTAAAGTTGGAATTTGGAATTTGTCATTTGAGATTTGTTACTATTCTATTAATTCCCTTCTTTTTTTTCTGTCGTAGTTACGGGTTGTGGAAGTGGTTTCGTTTTTTTCCTGAAAAGATCGGTCAACCTGTTGAATTCTTTACGGAAGGCAAGGCTGGTTCCGTATTTCCGGGATTTACCTGACGTTGTGGAATAGCCGGTGAGCAAATCAACATTTTCCTTGTAAAAAATAGTTGCACGAATAGTTCCGCTTTGATTTAAAAGAAACTCGGTAGTGAAATTGGTTAGAAGGTCACTACTTACCTGCGTGGAAGTTGAGGATTGAAAAGGCACATCATAATTGCCCTCAAATGTTAACACAACACGGTTGTTAAATAATGTTTTGCCTACTGCAAGATTCAGGTTAGTTCTGTCATAATTAAAGGTACTATTGGCTTCGCCAAAAGGGTTCGGATTATAAAGCGAGCCTGAAAAGTTTACGTATAAACCCGGAATTTTTAATTTGTTTGATAATATATTATTCAAAACGCCATTGATCTGGCCAGATAGGAAATCAGAAATGCTGTTGACAAAAATATCAACACCTGAAGTTAGGCCTAATGATGAATTGACATCAGAAGGTGCAAAGTTGTTAAATACAACAAGGAATGCCACTTGTTTGTTTAATTCATCTTCATCGGTTAATAAAACTCTGTCTAATGTAATTGCAACAACGGCGTCTTTTTTCGGAAGACTTTCCGGAGGAAAGTCGATTGCAAAAGTGATATCCGGTTTGAAAAGATCCCCTCTCAGTTTTGCAATTACATATACATAATCCCTGAAGGAAGAGATATTGAACCCGGCCAACAAAGGGGCGAAATCAACCTTTTTCTCCGTTTTATAAATAGCTTCAATATTTACGATCGGGTGAAATGGATCGCCGGTCCATTCAATGAAATTATTTGCACTTTTTTCTAATATAAAAGGTTTTTTGAAAAATGATTGGAAGCTGAAATTGTAAACTCCATCATTGATGTCAAAACGTCCACGCATCGTCATTTTTTCTGATGTACCCGAAATAATTCTGAGGTTACCTTCACCTCTTCCGCGAATTTCATCATTTGTCAACTCGTCTATCACAACTTTTACATTTACCCTTGGATTGCCTGTTATATCAATATCATAGGTAAGATCCGTTTCATTGCTTCGGGTTATTGAATCGGTTAGCTCTCGTCCGTATTTTCTTTCAATCATAAAATCAGCGGTCCCGCTTTCTCTTCCTGTTGTATTAGGAATAGTGATATAAGAGCTATCAGTTTCAGATGCCTTGGCAATTATCTTCATCCGCATGTTTGATTGCGGTCCGGTCAGTGCAAATGAACCAGTACCAGCAGCATAGCCATAAAAACTGCTGTTGTCTTTGCGGGTTGTATTGAGTAAAAGCATGGGCTCGTCATCAACTTCTGCTCGTATATCATACACCATATTGCGCCATGCCTTATGTGTTATAACGCCTTCCGTTAATGTAGCAGTGTTATTTGTTACGGTATCAATCAGGGTTAGTCTTCCAAGGTCAAGTCCATCTTCCGTGAAGTTTATTTCTCCATCAGATAATTTATAATAACACTGGGTAAAATTGACTTTGAGACCGGCATCTTCAAGCTTCATTTTGCCAATATATTTTGCATTTGCTCCCTTACCGATAATTCTGAATGGCCCGGTAGCAAAACCATCCAGGTTAGTAAATAGTGTGCCGATAAAACGCTCAACTATTTTTATGGGATACCTTTCAGGTGTTATCGTAATTACATCTTCCTTATTTGTTGCCAGGTTTTTCAGAAAAAGGTTCAGATCGAAATCGAGCTTTTGATCAGGGTTGACAGTTTTGCCATTCGCAATAAGATTTCCCGTTTTATTATTATAAAAAACATGAGCTCTTATTTGTCCAATACTGTCATTGTCTATGCGCAGCTGGTCAGTTTGAACATCCGATGTTACATTGAAAGTCTTTACCGGGTCTTCGACAGTGATATCTCCCGATATCACTCCCTCGATTTTATTCGTTTTTACAAGAAATGTAGTTACATCACCGATATTAAAATTCTTCAATCCGACCTTAATATCATTCCAATCACCGGTAGAAGAAGGTTCTGTTCTTATCCTGATCTCCTGGTTTCCTTCTTTTAATACAATTTCGCCATGTGATACCTGGTTTGATCGCAGTTCAAGCTCACCATTTTCTTCAATTGCCCATCGCTTGCCATTCAACACAAAATTGGATGTATCAAATTTTATCGCTAATCCATCATTGAAGGTTCTGACCAGCGCACTGATCGATCCGCCGGATATGTTTTTATTATCACTTTCTGTTACTAATTTAATATTCGTGGAATCATTTCTTGCAAACAGGTCAATTTGTGTAAATGGAAAGCTCAGGCTGTCTGTTACTTTTAAATGATCGATCATCGTAGTTAATGCGAGATGTTGAAATGTTCCCTTGCCATTGATCTTTACGTTTTGAAATTCGTATTGCTTATAGGCAAAAGCCGGAACTTCCGTATCCAGCTCTAATTGGTTGCGCCGGGTATCAAGCCGTCCAGTTATCGTACTATTGTTAAATCCCTGTAAACTTGTATCAAATAGATTTAGAAGATCAGACACATAGTTCGTTTTTACAGAAAAATTAAATGCCTGTGGACGGATCATTCTTGAGGGTTCTTTAATATAGGCAGGATAATATTTATTCAGAAAAAGCTTAAAGGTTTCAGGCAGATCCTTTAATGAAAAATCCCCGTTGATGTTGCCTTCCAGTTCATTGGATTGCACTGTAAGATGTTTGGTGCCGTCAATAAATTCTGAATTGATAAGAAAAGAATCAAGTTGAACTGACCGGCCATCTTTAGTAACGGTTGCATTGCTGATACTGGCATTACCAAGAAAGTTATCAATATTGTCGCCTGAAAAATTGAAATCCAGGTTTCCCCTGAAAGAAAAATTCTCTTTTAATAAATTCAATGGTTTCAAGTTTAAGGTATCTACATCAGCAACAAAATTGAAGCGGGGAATTTTACCGCTTAAATCAACAATGCCATGCAGTGAGGCAACAGCATTAGTGTCTTTTATAGAAAAATCACCATTGAAGATTTTTTTACTTAATGATCCTTTGGCTTTGATATTTTCATAATGATAGTTATTATACACAAGCTGGTGAATGTCACCATCAACATCTGCAGAAATGGAATTCCATTTGAAGCCCCTGCCTTTAACCTGGCCGGCAAATGAAATAGTTCCAATCTGCGGGTTATTAATAAATCGACCAAGATCGAAATTTTTTGATGCGATATTTCCTGAATAGAAAGGTTCTTTGCCTTCAGGTAATTTCATGTTCAGGTCACTTGTGATCGTCCCAAGATTTGTCCGGATGGTGCCATACGTAACAAAGTCTTTGATAAAACCCGTAAAGCTTCCATTAAAATCCAAATAAGAAATGCTTTGTAACCTTGGTGTTGTTATTTTTCTTATGCCCGGTAAAAAAGTTGCAGCGTCACCATAAGTAGTACGAAAACTGTTTGCCTTAAAATCGATAAACGTTTTGCTAATATCAGGAAGACCGGTCAGGCTTATATCACCATTTAAGTAAGTATTACTTCCGGCCTGTATTGACATTTCACTACCAAAAATATCATCAACTGTACCTCTTGCAAGACCGCTGATCTTGATTTTCTTGTTCCATGTTCTAGCCGCCGGGGCAAAAAAAGCGATATCGTCGCTGTCTATTTCGGCATCCTCAAAGCGAGCCTGCATTCTTATTTTAGTGATGAACGAACTCATGTCACTAAAATCTTCATACTTCATGCTGAAATAATCACGAATAATGCTGTTGTTGGTTTTGATTTCAAGGTTATCGAAGGACATTTCATTGGGAGTAAGTTTAGCGTCGGCTACCATCGACCTGACCTCGAAACCACTTCTTTCTTTGGTGCTTAGCTTTACGGATGTGGTTAAAGTATCCTTATGAAGGGTGATATTAGTAAAACTGCCATTGATAGCAGCAAAATCAATATTTCTTCCATCAAAGAAATCATTGTATAAACCTTCGATCTGCTTTATGTTTTTGAAATCGCCGTTCGTAATATTTATCTTATTTATATGCATTGCCCATCCTTCAGCATTCCATTTTAGCGCTGAATCGATTTTTTCTTCACCGATGATTTCCTCCTCATTATTTATGACTTTTATTTTTTTGGGTTTTTTACCGGTATAGTTATTAATAATAAAAAGCGGATCGACCAAATCGAGAGAGTTGACTGCGATCTTTTTTGCATTAACATCTATCTCATCAGCGTCCACATCCATCGCCGTAAGTCGCAATTGAATGTCTTCGCCCCGCCATGCATCTTTCTTTATAATCGTAACGTTGTTGAATTTGACTTTTTTAAAATCCAATTCCACCCCTTTCTTTTTAGCGGTCGAAGATTCGCCGCCGGAAAAGTAATCGACAAGGTATTGGTAATTCCATACAGAATCGACACGATTAAGATGAACAACCGCATCACCCAACTCTATATAATGAAGTACAATCTTGTCTTTAAAAAAAAACCAATCTGTAATACGCACCTGCATTTTGCCTGCGGAAAGCAGCGTATCATTTTTCTGATCTTCAATAATCACCCCTTCAAGATTCATTTTATCAAAAAAAGAAAAGCTCACGTGCTTAATGGAGATCTTACTTTTCAGGTCCTTTGATAGCCTGTTTGTGACCGCCCGGGCCACAACATTTTGTCCCCGGTCTGTTTGAATAAAGATCCATCCCGCTATAATTAGAAATAGCAGTGAAAGCAAAACCCATTTGAGTATTTTCTTGAAGGTCTTCAGAAGTAGGGCTTTAGATTGTAAAAATAACCATTAGTCCCCCGTAAGGCAAATTAAGTACCAAAGGTCAGAAAGAGGCTCAGCAAATGGTGAGAGGCAAATGTTAAATATGGGACTATTACTGCATGTTTTTGGTATCTATTGCTACTTTATTTCTTTTGAGATACTTCCCGATAGTTATACCGCCGGCCCTGTTTCCAATGCCCGGACCTAAATCTTGATTGTTCATTGTGGTAAGGCTATAATTGTAGTGGCCATAGATAAACAAACCGTTTTTAGCCTCAAAGCCGAATTGAAGAATTGCAGAAGCAAGGTAACGCCCGTATTCACTAAAGCTGAATGTCATTTTCCTGTCTACAAAACCATTGGTATTCGTATTAAATTTTTCATTGCCAAAAAGAGCAAAATCAAGTGAGGGACCAAAACGAATAAAATAATGGCCGGGCTGTAAATTGAAATCATGTTGTAATAAAAAGGCAACCTCTATGGTATGAAAACTTGTGTTGTTATCAATGGCCGAAGAATCGGGTGGAAAAGTAGGACTATCAAACTTTACTTTATATCCACGAAGATTATACATGATAGAGGGAGCAAAACTCAGCCTGTTTTCGAATGGCACTTTCATCTGGAAACCGGCATTAACCCCAATCTTTAGGGAGCTTTCCTGTTTTTTACCATCGATAGTATAGCGAACACCTGTAAGCTGTGGACCGGCAAAAAAGCCATACTCAACCTGGCTGTTTACTGAAAAACTGGACAATAGGGTAATAACAATGAGTAAAATTTTCATGGTCGTTTTTTACTGAATTAAGATTGTGGTGGTTTTAAGAAAGGATTTTGCCCACAGGAAAGGCAGACTGGACTTAAAGGGTCGTAAAAATAGAAATTAAATCCGGCCAGTCAAATAGCGGACTCAAAAAAGAGACAAAAGAAGTTTTAATTCTTTGAGTAACAACAACACAAGTTGACTAATACTTCCTGGCGGGGTCTTTTAGCTGGTTTCCGCTATTATATTGTGATGACTGCCCTTTTGGTATCGAAAGATTCTTCCAATCCTTATTTTTTATCATTCGTCCAATATAAATTATCTGGCCAATATGATAAGGATAGTGGGCTAATTGCCGGTTGATGGCATCAACCACTGTAAGCGGTTCTTTACGAATGTAAATTATCGTCAATAAATCATTTTCAGTTAAAGACTCTAACGCATCAAAACAACATTCCCAGCCTTTATTCCAAATATCGATTATTTGTTGTTTTGAAAAGTCATGGATTTCAAACTCATCATCGCGTTGCCGCCATTCCTTTTCCCCGTCTTCGGTTAAGAAATTGGTGAAGCGGCTAAGCATATTCCCGGATAAATGCTGAACAATAACAGCGATCGAGTTTGACTCAGATGTGGGAAGAAGATGAAAATCTTTTTCTTCCAATTGCTCGAAAGTTTTTTCACCAAGCTCCTTATAATACTTAAGTCTTTTGATAACAGTTGATAAATATTCTTTCCCCAAACTCATTAGTAATTCTTAATTATGAATTATTAATTCAATTCACCAGCCTTCGGCAGTATCATCACCACGATTGTCCGCAACTGCCTCAAACTTTTTATTTGACAGGATTTTGATCACTTCGGTTCTGCCAATGCCGTTTCTTTCAACAATTTTATAACCCATTCCCTCAAGTGATTTTTTTGTTGCAGGAGGAAAGTTTTTTTCTAAATATACTTCATCAGGCAACCACTGGTGATGAAATTTTGGCTTCCACACAGCATCTTCAGTGCTCATATTAAACTCAATGATGTTTACTATTGTTTGAAAAACTGAGGTTGGAATCGTGGTGCCACCTGGTGTTCCTATAATCAAATAGGGCGATCCGTCTTTTAGGACAATGGTCGGGGTCATTGAGCTCAGCATTCTTTTGCCCGGCATTATAGCATTGGCTTCTGCGCCAATAGCCCCATACATATTCGGTACGCCGGGTTTTACACTGAAGTCATCCATTTCATCGTTTAATAGGAAACCAGCGCCTCCTACAACAGTCTTGCTGCCATAAGAATTATTCAGCGTTGTAGTAACTGCAACGGCATTTCCACTTTTATCAATTACACTCAAATGAGTTGTTTCTTCGCTTTCTATTGCAGGAATTTCGCCGGGTTTTATTTGTTCGCTGTTGCTTGCTTTTCCGGGAACAAAATCAGCCATTCGTTCTTTTAAATATTTGTCACTTGTAAGTGTTGAGACGGGTACTTTATAAAAATCCGCGTCGCCCATGAATTGTGCCCTGTCTGCATAAGCTCTTCTCTCTGCCTCTACCATTAACTGTACAGCTTCCGGTGAATGAAACCCATAGGAAGCAATCGGTTTATCCTCTATCATCTTCATCATTTGGTGTACAAGCAAACCACCGCTGCTTGGCATCGGCATGCCAACAATTTTATATCCTTTGTACTCAAAAACGTGTGGCTCCCGTGATGCGGCCTTGTAATTTTTTAGATCTTCCAGCGTAATAATTCCCTTTCCTCTTTTCATTTCTTCAACTATCAGTCTCGCCGTTTCACCTTCATAAAAACCCTTTGATCCTTTTCTTTTAATCCGTTTCAACGTTTCAGCGAGATCTTTTTGAATAAGCGTATCACCGCCTTTCCATAAGTTATCTTTTACAAATGCGGGTGTCTGTGTACTGTATTTTAAAAAATCATCTTTCAGTGCATTATATGCTTTTGCATCACGTTCAGAAATGGCGAACCCTTTTTCAGCAAGGTCAATCGCCGGTTGAATTAGTTTGTCAAAAGAAAGCGTTGCATATTTACGGGATTCAAATAAGCCGGATACAGTTCCCGGCACGCCGGCTGAAAGATGACCATACTGACTTAATTCCAATTGGGGTTCGCCGGCGGGATTAAGGTACATATCTCGATGCGCATTTCCCGGGGCTTTTTCCCTATAATCAATTGCAACAAGTTTTCCATCTTTTAATCTTGCCACCATAAAACCTCCACCACCCAGATTACCTGCATTGGGATAAACAACTGCAAGAGCCAGTTGTGTTGCAATTGCAGCATCCACTGCATTACCGCCCATTTTTAGAATAGCTACACCAACTTTACTAGCCAGCGGGTGTGCAGAAACTACAGCTCCATTTTCACAAACAATCTTTTTCTGAACTTCATAATTAAATTGATCAACAAGTGTGGTTGCTGTCTTTGTTGTGTTACATCCTAAATAGAACAGCGAGGTTATAAAAACTAAAAAAATAATTTTTTTCATCATGAATGACTTTCTTAACGCAAGGTAAATACTTCAGCGTTTTTTATCTTAAAATCTTTATCTTTATTTTACTCGCCGGTATATTCTTTGAAGACCCCTTTTTTACTCTTGTCCTGCTATTTTTCATTTAAACAACTGCATATGATTAAAAAAAACCTTAGCCTGCAATTAAGAAATTATGGACTTTTATTTATTTGTTTTTTTCTAACCATCCAGGCAATGGCTCAAACGGCTGCAATCCGTGGTACGGTAAAAGATGCGAATGGGTTGCCAATGGCCGGTGCCTCCGTTATGTTGGATGGGACAAAACGAGGAACGATAAGTGATGCAAGTGGAAATTATGAATTAAAAGTTGCTCCCGGTAATTATACGTTAGTTGTAAGCTATGTTGGTGTAATAACACAGCGGAAACAGATTACAGTAGCGCCGGGATCTGTCTCCGAAAATAATTTTGATATGCAAAACTCCGGCGATTTGAACAGAGTGATCGTTGTTGGCTCACGTTCAGCTGCAACGAGATCGAGTACGCAAACACCGGTGCCGGTTGATGTAATTACAAGTCGTGAACTAAATCTTACCGGGCAGGTAGAACCAACACAAATGATAAATTTTGTTGCACCTTCTTATAATTCGAGCCGGCAAACGGTTGCTGATGGTACTGATCATATTGATCCTGCAACGATCCGTGGTTTGGGTCCGGATCAAACGCTGGTTTTAGTAAATGGTAAAAGAAGATATAATACGGCATTACTAAATGTAAATGGAACAATTGGCCGCGGTTCTGTTGGCACTGATCTTAATGCAATTCCGGCCGCTTCAATTGAAAGAGTGGAAGTATTGCGCGATGGAGCCTCATCTCAATATGGCTCAGATGCAATTGCGGGCGTGATAAATATTGTCACTAAAAAAAGTTCAACTGGAACAACACTATATGCGCATTGGGGCAAGCAATATGCAGGCGATGGAGAAGTGCAGCAAATAGGGCTGAATAAAGGAATGAGATTGGGAAAAAAAGGTGGTTACTTTAATATCTCAGGAGACATTCGTCGTCGCGACCCGACAAACCGCTCGGGTGATTATACCGGCACTGTTTACACTTCGGATGTACCGCTCGATGAACAAATAATTGCTCAGCGAGGTTTTAGCAGAAAGAATAATATGCATATTGGAAATTCCAGAGTAAATAATTACGGCGTTTTGGTAAATATGGGTTATCCATTTAAAAAGAACCTGCAATTCCTTTTAACGGCCGGTTATAATTACAGGGATGGCAAAGCCGCCGGTTTTTATCGTTATCCAAAACAAACATCACAGGTGATCGCTGAGTTATATCCTGATGGCTTTCTTCCGGAAGTTAATTCGATCATTCGAGATAAATATATCACCGGCGGTCTTGAAGGAAAACTCGGCAATAACTGGAATTGGGATATTAGCCAGGCTATTGGCGGCAACACCTTCCGTTTTGATGTAACAAACTCAAATAACGCCTCTCAGTTTGCGCTGAAAGAAACAGCACCAACAGATTTTTATGCTGGCAAACTATTATTCAGGCAGTACACAACTAATGTAAACATCTCACGGGATTTTGGAGAACAAATCGGATTGAAATCTTTTAATCTTGCAGCCGGAGCTGAGTATCGTACGGATAATTATTCTATAGAAGCAGGTGAAGAAGCTTCTTATCTAAATTATGCACCTTCATCGGGAAAGGTAGGTGGTGCACAGGTGTTCCCGGGTTTCCAGCCAGCAAATGCGGTCGATGAAAAAAGAGATGTCCTTGGTGGTTATGTTGATATCGAAACCGACATTTCAGAAAAACTTCTTTTAAATGCTGCTGGTCGTTATGAGCATTACGATGATTACGGATCAAGCCTGGCGGGCAAGTTTGCCTTTCGGTACCAATTCTTCACACAACTTGCTGTTCGCGGGGCAGTAAGTAACGGATTCAGGGCTCCTTCAATGCATCAACGATATTTTAGCGCGATCAGTACAGTGTTCATTCAAACAAGTTCGGGATTACAGCCATTCCAGCAGGGAACATTCCGTAATAACAGTCTTGTAGCCCAGGCATTCGGTATTCCAAGTCTTGATGCCGAAACGTCTACCAATTACAGTATTGGTTTAACAAGCAAACTCGCTAAAAATAAAGTCAGCATAACTGTAGACGGATATCTTATTGATATTGATGAGAGAATCGTATTGAGCTCTTCGTTCAGGAGATTCGGTGCTCCTGAATCCCCTGCTGTAGACAATATCCTGAGTCAGTATCCTGAACTCAATGATGTGAGTGCAGTAATATTTTTTACGAATGCAATTGATACAAGAACCGAAGGAATCGACGCAGTAATATCATTTGCTGATAAACTTGGCAACGGGCAGCTCGCCGTAACCGCAGCTGCTAATTTTAATAAAACAACTGTACAAGGCGAAGCCGATGTAAGCACCATTACAGACCCTGCATTGCAGGCCCGCTTATTTGCCCGTGATGAAAAAGGACGCGTTGAAGAGGCGCAGCCAAGACATAAAATATCGATCAACTTTAATTATAGGGTTTCAAAATTGACATTCAACGTGCGCAGTACACGTTTTGGAAAGGTGGCAACACGGGACCCGGGCAATCCTGCTTTGGATGAATTTTTTAGTCCAAAAACAGTGACCGATGCAAGCATAAGCTATAAACTGGCAAATTTTGCCAACATCACTATTGGCGCTAATAATTTAGCTGACACCTATCCTGATAAGCTGAAAAATTTTGGTAATACAGGAGAAGGTCGTTTTGTATATAGCCGTAATGCTACGCAATTTGGATTTAATGGCGGCTATTATTATACTTCCCTGGTATTCGAACTGCACAATTTAAAATTCAATACTAAAGAACAAGTATCCAAAGCGGCACCTACCGTACCGATGATGGAAGTGCAGCAGTAATTAAAGTTGAACGTCAAAAATCAAAAATCAAAAGTCTTTTCAGTAATGGGAAGACTTTTTTACGGCCGCCTTTAATTGAATACTCTTTCATAAATTGCCTGTTCAAATTATAATTCATGTACAAAAAGCTTTTGTTTGGAATTACACTATTCATTTCTATTTCTTCAAACGCACAACTGAGATCACCTGATGAGTTTTTGGGATATAAAATTGGTACCCGCTATACACCACACTGGAAAATCGTAAACTACTTTCAACACATAGCTGCAAATGCATCGGCAACTTTGAAGCTGGAAGAATACGGTCAAACAAATGAAGGACGGCCATTACTTCTTGCTTTTATTTCTTCTGCGGATAATATAAGCAGGCTTGAACCGATAAGGCTAAACAATTTGCGGCTTGCAAACATTTCAAATGACAAGGCGGCACCAGTGGAAGAAAATGTTCCTGGTATTGTTTGGTTAAGTTATAATGTGCATGGTAATGAAACCTCGTCATCGGAGGCAGCCATGATGACCGCATGGGCATTGGTTGATCCTTCCAATACAAGAACAAAAGCATGGTTGAAAAATACGGTTGTGGTTATTGACCCGTGCATCAACCCGGATGGTCGCGACAGGTATGTTAATTGGTTTAATTCCATTGTTGGCAAAAACATGAACCCATTATTGAGTGCAAGAGAGCATCGTGAACCATGGCCGGGTGGTAGAACCAATCATTACAATTTTGATCTTAACCGCGATTGGGCATGGCAAACACAGGTCGAAAGCCAGCAACGAATGAAACTGTATAATCAGTGGTTGCCCCATGTGCATGTTGATTTCCATGAGCAGGGAATAAATAATCCTTATTATTTCGCTCCGGCTGCTCAACCCTTTCATGAAGTAATTACACAATGGCAAAGAGATTTCCAGGTTACGATAGGGAAGAATCATGCAAAATATTTTGATGCTAATGGCTGGTTATATTTTACAAAAGAAGTGTTTGATCTTTTTTACCCCAGCTATGGAGACACCTATCCGGTATATAATGGGGCCATTGGGATGACTTATGAGCAAGGCGGCGGACCAGCGGGAGGATTGGGTGCATTAACTGATGAGGGAGATACATTGACATTGCTAGACCGTGCCACTCATCATCACACAACTGGTCTGAGTACTATTGAAGTTTCGTCAATCAATGCGTCAAGATTAGTTAAAGAATTCAGGAAATTCT
Source organism: Chitinophagaceae bacterium (assembly GCA_025923075.1). Classification (GTDB taxonomy): domain Bacteria; phylum Bacteroidota; class Bacteroidia; order Chitinophagales; family Chitinophagaceae; genus VBAS01. The sequence goes on from JAICGN010000060.1 coordinate 19,875, forward strand.
TTAACGATGCAGTTAGCACGGGTGTGGGCGAGTATAAAACGTATGTTGTAAAAAATAGCGAAGCTGATAAACAGCGGATAAATGCGTTAGCGACCCTGCTTGATAAAAATGGAATTCAATATGAGTTTGCCGGTGGAAGTACAAAGGGGACGATCCAGGGTTACAATTATTTCTCCGGGAAGGATGAGGTATTCACTATTGACGGAAGCGATCTTATGGTTCATTCACAGCAACCAAAGTCGGCGATGGTTAAAGTATTGTTTGAGCCTAAAAGTAAATTGGTTGATTCTAACACTTACGATATTACGGCCTGGTCGTTACCTTATGCGTACGGGTTGAGAACATATGGTTCAAAAACAAAACTTCAATCAGCCGCGGGAACAAAACCACCAACAGTTTCAAACAATGTCACCGATGCTTACGGTTATGTTATCCGCTGGCAGGGCTTGCAAAGTGTCAAAGCGTTGACCAACTTGTTTAAGGAAGGGGTGAAAGTTCGTTTTTCAGAAGCTCCTTTTGAAATTAATGGGCAGCAATTTAATCGTGGGTCTCTGATTATTATTAAAAAGGGGAATGAAAAATTCGGCAGCTCGCTTGCATCAATCATTAATCAAATTTGCAATGCAAATAATGTGAAGGTAAATGTTATAACTACAGGATTTGTGGATAAAGGATTTGATTTTGGCAGTAGCAAAATTCATTTCATGAAAGCACCTCGGGTGGCACTATTAACCGGTGAAGGTGTTGGTTCAAACGCTGCAGGTGAAGTATGGAATTTCTTTGAGCAGGCAATTGACTACCCGGTCACACTGGTCAATGCAAATGATTTCGGCAGGATTAACTGGCGCGAGTTTGATGTTATGATCATGCCTTCCGGTAATTACCGTTTTCTTACGGAAAAACCTTCAACCGATCAACTTAAAGATTGGATCAGTAAAGGAGGAAGATTAGTTGCGTTCGAAAGTGCCGTGGCACAGTTGGCAAAAACTGATTGGGCGATAAAATCAAAAAAAGCGGACGACAGCGATAAAAAAGATCCTTATGCAGCATTACAGGTTTATGAAGAAAGAGAAAGAGAAACCCTTAGATCAAATATTCCGGGCTCAATATTCAAAGTGCAAATTGATAATACACATCCACTGGCATTTGGCTATCCGAATTTTTATTACACATTGAAACAAGATGACGCTTTATACGAATTTATCAAAGATGGCGGATGGAATGTCGGCGTGCTAAAAAAGGACAGCCAGGTTTCTGGTTTTGTCGGCTCATCTGTGAAAGACAAATTGAACGATGCATTGGTTTTCGGCGTACAGGATATGGGCGGCGGCAAGATTATCTACCTGGCCGATAATCTATTGTTCCGAAATTTTTGGGAAAATGGAAAATTGATGTTTTGCAATGCGGTTTTTCTCGTGGGTCAATAATTGCGTTAATTAACTATTAAAAATCTGCGAAATGGGAAAGCAATTCTCTATGCCCCGGGTCTTTTTTATAACCGGGTAAGAGACATTCTCAACAACGCTTATATTCGCTGAATAATTTTGCCGGATGAAAAAAACGTTTACTCTCAGCTTTATCCTTATTTTATCTTTCAACCTCTTCTCGCAATCGCCACAAACATGGACATCTGCTGAAGTCTATCTTGCTATCCGCAAGTTGAATGTTCTGGGATCGGTATTGTATGTTGCAGCTCATCCGGATGATGAAAATACAAGACTGATCGCTTACCTGTCGAAAGATAAACTATACCGGACAGGGTATTTATCAATGACAAGAGGTGACGGGGGACAAAACCTGATCGGTGATGAACAGGGCATCGATCTTGGATTGATACGAACACAGGAGTTATTATCCGCCCGAAGGATTGATGGCGGGGAACAATTTTTTACCCGTGCATTTGATTTTGGCTATTCCAAAAACCCGGAAGAAACATTTACAAAATGGGATAAAGAAAAAATCCTTAGTGATGTTGTGTGGGTTGTTCGAAAATTCCAGCCTGATGTGATTATTACACGATTCCCCACTTCGGGTGAAGGCGGGCACGGACATCATACAGCGTCAGCGATCTTAGCAAATGAAGCTTTCGCCGCCGCTGCTGATCCAACGCGTTTCATTGAGCAATTGAAATATGTACAGCCATGGCAGGTAAAAAGAATACTTTGGAACACGTTTAATTTTGGGAATACCAATACACAAAGAGAAGACCAGTATAAATTAGATGTCGGCGGTTACAATCCATTGCTGGGAAAAAGCTATGGAGAAATTGCAGCGGAGAGCCGCAGCCAGCATAAAAGCCAGGGCTTTGGTGTGCCTGCCGGAAGAGGAGAAGCACTGGAGTACTTTACTGCAACAAAAGGCGACCAGCCTAACAATGAGTTATTGGAGGGAATAGATATTAGTTGGAGAAAGATTGCAGGAGGTGAAGTGATAGAAAAAATGGTAACTGCTCTTGCTTCATCATTTGATTTTTTGCATCCCGAAAAATCTGTAAAAGGACTGGTTCAATTATACAAAGCGCTGGAAGCGATGCCAGCCAATAACTGGAAGAGTAAGAAACAGGAAGAAACCCTGCGTCTGATCGAACAGTGCAGCGGAATGTGGATAGATGTTTTTACAAATGAACAATTTGCCGTGCAAACTGATTCTATACGGTTCAATTTTCAATTCAATAACAGGCTGGGAGTAAATGCGACCATCAAAGGCTTTTCCGTTGATGGGTATGATTCATTAATGAATTTGCCATTAACAAGGAACCGCAATTTGAATTTTAATAAAACATTTTTCGTTCCGGCTACAAAGCCAATCACTCAACCGTATTGGCTTGAGAATAAAATGGAACAAGGATACTTTAATGTAAATGATCAAACAAAGATTGGTATCCCTGACGTGCAGCCGGGTTATATTGTCAATGTGAAAGCAAATATTGAAGGGGAAGATTTTAATTTTTCAAGAGCAGTGAAATATAGATTTACCGACCCGGTACGGGGGGAATTATATTGGCCGTTGGTAGTTGTTCCACCTGTACTGATTACTCCGTCAGAAGACCTGAAGATCGTTATGAATGGAAATGATACAGCAAATGGCAGCGTCTCGCTGAAGGGGTTAAAAAAGGATTTTACCGGAAAAATTCTTGCACTGTCAGCAATTGACATGAAACCTGCCCCAAATGTTTCTTTCAGTTCGCAACGCATTCGTGTTAACTCAAAGAACCAGGTCTTAGGATTCAATTACCTCAGTAAGAATATCACGACGTCAAAAACGATATTAATTGCTGTAACAGATACTTCGGGCAATAACCTGATCAAAAGTGACAGGCATGAGATCAAATACGATCACATACCGCCTATTAATTATTTTCATGACGCTGAAGTATCTTTGAAAGTTCTGAATGTGAAAACTTATGGTAAAAAGATCGGCTATATAGTCGGCGCAGGTGATAAAGTACCTGAAGCGTTGGAGCAAATGGGGTATGAAGTAAACCGGCTCAATCTAAAAGAAATTTCAAAAAACCCGCTTGATAAATTCGATGCAATCATTGTTGGAGTCAGAGCTTATAACACGCTTGACTGGATTGGTAGCTATTACGACAAATTGATGAAGTACGTTGAGCAGGGCGGTAACTTAATCGTACAATATAATACCAACAATTTTATCAGTAATGTAAGATCAAAAATTGGTCCTTATGATTTTACAATAACAAGAAACCGGGTTACCGATGAAAACGCGCCTGTTACTTTTTTAAAACCTGAGCATCCCGTGCTGAACTTTCCTAATAAAATCAGCCAGGATGATTTTGAAGGCTGGATACAGGAAAGAAGTATTTATGATGCGGCGGATACCACAGGTAAGTTTGAAAAAATTCTCGCAATGAATGACCCCGGCGAAAAGCCTGATGATGGAAGTTTATTGATCGCAAAATACGGTCGTGGATATTTTACATATACCGGGCTTGTTTTTTTCAGAGAATTGCCCGCAGGTGTGCCAGGTGCATATCGCCTGTTAGCAAACCTTATAGCTTTAAACAGGAAAAAAGCATTTTAATGAATAGCTCAGAAAGTAATACAAGAAGAACGATAGCTGTGGTTGTAACGGTGGTACTTGGGCTCGTGATCGGATTATTTATTAAAAAGGTGCCGCTTGGATTAGTGATTGGGTTGGCACTGGGTCTTTTGGTTTCAGGATTAATTAGAAAAAGTAATTAGCATAAATAAGCAATGATGCAAGATGACACCAATAAAGTACCTCTGTTCAAATCATGGAATCAATGGTATGTATTTGTTCTTGTTTTTCTTGTCCTGCTGATCATCCTGTTTAGCATTTTTACCAAAGCATTTTCATGACCCAAATCGATTGGATAATACTGGCAGTTACCTTAACGGGCATCATTGCTTATGGCTTATATAAAAGCCGGACAACTCACAACCTTGATGGATACATACTTGCCAACAGGAGCTTACCATGGGGATTGGTGTTGTTAAGTATAATGGGTACCCAGGCCAGTGCTATCACATTTCTTTCAGCACCCGGACAGGCATATACAGATGGAATGCGGTTTGTCCAGTACTATTTTGGATTGCCACTGGCAATGGTTGTCATCTGTATCTTCTTTGTTCCCATTTTCAGTAAGCTAAAGGTCTATACAGCTTACGAATATTTGGAAAACCGTTTTGATGGTAAAACAAGAACACTGACATCCTTGTTGTTTTTATTATCCAGGGGCGTATCAACAGGGATTAGTGTTTTTGCGCCATCAATCATTCTTTCTTCCTTATTTGGGTGGAATATCTATTGGACAAATTTATTCATGGGCGGGTTGCTGATTATTTACACATTATCAGGCGGAGCAAAGGCCGTTGCGTATACCCAGCGGCTGCAGCTCATCATCATTTTTGTGGGAATGTTTTTAGCGGCTTATATGGTCGTTCACATGCTGCCGAAGGATGTTGGCTTTACAGATGCCTTGCAAGTAAGTGGCAAACTTGGAAGACTGAATGTGATAACAACTGGCTTTGAAAAAGGCAATGGTTTTGACTGGGGAGATAAATACAATATCTGGAGCGGCATCATTGGGGGATTCTTTCTTGCCTTATCATATTTTGGAACAGATCAAAGCCAGGTGGGTCGCTATCTCACTGCAAAATCACTAACAGAAAGCAGGGTAGGATTGTTAATGAATGGCATTGTAAAAGTGCCCATGCAATTCGCAATTCTCTTGATCGGCGCTTTGGTATTTACATTTTACCAGTTTAATAGTGCCCCGGTATTTTTTAATGAATCGCAACTCGTCAAACTGGAAAATTCATCTTATAAAGATTCACTTGCTGTTGCCAAAAATGCTTATGATGAAATAGCAAAACAAAAAACAGCGACCGTAATATCATTTACAAGTGCACAATCTGAACTACAAAAGGACGATAACTTCAATGAATTAAGCAAACTGCAATACAAATCTGACAGTATCCGGAGAAAAATAAAAAACTGGATGCAAACAAAAGAAGTGGGAGGTGATAGTAATGATACCAATTATATATTTCTCAGGTTTGTAGTTGATAATCTGCCGGTAGGAATGGTCGGGCTGCTGATCGCTATAATTTTTCTTGCTTCATGGGGCAGTATTGCAGCGGCGATTAATTCACTTGCTTCCAGTACGATGGTTGATTTTCACCGTCGTTTCTCCAAAAAAATAATTACAAGCGAAAACGAATACAATTTATCGAGGTGGTATACCCTGGCATGGGGTGTATTTTGTATTATTGTGGCGATGTACTCATATAACATCGGTAACAGTCTAATTGAGACAGTGAATGAACTTGGATCGATTTTTTACGGGCCCATATTAGGCGTCTTTCTTGTGGCATTTATGTTTAAGAGAATAAACAATGGCTCAGTTGTATTCTACGCCGCTGCGATAACGCAGTTATTGATTTTTGCAATTTATATTCCAGCTAAACTAAAAATAATCGGGCTCGGATTTCTGTGGTTGAACCCAATTGGTGCATTTGGGGTCATTCTGTTTTCCATTTTGCTGAACTCAATAATGGGTAAAAAGAAAAACCCTGCCTGATGAGCAGGGTTTTTAAAGTATACTCGGAAGAAGCTTATTTCATTTCTTTTTGCAATTTTTCATTCAGAGCAACATAATCATCGTTCTTTGCTTTTTTTGCAAGGTCAATTGATTTATTTGAGGTGGCCACCGCATCTGTTTTTTTACCAAGCATTTTCTGAGCACGGGCTTTTTGATACAGTACCCAGAATGCTTCAGGATTTTGAGCATATGCTTTGTCTAACCACTCTACAGCCTTATTCAGATCTTTTCCATTATCGATATAATAAAGTGCTGCACTAAAATACGGCTTGTTATCTTTTTCCATTGAATTTTTTATCTGCTCCATTACTTTACTCTCAACATCAGCCTGTACTTCAAAAGCGGTATAAACATTGTCCCATCCAAGGCCTATTTCGCAGCTATTGCTTTTGATATTATCGATATTTATCATAAAGGTTTCAATAGAAAAAGGCATTGTAGCTGGTTTAGCCTGTACTCTCACCACATCCTGGTCTTGCTTATAATCAGCAGGGCTGGTTACATTGGTTTGTTTTGAAATGATAATTGTCCATTCGCTTTCGCCAGGGATCGTAAGCAAGCCATATTTACCTGCCGGGACTTTTTTGCCGCCGATCATTACTTCCTCGCCAAAAGTGATAGTAGTCGCATTGTTCGCGCCTGTTCTCCACACTTTACCGTAGGGAACCAGATCGCCAAAAACTTTACGGCCTTTTACGCCGGGACGTGAATAGGAGATTTCAATGTTTGATAATGCAAAATTCTGTTTAATGTTAGCTGTTGGACTGGGTTGGGGTGTGTTTAGTTGCTGCGCTTCACTGTAAATAAATAAGTAAGAAGCAATAGCGAATAGAAAGATTTTTTTCATGATGACAATTATTTTAGGACGACAAAGGTAGGGGAATAGATGATATAGGGCATCTCATTTTTGATCAACAGCAATCGAGATACTTGTTTTCGATTTTTTCCCTTTTCTTTTCCATTTTGGCCCCTCTTTCAGCAGCCGGATCGCCTCTTCATCGCATTCTTTGCATTGAGATGATTTCGTCACTTTAATATTTGCGGGATGCCCTGTTTTATCGATATCAAAGCTAAGTTCAACATTGCTGAGTCTGCTTTTTTCCCTGATTTTATCCGGTAATTGAATGTTGTTAACCACATAAGTATTATAATATTCCCAGCCAACTTCCGGTTCTTCAAGTTCCGTAGTGTCTTTTTTTATAACATTGCTAACCACAGTTTGGTTGGCAGCCAGGACTTTCCTTGGTGCATTATTATCTTCTTTTAATACTAACGTTGAAGACTGGCTGGATGGGACGAGCTTGTAATTATCAGAAACATAACCAAGCGACTTGATCTGAACGTTCAATACGCTATCACTTGAAACAAGGTTGAAGTTACCCCTGATATCAGTGTAAGTGCCAACGTTGTCACGGGTATTCATGACATTGGCAAACGGGACAGGATTATTCTGAATATCTACAACACGATAATTATACTTGTTGTTTAAAAAAGCGGCTGCATTTGCGTTTGCAACATAAGGTGTTTCTGCATATTTTCTCTTGGCTGCACCACTAACCT
>JAICGN010000061.1:0-25000 GCA_025923075.1 Chitinophagaceae bacterium
CAACGCTAAAGCAACCATCACTAAAATAATCGAAGCACAAAAGCACAATGAAAATAAAACTATTCATCTTTCCCCTGCAGGAGTCAAAATTACAGATGAAACTGTCAAAGGATTTCATTATAAGACTGAGACAGATTGGAACTATACTGAATCTTTAAATCAGAAACCGGTCGTTCATATTATCGGGGGCGGCCATGTGGGTCTGGCATTGTCTGAACTCATGCACTTTCTCGGGTTTTATATTAAGCTTTATGACGACAGGAACGAGTTAAATACAATTGAACAGAATTTATTTGCTGACGAAAAGTTTTTTATTGATTACAACACCATCGGAGGCAATATGACCATCAATGCAAATGATTTTATAGTTATAATGACGATAGGCTACAGGACTGACAAGCTCGTTTTACAACAATTATTGAATAAAGATTTTTTATACCTTGGATTATTGGGCAGTGAAAAAAAGAATGAAAAACTCTTTTCGGAATTGCAAGCCGAAGGAGTATCCAACGATAAGCTTGCCAAAGTGTTTGCACCTGTTGGTCTGAATATTTTCAGTAAGACAACAAAAGAAATAGCAGTAAGTATAGCTGCACAAATAATACTCATCAAGAATAAGAATTTGCCAACAGGGAGAACAGGAATAACAGGTAAAGCGTAAAACAGCATATTTACGGCTAACAAATTCCGAGTGATGCCCCCAAAAAAATGGGAAGTGTGTCTTGAATAGTCTTCAGCTTTTAGGATGCATTTCGCCCTGAAAAATCGATAATAGTCTAAATTGCTGCTAAAAACTGACAAATGATAGTTCCACTTTTATAAAATAAATATTAACTTTTTGTTGTTTTTTAAAAAGTTGACCTATATTAGTTGAAATTTTTCAGGATTGCTAGACAAACAAACTGCTTACAAACGAGCTATTGCAAAGCATCTTTACTTCAACAAGGCGCTATCCTGCGCCGACTTAAGTGAGCTGACTGAAAAAAGTCTTCCCCTCACCACGAGAATTTTAAATGAATTAATAGATGAAGGGGTTGTAGTGGAAACAGGTTATGCAAATTCCACCGGTGGCCGACGCCCACAGATGTACTCGTTGAAGGCTGACCTGATGTATATCGTATCAGTGTCTATGGATCAGATGATCACTCGCATCGTCGCGGTGGACATGAATAATAATTACGTAGGCGAGGTTAAAAAGCTTGAATTAGTATTAGCAAATAATCCGGATGCACTTCACCAGCTTGCTCATCATATTGATCAGTATATAAAATCAACGGGAATAGATAAAGAGAAAATCGCAGGTATTGGTATAGGTATGCCCGGCTTTGTTGACGTAATAAAAGGAATCAATCATTCTTTTCTGAAAACAGAAAATGGCGTCAGCATTGTAAGTACCATCGAATCGGTCGTTGGAATTCCGGTTTTGATAGATAACGACTCCAGTTTAATTGCTCTTGCTGAGCTTAGATTCGGTTCGGTAATCGGCAAGCAAAATGCAATGGTCATCAATGTGGGCTGGGGGATTGGGCTCGGAATGATTCTGAACGGCGAGTTATTCAGAGGGTATAATGGATTTGCCGGTGAATTGAGTCATATCTCCCTTTTTACAAATAATAAAATGTGCGGCTGCGGCAAAAGCGGCTGTCTCGAAACAGAAGCGTCGCTGGTAGCTATAGCTGAAAAAGCAATCCATGGTTTACAGCAAGGTAAATTGTCCATACTTAAGAATTTATCACTTGACCATATTGAAACAACATCGGAAGCGATCATGGATGCGGCGGTGAAGGGCGACAAATTTGCCGTTGATCTGCTGACCGAAGCTGGTTACCATATTGGAAGAGGCGTTGCTATTCTTATTCATTTGCTCAATCCTGAACTGATTGTATTGAGCGGCAGGGGCACTGTGGCAGGTAGGTTATGGCTCACGCCGATCCAACAAGCCGTCAATGAACATTGTATTCCTAAAATCGCTAAGGATACTGAAATAGAAATTTCATCATTGGGTTACCAGGCAGAGCTTATCGGTGCGGCTGCCCTTGTGATGGAACATTATGACGAACTTGATATGATTCGGAACAGGAATCACGGAAGTGGAGTGATGACACAATAAAATAAGCAGGGTCTAAAAAATTAAAGGGTTTCTGATTTTTATAACTATAAATTAAACTGACAATGAAAAGTCTGCTCGTCCGATTGCTGCTGGGGTGTTTTGCAGTAGTGTGCTTTCTGGATGTAAGTGCACAGGAAAAAAAATTAATTACAGGTACCATCAACGATGTTGATAACAAGCCTGTGGTAGGCGCAACAGTGAAAGAAAAAGGAACGACCAACCAGGTTTCATCTGACCTGAAAGGTGTCTTTAAAATTGCTATTGCGCCGGGCGCCACGCTCATTATTAGTTCTGTTGGGTTTGAAACAAAGGAATTTACACCAGATGAAACGGGCTCGGCAACTATTCAACTGGTAGTAGATACAAAAGAAATGTCGGGCGTTGTCGTAACAGCTCTTGGGATAAAAAGGGAGAAAAAATCTTTGGGTTATGCTGTGCAGGAATTGAAAGGTGAATCCCTGGTTTCTGCAAAAGAACCTAATCTGGCAAATGCACTTTCGGGAAAAATTGCGGGGTTGCAGGTTATCCGTTCCAGTGATGGCCCTGCCGGCTCTTCTAAAATGATTTTGCGGGGTAGTAATTCGTTAACCGGAAGTAATCAACCACTGATTGTGGTGGATGGAATACCCATTGATAATTTTACGGGCGCGCCTGATAATGGATATTGGAACCGGTCACTGGATATGGGTAATGGTATTGCCGATCTTAATCCGGAAGATATTGAAACCCTTTCGGTATTGAAGGGGCCATCTGCCGCGGCACTTTACGGATCCCGGGCAGGCAATGGTGTTATCCTCATTACCACCAAATCTGGAAAGAAACAAAATGGTTTAGGCATTACAGTTAGTTCTTCTATTGGCATTGAAAATATATTTACAAACCCTGAAATGCAGAATACATTTGGTCAGGGCAATGACGGCATTTATGTCAACGATGTAACGACCAGTTGGGGGCCAAAGGCAACCGGCCAGGCTGTTACTAATTGGAATGGTCAATCTGTTCCACTCGCCATTTATGATAATGTTGAGAATTATATGGAGCAGGGTGTTTCCCAAAATCATAGTATTTCATTTCAACAGCAGTACAAACAAAGTTCCGTTTATACCTCGTTTACATACTTAGAAGACAGAGGAATGGTGCCTGAAAATAAATTAACGCGTACAAATTTAACGGCAAGAGCAGTAACAAGATTTGGCAATGATGATCGTTGGACAACTGATACGAAAGTTCAATACAGTAATACAAAGGCAAACAACAGGCCTATTGGTGGAAGGGATAATAGCAGCGCTTACACGTTGTACCTTCTTCCAAGGTCATTAGATATCCGCGAATTTAGCAATGCAACGAATGCGGATGGAAACATGATCTGGTTTCCCGGTGCCGGCAGTCAGATAAATCCATATTGGGGAAATAAGTATAATCTTAATGAAGATTCCAGGGATCGTTTTATCATGAACGGTTCCGTCAAATATGATTTTACCAGTTGGCTGAATGCTGAAATAAAAGGCGGAGCCGATTTATACACGACCAATACCGAATCCAAAGTTTATGGAGGCAGTCCATTAACTCCTACGGGAAGATATGGACTCGGAAAGCAAACCTTTTCAGAAACTAACTTCAGCAGCCTGATCTCAGCAAGAAAGGATAATGTTTTTGGAAAGGTTGGAGGTGTCATTACATTGGGTGGTAACCTCATGGCACAAAAATTCTCTTCCATCAGTGGTAATTCCGGCCAGCTGGTCGTACCAAATCTTTTTTCATTGAATAATGGCGTAAGCAGCCCAACTGTTGGTGAGGGTTTTAATCAAAGAAGGATCAACTCACTTTATGGAAGTGTGCAAATGAACTATGATGGTTATCTATTTATTGATGCTACTTTTAGGAATGACTGGTCTTCCACATTGAGCGAAACAAACCGTTCTTTCTTTTACCCCTCGCTTAGCTTATCATACGTTTACACAGATATGTTCCGCAATTTAGGAACAAATATGCCCGGATGGTTAAGTTATGGTAAACTAAGAGTTTCCTATGCCGAGGTCGGTAACGATCTTCCGGCGTATCAGCTTTATAACACCTATGGTATTGGCAAAGATCCAAATGGCAATACGGTAGCATCGAGAAACCCCGTGCTTCTCGATCCGAATGTGCAAAGTGAGTTAATTAAATCTTTCGAAATAGGTACCGAATTGCGTCTTTTTAAAAATCGCATAGGCCTTGATTTCTCCTGGTATAAATCCAATGCGACCATGCAATTGATTGATCTTCCAATGGACCCTCAAAGCGGGTATTCGGCTAAGAAAATTAATGCAGGCGATATACAAAATACCGGGATAGAAATAATGCTTGATGGAAGAATTCTAAATAACCCTTCCTCGTTAAACTGGAATATCGCTGTGAACTACTCTGTTAATGACAACACTGTGGAAGAATTAGCAGAAGGAGTTACAAAATACACACTGGGTGGATTTGATGATGTTGCTGTCTTAGCCGTGGTCGGTGAGAAATACGGTGAAATATATGGTACTAAATTCAACAGGGTTAAAGATCCAAGCAACGCCAATTATGGTCAAATTTTATTAAATGCCCAGGGATTGCCAACAAGGGATCCTGAAATTGTAAGATTGGGAAATCAACAGGCTACTGGTTTGTTAGGAGTTACCAATTCATTCGAGTATAAAGGTATTGGATTAACATTCCTGCTCGATGCAAGGTTCGGTGGCCAGATATTTTCTGCTACCCAGGTAGCAATGCAGGCTAATGGTACAGCCGCAGTAACTGCGCCCGGTGGAGCCAGAGATAACTTCGTCGTAGATGGTGTAGTTTCTAATGGTAGTGGCGGGTTTACAAAAAATTCAATAGCAGTAAGTCCCCAGGCATATTGGCGCGCCGTTGCTACCGCAAATAATCTTGGTATTACCGAAGCGAACTTGTATGATGCTTCAAATGTCCGGTTAAGGAATGTGCAGTTAAGCTATGACTTACCCAGAGGTTTTTTATCAAAGACGCCGATACAAAGAGCAAAAGTTGGCATATCATGTAATAACGCATGGCTGATCAAAAGCCATGTTAATGGTATTGATCCCGAGTCAGTATATGCAACCAATACAAATGCTACCGGTTTTGAAAATGCAGGGTTGCCGACAACCCGTACATTCCTGGTTAATTTAACTCTTAGTTTCTAATACATTTTAATAGCTTATAAAATGAAAAATATAATCACAAAAACATGTATACTTACTGCATCCTGTGTGCTCTTCGTATCATGTAAAAAATTCGACGAGATAAACCGAAACCCATTAGCGGCAAGCGCCGACCAGGTGCAAGTTGAATATTTCATTAATAGCTCTATCATCGGAGCGCAAATGGATCCGCATATTGCTGAAAGGATCTTTGTTTTGTATTGGGAAGTTGCCGGCCATACTTCATTCAATGGCACCGGTCTTTCTGCAGGAAATTATAATGATGGCTGGTCGAGCGATTATTATGGCGGTAGCTATATGTCCGGATGGCTCAATGCCGCCAATTCAGGCATACAGGTAGCGCAAGAAAAAATTGCGGCCGGAACTTCAAAGTCATATACGAATAACCTGTTGCAGGTTGCACGCATTTGGAGAGCTTACCTGATGAGTGAATTGACAGATTTGTTTGGACCCATACCAATTAATGGTTTCCAGGGAGTAAACCCTGATTTCGCAAGTGTAAAAGATGTATATTATTTTATGCTCGCTGAGTTGAAGGATGCAAGCAGCAAACTTGATTTAGCGGTCACCAACCCTGACGAAGTAAAAAAACACGACCCGGCCTATGCATATAACTACGATAAATGGAAGAGATATGCTAACTCACTAAGGCTTCGGTTGGCAATGCGACTATCAGAAGTTGATGCCGCTAAAGCAAAAGCTGAATTTGAAGCGGCCGCATCAGATATATTGTTAACTGCAACGGACCATACATTTCAAATTGCAGAAAAATCAGGATGGGATGCATTGACCGGCGAGATGACCCGTGAATGGAATGGCCATTTTATGACCGCAACTTTGAATACTTTATATGCCGGCTTAGGTGGAATAAAAAGCCAGGACCAGTTAGCAGCATCATATCATAGTTATATAAAGCCAGCAAATTATTTGGGATTAAAATTTGATCAGCATTTTCCTACGTCTACAAATTTTCCGACGGCTGGCTATTGGCTAGATGGCTTACCTTATTCAATTGATCCGCGCGCATATAAAACGTATATCATACCCGGCGATTTTTCTAACCCTAATTTCAACACGTATCCAAGTTGGGATAATAATGCTGAAACTACAACAAGAAATCTTTTAGATGCTTCCAATAATGTAGTCAAAGCTATTGATGCAAAATTCAGCTGGAATGCGTATCCCGGTGGAGATTGGGGTGCAAAAGGTGCAAAAAACCAGGTAAGACTTTACGAGGGTACTATTCCTCGTTTGTCACATCAGTTTCGTGCCAGCGGGAATAAGAGAATATTTTTTGCACCATGGGAAACATATTTTCTTCTTGCAGAAGCAGCAGAAAAAGGATGGACAGTTCCAATGACTGGAAAAGCAGCTTATGAGGAGGGTATCAAAGCAAGTTTTGAATATTGGGGTGTATCTTCTTTTGTGGGTACTTATTTAAGTTCTACAGATTATAACCTGGCGGGTACTTCTGTTAGCTGGGATCATACAACAGAGCCCGGCGCTACGCATACCATGGATTATATTGATGGGTACACCAATGCTTCCGGGTCAGTAACGGTTAACTATCCGAAAAATGACCTGTATAAAAATGGCGCTGTACGAAACGATAAGCTAACAAAGATCATTACACAAAAATTTATTGCGCAGGTTCCATGGGTTCCTTTGGAAGCATGGAATGATCAAAGAAGATTAGGATTGCCATTCTTTGAAAACGTAATGGTAGAAAATCCATTACCTAATCTGCCTGCCCTGAATTCCGGCAATTATATGACGAGCAATATTAAATTTTTCCCACAACGTGTGCGATATCCTTCAGGTTTGAAAAACAGTAATGCAAATGGTTACACTCAGGCCGTAGGATTTTTAGGAGGTCCCGATGAAGTATTGACCCCGTTGTGGTGGGCTAAGCATTAATACGAATGAAAATCTTTGAAATGTAAATGTAAACTGAAGGATATAAGCATAAGCAGTTTCGGCTGACCATTTCTGGTCGGCCTTTTTTTTTGCAAAAAGGTAGTTTCGAAAAGTAAGTTGTAATGACCTTACAATAACTGTGGGCATGAATTCAACATATAAATTGTTGATGAATATCGGGCGACCTAAAATTAATCTGATGAAGTGCGAATAAACGTTTTCTGCAACACTTTTAAAAGACGGTCACAAACACAGGCGCTATAGCTTTTATTGATACTAAAACACAGGAGGATGGCAGCTAAATATAGGTTCATTAATAAAGTCAAAAGGAATTTTCAAAATAAAAAATTGCTTTCTTCGTAAATGGATCGATCTCATAAATCCTTCCAGTTTCTTACCTTCGCCCCTCAAATCAAAAAACTGAATTAATCATGAGCACAGTTAGAGTCGCAATAAATGGTTTCGGACGTATCGGCCGGCTTGTTTACCGCCAGATCTATAAAATGGGCGGCATTGATGTGGTCGCTGTTAATGATCTTACTAGTCCAAAAGTATTGGCGCATCTTTTAAAGTACGATAGTGCGCAGGGACGCTTTGATGCGGAAGTCAAGGCGACCGAAAATTCAATTGTGGTAAACGGAGATGATATAAAAATATATGCACAGAAAGATCCTGCACAAATACCATGGAAAGATCATAATGTGGATGTAGTACTTGAGTGCACCGGTTTCTTTGCCGATAAAACAAAATCTGAAGCTCACCTGAAAGCCGGAGCAAAAAAAGTTGTAATCAGCGCACCGGCTACCGGCGATCTGAAGACAATTGTATTTAATGTTAATCATAGCATACTTGATGGAAGTGAAACAATTATCAGTTGTGCAAGTTGTACGACGAATTGTTTGGCACCAATGGCACAAGTTCTTGACGAAAAATTTGGTATCGTGAATGGATTGATGACAACTGTGCATGCTTACACCAATGATCAAAACACACAGGATGCCCCTCATGCAAAAGGAGACCTTCGTCGTGCACGAGCGGCGGCACAGAACATTGTTCCAAACAGTACCGGAGCGGCAAAGGCGATCGGGCTTGTTCTTCCTAACCTGAAAGGAAAATTGGATGGTTCGGCGCAACGTGTGCCAACACTTACCGGTTCACTTACTGAAGTAACGGCGATGCTGGGTAAAAAGACAACCGTGGAGGAAGTAAATGCTGCGATGAAAGCTGCAAGCAATGAGAGCTTTGGTTATACAGAAGACGAGATCGTGAGCAGCGATGTTATCGGCATTAGTTTTGGCTCCTTGTTCGACGCAACACAAACTAAGGTGCAAACGGTAGGTGATACACAACTTGTGCGTACTGTGAGCTGGTACGATAATGAAATGAGTTATGTAAGCCAGTTGGTTCGCACATTACATTATTTTGCCAAATTGATCAAATAAAATTATTCCAATAATATAATGCCCCGATTGTGACGGGGCATTTTTGTTTTAGGCTATTTTTGATGCTCCAAATTAATAACTATGTCAAATTTTTCTGAACATAATTTCAAAGGACAGAAAGCATTGATAAGAGTTGATTTCAATGTTCCGCTAAATGACAAATACGAGATCACTGATGATACAAGAATGAAAGCCGCCGTCCCTACCATTCAAAAAATAATTAAGGATGGAGGAAGTGTAATACTAATGAGTCATCTTGGGCGCCCAAAGGACGGACCATCAGAGAAATATTCTTTGAAACATCTTGTTGTGCATTTAAGAAGATTGCTGAACGGCGAAGCGGTGTTGTTTGCCAATGATTGTATTGGTGAGGAAGCCCACAAAATGGCTGCGGAGCTGCAACCGGGTGAAGTTTTGTTATTAGAGAATCTTCGTTTTTACAAGGAAGAAGAAAAAGGTGATGAAGGGTTCGCTGAAAAACTAAGTAAGCTGGGAGATGTTTATGTTAATGATGCATTTGGTACTGCTCACCGTGCCCATGCTTCTACCGCGGTGATCGCAAAATTTTATCCTGCGGATAAAAAAATGTTTGGGTTGCTCATGGAAAGTGAAGTCAAAAGTGCCGAGAAAGTTCTGCATAGCTCTGAAAAACCTTTTACTGCAATCATCGGAGGTGCTAAAGTGTCTGATAAGATTTTAATCCTTGAGAATTTATTGGAGAAATCAACTGATATTATTATCGGTGGCGGCATGGCATATACGTTTCTAAAAGCAATGGGGGGAAAGATCGGGAAGTCGCTTTGCGAGGACGATCGCTTAGGTACAGCTGAAGAGCTCATGAGAAATGCAACTGCAAAAGGTGTTTGCATTCATCTTCCTCCGGACTCGATCATTGCTGATAAGTTTGAAGCAACGGCTGATACCTCAGACGCTCCAAGTAATCATATTCCTGACGGATGGATGGGACTCGATATTGGGCCGAATGCCTGCGATCAGTTCTGCAATATTATCAAACGCAGCAAGATCATTTTATGGAATGGTCCAATGGGAGTTTTTGAAATGGAGAAATTTCGACATGGCACTAAGGTGGTCGCAAAGGCCGTTGCAGAGGCTACACGTTCAGGAGCTTTTTCACTTGTCGGTGGTGGCGATAGTGTCGCCGCGGTCAATCAATTTGGTTTTGCTAACAAAGTAAGTTATGTGAGTACAGGTGGGGGAGCAATGCTTGAATACTTTGAAGGAAAAGAATTGCCAGGTATTGCGGCGATCAATAAAACATCTTAAGTAAATCACAAATTACAAGCAACAAAAGACAAATAAACGATCAAATAAAAAATCAAAAATTCTATTCCCGGTTCTGCTTTCAACTTTTTGCACTTGAGTTTATTTGGAACTTGGTATTTGAATTTGGGAATTTTATTCCGGGTTTCTGCCATTTTAACGCAAAAAAAGTATGGCCCCTGGTTTGAACAGGGGCTATTGTATTTTTAAAAGACTTAATTTTAAACTCTAACTAAAAATTAAAACCATGAAAGGTGTACGTAATCTGCCGGTATTGATCATATTGGGTCTTGTGCTTATTCTTGGTATATGGGGCTGTAGTGGATATAATAATTTGGTAAAAGAAGACGAGAATGTAAAAAAACCTGGAATAATGTTGAGTCCGAGTATCAAAAGCGTTATGATCTTGTAGATAACCTTGTAAATACTGTAAAAGGAGCTGCTAAATTTGAGCAGGAAACGTTGACCCAGGTGATCCAAGCAAGATCAAAAGCGTCTTCTATCCAGCTTAATGCAGATCAGCTGACACCCGAGAACATTCAAAAGTTTGACCAGGCGCAATCTGAACTCAGTGGTTCGTTAAGTCGCCTGCTTGTTACGGTTGAAAGATATCCTGAACTTAAAGCCACACAGAATTTTTTACAACTGCAAAATCAACTTGAGGGGATTGAAAGTGACGTGAAAAACTCACGCCGTTTGTTCAATGAATCCGTAAATACTTACAATACTAAAGTCAGGTCATTTCCTACAAATATATTTGCCGGCATGTTTGGGTTTAAATCAAGAGAAGGATTTAAAGCCGACCAGGGAGCAGAGAAAGCGCCTAAAGTTCAGTTTTAAGCGATGAAGAAAACCATAGTTATTCCCTTAGTCATTCTTGCCTTACTGATCCTTTATTTTATCGTCACTTATAATTCGATCATAAAAAAAGAAGAGAAAGTAAAACAGGATTGGTCTGAAATGCAAAATAACTACCAGCGCAGGTTAGATCTTATTCCCAACCTGGTAAGTGTTGTAAGAGGTGTTTCAGAATTTGAAAGATCTGTGTTGCAAAAGGTAGCTGAAGCGAGAAGCAGGGCTTCGGAAAGCCTTGCAGAAAAAGAGGTCAGTGTCGAAAATTACCAGCAACAAAAACAGGTTCAGGATTCGCTAGCGGCAAATGTAAACAGGCTGATCGTACTTATTGAAGCCTATCCTGAATTGCAGGCAACAAAAGCCTATCTTAATTTACAACAACAATTAGCGGGAACAGAAAGAAGAATAGTAGTGGCAAGAAAGGATTTTAATGAGTCAATTTTTAATTATAATAAGACGGTGAAAGGATTTCCAACCAATCTGGTTGCCGGTATCGCCGGCTTTAAACCAAGAGAAGGGTTTGAAAGCGTCGCCGGTGCCGATCAACCAGTAGAAATAAAATTCACTAAATGAGTTTGTTTTCATTATTTAGAAAGAAGGATTTTTTTTCTGAAGAAGAAAAGCAGCAGATCATCGAAGCTGTTCGCAATGCCGAACGAATGACAAGCGGAGAGGTGAGAGTGTTTGTTGAAAACCGCTGCAGTTATATGGATGCAATCGACAGGGCTAAAGAAATTTTTGCTGAATTGAAGATGTATGAAACACATGACAGGAATGCGGTGCTGGTGTATGTGGCTTTAAAAGATAAACAACTTGCTATTTTTGGTGATGAAGGAATTCATCGCAAACTGGGTTATGAATATTGGAACGGTGAGGTAAAAAAGATGATCGACAATTTTAATAAAGAAAACTATGCAGAAGGGATAAAACAAGTGGTGGAAGATATTGGTGAGGCGCTGACACAACTTTTTCCTTATAATAATGATACTGATAAAAATGAATTGCCGGATCATATTGTATTCGGTAAATAAGATTGAATGAAAAGAATTTTCCTGTTCATCACTTTATTTATTTCGGTTTGGGCTTGTGCGCAAACCGGGACTGTTGTTCCAAAAAAACCCTCTGCAGCGGAAGGACTCGTGCTTGATCAAACCAATACACTTACTCCTGAGCAGGAGACAGCGCTTGAGCAAAAATTGATAGCTTACGATAAAAGCTCCTCCAATCAAATAGCAATTGTTCTCATTCCATCATTAAATGGAAATTCTATTGAAGATGTGGCACTTGAAATTTTGCGGACCTGGGGTGTGGGTGGCCAGGCGGATAAGGACAATGGTGTAGTTATTCTGGTTGCTAAAAATGACCGCAAAGTGAGAATAGAGGTTGGATATGGTTTGGAGGGAGCCGTCACAGATTATGCTGCTTCCTCGATTATTGAAAATAATCTTAAGCCCAATTTTAGAGATGGAGATTATTACCGTGGCATTACCGAAGCGGTTGATGAAATTATTAAAGCGGCAGCGGGAAGATATACCGCACCGGAAGGTTATGGCAAAGGCAAAGGATTAAAGACATGGCAGCTGCTTCTTTTGGTTCTTATTATTTGGATGATTTTTGGAGCAATTGGAAGGGGAGGCCGAGGTGGTGGTTATGCTTCGCGTCGCGGTTATCGTAACTGGGGAGGACCTATATGGTGGGGCGGAGGCGGACTTGGCGGTGGCGGAGGTGGCGGTTGGTCCGGCGGTGGAGGTGGAGGCTTTGGTGGTTTTGGTGGGGGAAGTGGAGGAGGAGGTGGTGCCAGTGGTAGTTGGTAAATGCAATTAATGAGAATGCATAAGTTAAATAAATAAAAATCCTCTCAAGTTAATGAGAGGATTTTTGTTGAGACGATAGATAGGCGTGAGCATGGTGATTAACGATAAACATTTACCACATTAGTTCCGGATGGCTCCGCGGGTTCACTTTGAGTTACTACTACTGATGCATTTGCACTTATGCCATGCAGATAAATATCTAAAATATTGTTTGTCCCTGCTAAAACTGCTGCCGGAAAGCACCATGCTCCATAAGCATATATATCTGCACCATTATTATTTGAAATATCACAGCCATAGAATTCTAATTTCATTTTATTATTTGAAGCCCTGTTATACCCTGCAATGTTATTAACGGAATTAAATCCACCGACAGCATATACTCCGCCTGCTAGGGCTCCATTGACGGGTTGAAGTTCCGGTACGCCGGCAGGATTGTTGTTTTTGATGGTTGAACCAAACATCTTAATGGTTGTAGTATTATTATTGGAAAAAGTTGTAGGTGCCTGGTTTCCCCCACCAGTAGGATCAATAGCGCAACCATTATTCTCAAGCCGGTCTGCCTTTGAGGTTATTTCAATTACACCGTTTTCCATAGTCCTGTTGAAAGCGCCATTGTTTGTGATAAGCCCAATTTTATTTCCATGAATATAATTTTGCGTCATGTTTAATTCAATAACGGCTCCTATAGCGTTGTTTACATTAAATACAGCCAGCGCGAAGCCTAAAGAACTGGTAAAGCCTGTTATTTCATTGTGTGCAAGGTCCGCATATATTTTTCGACCTGTATGTTCTGCAAGCCTGTTTCGAAGATCGATTCCTATCCTTGTACCATTGCTATAGACCTTTACGTGGGAAATTTTAAGGGATGTTTCTGCCGAAGCAAGATCAGCGGCTATTACAGCAAAAGCATTAACACTGAGGGTTCCTCCTTTTACCGACAACCATTCCAAACCGTTCGTTCCCCTTCCCAGGCGCACCCCACCTGTACTTACTGATGATGTAATATATGAAGCGGCAGGCAATGCTGATTGATCGATCAGTACTGCTTCGGAGTTGCCGGGTTGACCCCGCAACGTCATATCGGTTTGCAATTCGAGCCTTCCTCCGTTAGGATATGTTGCATTTAATACATAAGTGCCGTGAGCAAGTATTATCTCAGTACCTGCATTACCAGGATCATTAACCGCAGCATAAAGCTCATCAAGGTTTGAAACATAGACTTTCTTTTTTCCCTTTTGAGTGTTGGGGTTATTGGCTGAAGTGGATTCTTCAGCCAATACAAATGGCTTGTCAATTCCTTTTTGACAAGAATTTATCAGTAACATGACATTTATTAAAAATGCAGTTACGATAATGCGATTTTTTTTCATAATTTTTTTTTGAAAGTGAAAAAATTAAATAAATGTTTTTGCTACATAACTGAAGACCTTTTATTTTAAGCAATTGTTTTCTGCAAATCATCATCAATTGTTTATAACAACTGATCTCACGTACACTTTATCATCTACCATAATTTTTACACCATAAATTCCTTGCGGCATTTTATCCAGGTCTATCAATTGCGTATAATTATTTGCTCCCTGTTTTTTCCCGCTACGGTATACGAGCTGCCCTGCCATGTTTAATACTTCGACATTGATTACTTTATTCTGAACTTCTTTTGCTTTTAAGTAAAACTCACCCGAGGATGGGTTGGGCAGTATTTTTATTTCAAATGAGTTGCCAGGATTGATCACACCAGTCGCGACAGAAACACTAACAGCTAATGTCTGATCTATACTGGTTCCACAACTATAGCTTGCTTTTACAGAAACCACATAATTGCCCGGTGTTTGCCAATCAACTATAATTGAATTTGTATTTTGCCCGGATACAATCGTCCCACCTCCACTGAGTGTCCATGTATAACCGGTTGCACCATTTACCCGATTAATTGAATAGTTGACCGTTTGCCCGTTATTTACTGAATTACTTCCTGTAATTGCTCCGGGTTGCGGTGCGGCATTAATTGCTACGGAGAATACCTGAGCATTACTCTGGCTACAACTGTTTCTGGCTCTTACAGAAATTTCACCCCCGCTTAGCCCCACTGTTGCAGTGATTGTGTTTGTGGTTGAATGTCCCGTCCACCCGGAAGGAAGAATCCACATATAATTTGTAGCAGCTGGTACTGGATTAACAGAATAAGTTTGAGCGGTATTTACACAGGCAGAGTTGTTTCCAATGATAGGTTCTAATTGGGACGGAACTGTATCTCGGGGAGCAACAATTATGGTTTGAGGATTGCTACTACCACACGGATTGTTTGCAGTAATTGAAATAGTCCCTCCATTTGTTCCTACTAAAACTATTATGCGATTGGAAATAGAGCTACCTGACCATCCTGGTGGTATTGTCCAGGTAAAATCTGCTGCATCGGTTACTGGATTGATAAAATATCCGGCATCATGGTTTTTGCAGGCAGCTCGCCATTCTATAATCGGTTCGGGTTGGGGGGGAACCGAAGTACATTGTTCTGTCCATTTTGCAACTCGGTTTGCCCAAATATTACCAGCTGTTTTGAAATGACCTCCAGCATACAGTACTCCATCAAGAGTTGCCACGCATGACACTCCATTATCCATACCCTTTCCAAGAGCTGACCAATTAATGCCGTTCCATTTGGCTATTTCATTTACGGCAACATTACCTATTGTATCGAAATACCCTCCGACTATCAGGCAGCCCTTGTAAGCAGACAAAGAGGTAACATAACCATGAATTCCTGAAGCTAAAGAAGTCCAGTTTGTTTCATCCCATTTGGCAATATTATTTGCTGGAATGCCACCTGCAGTATCGAAATTACCACCTGCATATAATTCCCCATTGTGAATGGCTAATGAGCTAACATATCCAATGCCCCCATCATTGTTTACACCAAATGGAATACCAGCCCCAACAGAGGACCAGTTATTTCCATCCCATTTGGCAATATTATTAGCCCGAATGCTACCGGCAGTATCGAAAGAACCGCCGGCATAAAGAAATCCCTTATAAACGGCCAGTGATGATACAGATCCGGAAAAGTAAGCATCCGTGTAAACCTTAATACCAGTGCCAACAGCCGACCATTCTGTTCCATTCCATTTGGCAATATTATTCGCCTGAATATTGCCTGCATTATAAAAATGCCCGCCTGCATATAATTCTCCATTATATACAGTAAGCGATCCAACGGAATAACCATATAAGCCAAGTCCACTTCCAACAGCCGACCATTCCGTTCCATTCCATTTGGCAATATTGTTTACTTCAACAGAACCTGCGTCAGTGAATCGTCCTCCAACATATAATTCTTCATTATAAACAACTAATGCATTAACCCAGGAATCAAAACCTCCACCTCCTACTGTGTAAACTCCCGATCCAACAGGCATCCATTTTACACCATTCCATTTAGCTATATTATTTGCCGGACCGTCTGCAAAGTCAAAAAAACCGGCGGCATAAAGCTCTCCTTTATATAAACACATTGATGCAACAGGTGGTCCGGTTACCGGTAGGTCGTAACCATCCACAGCCCCTTCGCTATTTTGAACGGTATTTAAGTAACCTATCCCATTTCCAAGCGCCGACCAGTATTGTGCAGTTACATTAACCTTTGTCAAGCAGGTAAAAACTATTATGGATAGTATAATTCTTCTCATAAAAATCATATTTATTGTTCTCTACAAAAATGCTATCATCATGAGCTCTTCGTCAATACCCAATCCACGTTAATTCAACGTGACCAGGGTACGGCAATACCATATTCACGTTATTGGAATCAAACAAATATTCGGATAACTTTAGTACATGAAAAGACTGTTTTACTTTTTCATTATTGCTATTACTTGTAAAGTATCCGCTCAGTCTTTTCCTGTTAAAAATGTAAATGATGATTATTTTGTGTCCAGTATTTATAATTCAACGATCGCTAAAAATCCTCCAGCTGAATTCGCAAGAGACAAGAGCGGCATGTATTGGTTACAGTATCCTAACGGTATATTTTCTTTCGATGGGGCAAATTGGAAATCTTATAAGTTAAGATCGTTGAACGGTAGCAGCAATCCTTTCCAGATAAATCATATTTTAGCTACCGATGATGGTAATGTCTGGCTTGCAACAGAGAATGGATTATTTGTTTTGGATCGACCTTCTGATTGTTTCATATCCCTCAACGAAAAATTTCCGGGTATTAAAAATCCGCCTGCAAATGCGATCCGTTTTTTTCCAGCTGCGAACGGTACAATTATTTATTTGAGTATTGCAGTAGATGGATTTTCTATACTTGACCTCAATTCAAAAACCGTAAAACGAGTTATTATCGACAGCAATAATAAAGCATTTATTTTACCTGCTGTCGGACAGATTACAACAGACCGAAGCGGTAATATCTGGGGAGCTGCCAGGGATAAGAGAGGTGTTTGGCATTATGATCAGTTTACTGGAAAGATGCAATGTTCATGGAAAGGCGAATTACCACAGTTTGCTGACAAACGATTTAAAAGTTTCATAAACCTTACCTATTCTGAAAAAGAAAATACTGTTTGGATTGGGCATGTCGATAACCGTTATCTTGAAAAAATGAATTTGACTACGGGCAAAAGCACTTTCTATTCTTTTTTTAACACAGTCAGAGTACAGGCTGACACTAATGTAAAAAACAGACGTATTGCATATATCATAAGAATTGACCGCGACAATAATGAATGGCTCAATGTAGGACTGGGTAAATACCTTGTAAAACTAAATACTGATATCAGTCAAATGGAATATATCACTAACGATAATGATAATTTTCCAGTGGGCGATATGGCATTTTTCAGAACTGAACCTCCTGCGGAGAATGACCGGAGTCATGTTTTATTCTGGCTGTTTGGAACAGACAAATTTTCCATGATCAGGAAAAGAGGAAATACTGCGGGACATATTTATTTTGACACTTTATCCACGACAGAAATTAAGCCGAAAGATTTTTTGAATACCGATAATATTGATGGTACCAGGCAAAAAATTTTTTTTGAGAAGGGAAAAAATAACCAATACTTTTTGCTTCAGCAACGTGAGGGCAGACCTAAATTGATTTGTTTTGGTATGGATTTTCGTATCAAAAAAGTTTTATTGAACGATCAGTGGAAGCAATACCCGGCCTATTTCAAAGGAGAATTTGATCATGACACTTTTTACGTTGCTATTTTACGACCCGGAACTGAGCCACTGGATTTCCGAAATGTTGTGCTAAAGGATTTCCGGATCGATCTCAACACATTCAATATTGAGGAGATCAATCTTGATTTTAAACAGAGGGTGTGGCGATACGGTTTAGCGGATAAGCACAACGTTTACTGGTTGTTTTCAAATGGCGCTTTATATTCTTATAATCCCGGTAGAGATATTCTTGATTCAATTTATATATCAAAACCTGACGCCAAAAAAGCACATGTCTTTAACATGGTGAAGGGTTATGATTATCCTACTACACTTCACAAAAATTCGTCTACTTTCTGGATCTCTTTTTATCCCGCTAGAGAATTATATAAAATCAACCTGGAAACGAAAAAGGTAGATAAGATTTTCAAGCCTTGTATGGATCAGGCAGATTGTAATATTCCCGGTGTTGTTTATAATATCTACACATTTGACTCTTTAAATATTTATCTCAGATCGGGTCTTCATGGAATGTTGATGAATATTAAGACAGATTCAATAATTAACATATCCAACGTCCTACAAAAAGCCACACCTTTTGAGAAGCCTTTTGGCGTGAATTCGTTCGGGGATTGGATCTGTTTTGTCTTCCCGTCACATATTTATTTGTTGAACAAAGTAACTGGAGTAAAAAGAGAATTGCTGCTTGATGAAGACTTCAAGTGGAAAATAGCTCCAATTTATTCTAAACCATTAGTCAATGATCATGGCGAATTGATCTTGATGTCTGTCGCAGACAAAGGCTTTATTGTTTTTAACGTCGACTCGCCGATTGTACGAACCAAACCAGGATCTGTTCAATTTGCTTTTATCAAAGTAGACGATAAGAACCTGCTATTGGATTCTTTAATGAAAACCAACGGACTTACTTTAAAATATAACAAGTATAATAACATTCAAATTGCTTTTTCCGATTATTCTGTTTTTGTTCCGGAAAAACTCAGTTATGAATATGCACTGTTCAAAGGAAATGATACGAACTGGAATAAAATCAATGGAAAGCCGGAACTGACGTTTAGTGATCTTTCGTCAGGCAAATATCAATTGCTGGTCAGGTCGATTAATGTTTATGGTGATTATTCCGAAAAGATCAATTCATTCCCTATAATAATATTACCTCCATGGTGGCTAACCTGGTGGTTCCGGGGTCTGGCGGTTGCAGCAGTTGGCCTGATCTTTTATGGCCTTTATCGTTATCGTGTTCAGCAGTTAAAACGCTTGCAAGCTATCCGTAACAATATAGCAAGTGATCTGCATGATGATATTGGTTCAACGCTTAACAGTATTTCTATTTATAGTGAAGTAGCAAAGCAACAGGCTGGTAAAGAAATCCCTGCATTGGATCTTATTGGTGTTAATTCCCGAAAGATAATTGAAAGCATGAGTGATATTGTGTGGACCATCAATCCAGAAAATGACTCATTCGAAAAAATAATTGTACGGATGCGTTCATTTGCGCATCAATTATTGAAAGCAAAAAGGATTGAATATACTTTTGAAGTAGATGAAAAATTAAACTCGGTTACGATGCCCATGCAGGTAAGGAAGAACTTTTATCTTGTTTTTAAAGAATCGATTACAAATCTTGTAAAATATTCAGAAGCATCGCGTGTTTCGATCTTACTCCTTGAAAAAAATAAAATCATCATGCTTAGGATCCGTGATAATGGTAAAGGTATCCCCATAAATGCACAAACACTGGGAAATGGCTTGATGAATATGACCCGAAGGGCAAGGGAGATCAGGGGTGAGTTAAATATTGTATCTGCAAATGGTGGGGGAACAGAGATAGAATTGATGTTAAAGACTTAAGTTAAAATGAGCAAAAAGTTATGTTAATTAAAGTAGCAATCTTCGAAGATAATCGCAGTTTACGTGAAGGGCTCGCTGCAATGATCGGAGGAACTTCTGGTTTTGAATGTGTAGGCGCCTATGCAAATTGTAATAATCTTTTAAAAAACATGTCGCAAGATAAGCCTGATGTAGTTTTAATGGACATTGAACTGCCCGGCATTAACGGTATTGAAGCTGTTGGTATAATCAAAGAAGAATTTCCTGAAATGAAAATCCTTATGGAAACAATTTTTGATGATGATGAAAAAATATTCAGCTCAATTTGTGCAGGTGCAGAAGGGTATATCCTTAAACATACTTCCCCGGCTGAAATAATGGAAGCTATCAAAGAAATTTATGAAGGTGGAAGTCCGATGACCCCTTCTATTGCCAATCGTGTGTTGAAAATGGTAAAGGATCGTCCCGACACCCGGAGTAAAGAGACATTTGATCTTTCCGATCGTGAAAAAGAGATACTTACATGCCTGGTAAAAGGAATGAGCTATAAAATGGTAGCAGACGCTTGTTTTATAAGTATTGAGACTGTAAATGTCCATATTAAAAATATTTATAAAAAATTGCATGTTCATTCAAAGTCAGAAGCTGTAGCAAAAGCAATTAGGGGAAGGATTGTTTGAAAAAATTCTTTCGCATTGGTTTCCAAACAAAAAGTCTTCCGTTTTCACGAATGACTTTCTAACAATTAAACAGTTATTTATTAAAATCCTTTCTTCTCTCCGGCAGGTATTTTTGATTTAATATAAACAACCAATTCCTTTAAAGCAGTATTTCCAGTATCTGTTTTCAATGCTTCTTCTTTCTTTGTGGCAATGCTTTGCAACGTTTCATTTATATAAGGATCAGTTTGGTTTCTAAATTGCTGCGGAATAGCTTCACGGAATTTTATAATTTCATCAACAGCAGCTTTTACTTTCTCGGTATTCTTTAATGCACCTAGATAAATTCCCAATGAACCAAGCGCATTGAATTTTGCCTGTGATACCGGAAGTTTATTAAAACCGCCGATTATTTCTTCTTCCAGGCTTTCATCACCAGAAGCCGCTTTTACACCTTGTAACGAATTTTTTAATACGCCTTTGGCCGGCTGTTTATCCAACTGCTTTGCAATTGTTGTCGCGGCATCTTTGTCAACTTCCAATAATGCATTCAATGCATTTCCAGCTACTGAATAAGATGAGTCTTTTGTAGCAGCTTTAAACAAAGGAATATAGTCTGCTTTTTCATATTGGCCAAGCAGATGAATAGCATTAGCTCTTACTGTTGATTTCTTATCATTCTTTGCAAGGTCCGCAAGTAGTGGCTCGACAGCTTGTTTCACTTTTTCATTTTCGAGGTCTAAACTAAAGATTGCTGCATTACGAAGTCCATGGAATTTATCTTTCAATGCGGTTTTTAATAGGTCGAGAGCTTTCGGATCATCTTGTTTTTGCGAAGCAAACTGAATTGCTTCAAGTCTGTCAAGATAATTCCCTGCATATCTATATTGATGAATGAAATTTTCAAGTGTCTTGTTGTCTTTTTTATTCCAGAGTAACACTTTATCGCCATCCACGTTTACCAGATCTGGTCTTTTTGTATAATTAAAGGTGAAAGTATCAACTGCATTTTTTGCCCATACTTTATGACGGGTTTTAGTTGCCCCACTATAAATATCAACGGCAATTGGCAGACTAAATAGTTTTCCTTTTTGTATTTGTGACAGAATTACATTCACTTTGCCCGCGGCATCATCATACTCATAATCGATAACCACCGTTGGATGACCGCTGCCGAAATACCATTGATTAAAGAACCAGTTCAAATCACGGCCGGTCACCTCTTCAAATGCAAGACGCAAATGATGTGCTTCGGCGGCTTTGAATTTATTTGCTGTGAGATAATGGTTGAGTGATTTGTAGAAAGCACTGTCACCAATAAAATTTCTTAACATGTGAAGTATACGGCCGCCTTTTTGGTAACTCACCTGGTCAAACATATCTTCTTTATCGGAATAGAAAAATCGAACAAGATCTTTTGATTCACTTCCACTTTGCAAATAACCCTGCATACCCTGGTAATTTTCAGCATCACCGGCATCTTTGCCATTTTTATATTCTTCCCATAGTGTTTGGCTGTAATCTGCAAATGATTCATTCAATGTAAGATTACTCCAGCTTTCAGCTGTAACATAATCACCAAACCATTGATGAAATAATTCGTGTGCGATCGTTCCTTCCCAAATATTCCCATCAACCAATTCCCTTGCATCCTGCTGTGCACTTTCTTGGTGAATGGTAGCGGTAGTATTTTCCATCGCACCAGCCATATAATCACGACCCGTGATCTGCGAGTACTTCACCCATGGAAAAGGAATACCCGTGATCTTTGAAAAGAATTCCATCATTTCAGGAGTGTTGCCAAAAATCCTTTTTGCTACTGAGCCGTATTCAGGCTCTACATAATAACTAACTTCTTTACCTCTCCAATTATCCTTGACAACTGTGTAGATACCGACACCTAAAAAGAAAAGATATGGCGAATGAGGCAGATCCATTTTCCAGTAATCTGTTCTTGTTGCATCCATATTTTTCTTTTGGCTCATTAGCTTACCATTAGACAGCGTGACGTACTTATTATCAACCGTAACGGTTAGTTCCTGCGTGGTTTTTTGACTGGTCTTGTCAATGGTTGGAAACCATACCGAGTTGGATTCAGTTTCACCCTGCGTCCAGATCTGCGTCGGCTTGTCTTTCTCTTCACCAGTCGGGTTAATAAAGTACATTCCTTTTATGCCAAGAAAATCATCGGTTCCATATTTCTCCTGGTACTCATCCGGCTTTGCAGTATACTCTATATATATTACATAACTTTCATTTGACCTGTACGTTTTATCAAGCTTTATCCTTAAGTTCAATTCATCATATTCATATTTTAAGGGAACTTGTTTTGTGCCTTTTAGTAATGCTATTTTTTTAATTTCCATCCCTTTCGCATCAAGGTTCAGCGAATCTGTTGGATAAAAATGCGGTTTCAACGTTATCCAGGCTTTCCCATATAGATAAGATTTTGAGAAATCAGGTTTCACATCCAGCTTTGTATGAACGAGATTATTGATTCTCGTTGCGGTTTCACGGTATTGTTTTTTCCAGGAGCTGTCTTGTTTTACCGGCGGCTGTGCAATTAACTGACTACAAAATAGTATTGCGGCAAAAGACAAGGTCGATAATTTCATATCAAGATTTTAGGATAGCAAAAATAGAAGTTGTCTGTAAAGACCGTCGAGCTATTTTTACAGGTGGCAAGTTAATTGTTTAAAGAAGTCTTAAGGTTTATTATGTTAACTTTGACCAATTATACCCCGATAATTCCAATGAAAAAATTATTTCGATTATTCGTATTCTGTTTAATTGCCACTTCTTCACTCAAGGCCCAGAAGGTTTATTTCGTTTACCTTCAAACTGATAACCAACAACCTTTTTATGCCCGGTTGGGAGAAAAAATATATAACTCAACACCGTCAGGTTACCTGATCTTATCAAACCTCCGGGATAGTTTATATGGGATAAATATTGGTATCCAGGGAAGCCAGGCGGCCGATCAGCCTTATTCAATAGCAATCAATAGAAAAGATCAGGGCTTTTTGATAAAAAATCTTGGAGAAAAAGGGTGGGGACTTTTTAATTTGAGCTCAATGGCTGTTATTATGCCAACAAGTACCCCGGCAAGTCCGGTTCAAACAGTAAAAACTGAAAAAAGAGAGGACAATGCGTTTACTAATTTATTGGCAAAAGCTGCCGATGATTCAACTATTAAAGAAAAGCCGATCATAGAAAAAACGGTAGAGAAAAAGCCCGATGCTGTTGCATTGAGTACAGAAAAAAAAGAAGGGGTAAATAATGATGTGAAAGAGATAGTATCACCTAAACAGGATGACATTAAAAAGGTAATAGTAGCCCCTGTAGTAATAAAAGAAGAGCCCAAAGTTGATACTTCGATAACCAAAGAACAAACTCAGGAATCCAGGGACGCGGCACAAATGAAAACTGATTCAATCGAAGCAGCAACGAATAGCGAGGCTGAATTAGTGAAGGAGGAAGCCCTGCGAAAGCAAGACTCTATAGATAAAGCAAAGCTTGAAGCGACCACGGTTGCCGAGTATAAGAGATCAGTTGTAAAGCTTAAATCCGAAAGTTCCACTACGGCAGGCATTGGGTTGGTTTTTTATGACATGTTGCCAAATGATAAAACTGACACGATCAGGATCCTCATTCCCGCAGAGACAACAAAAACAAGTTCTGTGGAATTGAAGCAAGACGAAAAAAAATTTCTTGATATCCCTCCCGTCGATTCGGTTCCACCGACAAATGCAAAAGTCTCCCCTACTAACAGGAATAATTGCAAAGTACAGGCAAACACGGACGATTTTTTTAAATTACGAAAAAAGATGGCAGGCGAAACCAATGACGATAAGATGATCACAGAGGCAAAAAAGGTGTTTAAAACAAAATGTTTTTCTACGTCGCAAATAAAAAATTTAGCAACATTGTTCCTTTCAGATGAATTTAAATATAAATTTTTCGACGCAGCATATCAATATGTAAATGATCTTGAAAACTTTTCTTCACTTCAGTCAGAATTAAAAGAGGAATACTATATTAACCGATTTAATGCGATGTTACCTCAATAAGTAAAATGCGTTATTTTCTTGAAGTAGCATATAAGGGTACCAACTACAGCGGTTTTCAGTCGCAGAAAAACGCCAACACAATCCAGGCTGAAATTCAAAAATCTTTTAAAACGATTCTCAAGAAAGAATTGGAATTAACGGGCTCCTCACGTACTGATGCGGGGGTACATGCTTATCAAAACTATTTTCATTTCGACGTGGAAAGCGAATTATCCTCGCAGCTCTTATATAATTTGAATGCAGTTCTTCCAAATGATATAGCGATAAAAGATTTACTCAAAGTAAAGGACGATGGACATTGCCGCTTTGATGCAATCAGCCGGGAATATAAGTACCATATTTATCAGAGAAAGAACCCCTTTTTAACTGATAAGGCTTTTTACTTTCCATACAGGCTCGATTTTGATTTAATGCAGAGAGCAGCCTCTATTGTTACAGAGTATACTGACTTCACCTCTTTTTCCAAAAGAAATACGCAGGTTAAATCATTTGTTTGTGATATAAAAGAAAGCAAGTGGGTTGTTCACGGTGACCACGTTCTTTATCATGTAAAAGCAAATCGGTTTTTAAGAGGCATGGTAAGAGCATTAACAGCAACTATGTTGAAGTTGGGAAGGGGTAAAATAGAT
>JAICGN010000062.1 GCA_025923075.1 Chitinophagaceae bacterium
CCTTCCGGGCAATCTTATCGATTTCATCAATATAAACAATACCACGTTCAGCAGCGGGTACATCATAATTACACACCTGGAGCAATCTTGTCAAAATACTCTCGACATCTTCACCTACATAACCAGCTTCAGTAAATACAGTAGCATCAACGATGGCAAATGGAACATTTAGCAGGCGTGCAATGGTTTTTGCAAGTAAGGTCTTCCCGGTACCTGTTTCTCCCACCATAATAATATTACTCTTTTCGATCTCAACATCACCCGTTGCCTCTGTCGTTTTTTGCTGTAATCGTTTATAATGATTATACACCGCAACAGCCAAAACTCTTTTAGCTTCATCTTGCCCGATAACATATTCATCCAGGAACTTCTTGATCTCAACAGGTTTCTTTACTGTAAGTTTAAATGAAGAAGGAGTTCTGTCATCTTTGGTCATCAATTCCTGGTCGATAATTTCACGGGCATGCTCCACGCAGTTCTCACAAATATGTCCTTCCTGGCCAGCGATCAGGATCTTGACCTCGTCACGGCTACGGCCGCAAAAGGAACAGTGTAAAGGGTTTTTTGCCATTTAATTTAAATATGGGAGTTAAACGGAAAGTAATCTGCAAAATTATAAATCCGCCCTGAGAGAAGCGGATTTATTTTGTAAACGGTTGTTAAGGTCTTGCCACATAACTTTTTATATTTTTTCTACGATCCCATCCACA
Source organism: Chitinophagaceae bacterium (assembly GCA_025923075.1). GTDB lineage: Bacteria > Bacteroidota > Bacteroidia > Chitinophagales > Chitinophagaceae > VBAS01. The sequence goes on from JAICGN010000062.1 coordinate 711, forward strand.
ATTCCGTACTCGATCGCTTCCTTAGCATCCATCCAGTAATCGCGGTCAAAATCTCTCATGACCTGCTCCATGGTTTTGCCACAATTCTGCGCCAGTATTTTGGCACCGATTTCCTTCACTTTTTTAGTCTGCACTGCCTGTATTTCGAGGTCCGCACTAACCCCACGGATAAAACCACCCAACGAAGGTTGATGGATCATCACTTCGCCGTGAGGGTAAATAAAGCGTTTTCCTTTTACCCCCCCGCTCAATAGTATGCTACCCATTGAAGCGGCAAGCCCCATACAAATCGTGCTAACCGGCGATTTCATCATTCGCATCGTGTCATACATCACCATTCCACTCGTTACCACGCCACCGGGACTATTAATATAAAACTTAATTTCTTCACCCGGTTTATCTGCATCAAGCAAAAGAAATTTCGACACGACCTCCTTTGCGGATTTATCATCCACTACTCCCCACAGATAAACTTCCCTTCTATCAAAGAAATAGCGTTCTAATTTTTTATTCAGCATCTGAAGTTCATCCCGCTTGTCTTCTCTTTCTTTTTCTTCTTCCTCTTCGTCATCATTTCTCCATCCTTTAAATTGAAAATTCTGTCTGTTCATATGATTAGTTTATCGTTTTAAGTTTTTTGCTTTTGGTTATAAGCTTTTGTATTTCTATGTAGCTTCGCTTGCGTCGCACTCTTCGTACTTACTATTCGTTATTCATCTTTTTAACCTCACCTCTCAATCTCCTCTCCATTTGGAGAGGAGAGGCCAAACATTGAATCATTAATCATCTTCAGCAATTAAGCATTTCAACACTTAATTCAATGCTCAACCTAAGTCACCCCTTTAGGGGAACAGGGGGTTGCTTAGTCTTTTTTCTGCTTTCTCGGATTGGTCAACAGCACTTCATCTACCAATCCATACTCCTTTGCTTCGGGTGCCGTCATCCAGCGATCACGGTCAAAATCTGTTTCGATCTGCTTTACATCTTTGCCTGAATGATAGTTTATTACTTCGTACAATTCACTTTTCAACTTCCTGATCTCGTTCACCGTAATTTCAATATCGCTTGCCTGTCCGCCAATCGCTCCGCTTGGTTGGTGCATCATTATTCTGGCATGTTTCAGCGCTGCTCTTTTGCCTTTTGTTCCCGCGGCCAACAATACCGAAGCCATAGATGCCGCCACCCCGATACAGATCGTGGCTACATCTGGTGTTACATATTGCATAGTGTCATACACACCCAATCCGCTGTATACACTTCCACCGGGGCTGTTTACATACATATTGATGTCCCTTGTTCTGTCCGTAGAATCGAGGAAAAGAAGCTGAGCGGTCACAATATTTGCTACTTCATCATTTATTGGGTAGCCAAGAAAGATGATACGATCCATCATCAAACGACTGTACACGTCCATTACAGCCACATTCATGGGACGTTCTTCAATGATGTTTGGAGTAAGGCCTGTCACCATTTGGCTGGCATAGCCATGAAGGGTGTTGCTGGAAATACCACGGTGCTTTACCGCATATTTTTCAAACTCTGAATTAAAACTCATTTCATTTTTGTTTGCAGATTAAGGCAATGATCGCCAATTGGTCTGATTCATCAAATATCCGTCCAAATGGCAAATCCACAAAATCAGTGACATGAATTATGATAATTAAGACGATTTGGCATTGGTTGGGAAAAGTATATAGGGTATAAAAAGTAAGAAGTTGGCATTATCTTCTGCCAACTTTTTATCCTTTGATACTTTTTATAGTCCCTTGCTTAATGATGGTGATGCTTATGTTCCTCCTGTATTTTCACGAAGTCTTCCATCGCAATTTCTTGTTCAGCGGGTTTCACTTGTGTTTCGGCCCACTCGAAGATCTTTTGGCTCTGAATGCGGTTATATGCATCCTCAATGTACTTCCGGTCCTGCATCATTTTGTCAATATAATTATTTACCCATGGCTGATCGTCGCCGCCCATTGGCATATTCATATAGCCGAATAGTTGCTGCCTGGCAAACGCTTTGATCTCTTCCGGTTTCACCTCAATATTATTTTCCCTGACAATTTTATCACTGATCAATGTCCACTTCAATTGATTTTTAAAAGTGGGAAATTCTTTCTCGGCATCTTCTTCTGTCTTTTTTTCTTCTCCTTGTGTCTGCATCCATTTTTTCAAAAAGGATTCAGGAAAATCAATGGTTGTTCCATCCAGCAATTCGTGATAAGCCATGTGCTGCAATTGGTTCCTTGCCTGGTTGTCCCAATAAGCCTGTATCTCTTCTACGACCTTATTCCTGAAGTCCGCTTCAGTTTTTAGTTCATCATTTGGGTAGAGTTGTTTGAAGAATTCTTCATTCAACTCTCTTTTTTCAAGCAAGCCGATCTTTGTGATTTGAATCTTAAAATGTTTTTGTAAAGCCGCAGGGTCATTTTTATCAAGACCAAGATCGGCTAAAATAAAATCAAGTTCTTTTTCTGCAAATATTTTATCAAGCTGGGCGATGACGTAGTCATCAATATGTTTGCCCAATAAATTACTGCGGAAATCTTCTTTAAAATATTTTACCAGCAGCGAATTATCTTTTTTGACACCGCCTTCTACTTCATTTCCATTTTCATCCACCTCCGTAAAAAGTACATTTAATACATTTTCTTCTGTATTTACTGTATTCTCATCTTTCATATTGCCATAACGATTCTGGAGGCGGGTAATTTCATTATTGATCATCTCATCAGTGATCTTCACTTTATAACGGGTCACCTTTGCTTTTGAAAGATCGGCTAAAGCAAATTCCGGTTTCATTCCTATTTCAAAATGAAATGTATAATCAGCGGGATTGTTCACGTCCAGTTGACGGATATCCATTTCAACCGGAAGTGGTTGGGCAAAAATGTCAAGCTTTTCTTCCTCAAGATATTTTATCAATTCACGGTCAACAGTGCGAAGCACTTCATCCGTAAACAAAGAAGGCCCGTACATTTTTTTGATCAAACCAGCAGGTACCATTCCTTTTCTGAATCCTGGAATGTTCGCTTTTTTGCTGTAATCTTTTAATGATTTTTCAAATGTGGGCAGGTAATCGGTTTTCTCAAGTTTTAATGTCAGCTTTTCATTAAGCAAACCGATATTTTCTTTTGTAACTGTAGCCATGTTTTTAGCTTTTAGCTGGTAGCGAATAGCTACCAGCTTTATTTGTCCGGATGGAGGGACTCGAACCCCCACACCTTACGGCATCAGATCCTAAGTCTGACGTGTCTACCAATTTCACCACATCCGGGTAAAAATTCCAAAAAATAAATAACAAATCTCAAACCGAAGACCTTAATTGGAATTTGGCATTTAGAATTTGTTATTTCCAATTTGGGGTTGCAAATGTAGCTGATTTCACTCAGAAAAAACGGCTGTTTTTAAGTAAATTCGCTGTTCATGGATACGCTTGCACAGTTGCCCAAATATAATCTGAATGAAGAGCAGGAAAAGAAACTGATCCTGAGGGAATACCGTGCGTTGCTGAGAGCACTAAAGACTAAGTTGAAACCCGGAGATAAACGGCTTATCCGGCTTGCTTTTGAAATGGCAGTGGAAGCACACAAAACCATGCGGAGGAAAAGCGGAGAGCCCTATATTCTGCATCCAATCGCTGTCGCAAGAATTTGTGTCGAAGAAATTGGCCTTGGTGTTCGCTCCACTATTTGCTCTCTTCTACATGATACAGTTGAGGACACTGATATAAGTTTGGAGGATGTCGAAAGGGAATTTGGAAATGAGATTGCAAGAATCGTTGATGGGCTTACCAAGATCTCGAATGTAATCGACGTAAATGCCTCGCAACAAGCTGAGAATTTTAAAAAAATACTCCTGACCCTTACTGATGATCCAAGGGTAATCCTTATTAAGCTTGCTGATCGCTTACACAATATGCGTACGCTTGACCACATGAAGGTGGATAAACAATTAAAGATCTCTTCTGAAACGGTTTATGTATATGCACCGCTTGCGCATCGCATGGGTTTGTATAATATCAAAACAGAAATGGAAGACCTGGCGATGAAATACCTGGAGCCGGAGATATACAAAGAAATTGCAAGAAAACTGGCTGAAACAAAAAAAGAGCGAAGCAGGTATATCAATGAATTTATTAAGCCATTAAAAGATAAACTTGAAAAAGCTGAACTGAAATTCGAAATATACGGGAGACCAAAACATATACATTCTATTCAGAATAAAATGAAGAAGAAAGGGGTGAGTTTTGAAGAAGTGTATGACCTGTTTGCCATCCGTATTATCCTTGATTCAACAGCAGATAAAGAAAAAGAAGACTGCTGGAAAGTCTATTCAATCATCACTGATGAATACACACCTGCTCCTGAGCGATTGAGAGATTGGTTAAGTAATCCCAAGAGTAATGGATATGAAGCATTGCATACGACCGTGATGGGTCCGCAGGGAAAATGGGTGGAGGTGCAGATAAGGACAAAACGAATGAATGAAATTGCAGAGAAAGGACTGGCTGCGCATTGGAAATATAAGGAAGGAAGTTCTGATGAGAACCGTTTTGATAAATGGTTTCAGCAGATACGTGAAGTGATCGGCAACCAGGATACCGATTCGGTTGATTTTTTACAGGACTTTAAAACAAGTTTTCTCGCTGAAGAAATTTATGTGTATACGCCGAAAGGAGATGTAAAAATGTTACCCGTTGGTTCTACCGCACTTGACTTTGCATTCTCTATTCACAGTGCTATTGGTGTAAAAACAATCGGTGCTAAGGTGAATCATAAGCTGGTTCCATTAAGTCATAAACTTCGAAGCGGTGATCAGGTGGAGATCATAACGTCAAACAAACAAAAACCTTCTGAGGATTGGCTGAATTTTGTTGTTACCTCAAAAGCAAAAGGAAGAATTCGTGATGCACTTAAAGAGGAAAAAAGAAAAATTGCTGATGAAGGCAAGTACACTGTCCAACGGAAGATAGAAGGAATGGGCGCAGCATTCAACCAGCATAATATTGATGAGCTTTGGTCGTACTATAAACTTAATTCGCCCCTTGATCTGTTTTACCAGGTTGCTATTAAAAATATTGATCTGAAAGAACTGAAAGAGTTCAAGGTATTTGGTGACAAAATTGAAGCGCCAAGACCTGTAAAAATACAAGAGATCAAAGTGGATGGCTTTCACCAGCCGTTGGCAAAAAAAGATGCAGAACTTATCATTTTTGGCGAAAGCAGTGACAAGATCGTTTACAATCTTGCCAATTGCTGTAAACCGATTCCGGGTGATGATGTGTTTGGGTTTGTAACAACCGGTAAGGGATTAACAATTCACCGTACAAATTGTCCTAATGCTGCGAAGCTAATGGCCAACTTCGGACATCGAATTGTGAAAACCAAATGGGCAAAGAACAAGGAGATCTCATTCTTAACAGGTTTGAAAATCGTTGGTCTTGACGATGTCGGTGTAGTGAATAAGATCACGAATCTGATATCCGGAGAGTTACGAATTAATATTGCGGCAATGACGATCGAAGCAAAAGAAGGAGTGTTTGAAGGAAACATAAAATTGTATGTCCACGACAAGGAAGAACTTGATGAATTGGTTTCGAGATTATTAGCCCTTCGTGGAATAGAAAAAGTAGATCGTTATGATACGGAATTATGACTGTAAACGGGGCGGGAAATGATGCCCGCAAACCCCTAAAGGGAGCTTTAGGAAAACTCAAATGATTTATTTAATCAGTTAAGTAGTTGTGGAAAGACAGGGCAAATGACTACAGAATTATTTCAACTTCTTTTTTTGCATCCCTTATTTTTGCTCCGCTTAAGTTGAGAGCTCTGAATTTGCTCAATAGAAATTATGTAGTTGAACGGAGCGTCGCAACAAAAGTTTAATAGTAGTATTTAAGCTAACACAAAAAACTAATTTATCATTTAAAAATACTTTTTCTAAAGTGGGGAAACTAAAAGCCTCCGCCTCAGGCGGATTTGGGGGACATAAATTATGATTGATGTAATACTTGGCTTGCAGTGGGGCGATGAGGGGAAAGGCAAGATCGTAGATTTTTTTGCTTCGGATTATGACGTGATTGCCCGTTTCCAGGGAGGGCCGAACGCTGGGCATACATTATACGTGGACAATACAAAAGTTGTCTTGCATCAAATACCATCCGGCGTTTTTCATTCAAACACCATTAATTTGATCGGAAACGGCGTAGTACTTGACCCGGTTACGTTGAAACGGGAATGTGATACGGTTTCCTCTTTCGGCATTGATCTCAAAAAAAATCTATTTGTGGCCGAGCGAACTCACCTTATTCTGCCTACACACCGCGCATTGGATAAAGCTTCTGAGATTTCAAAAGGCCATGATAAAATCGGCTCAACGCTTAAAGGCATAGGTCCTACTTATATGGATAAAACCGGGCGGAATGGATTAAGGGTAGGCGACCTTGTCCGTAGCGATTTCAGAACTGCTTACGATAAATTATCTAAAAAGCACTGGCAATTACTCGATGGTTATTCTTTTGATGAAGATATTTCTGCGTGGGAAAAAGAGTTTTTTGATGGGGTAGAATTTTTGAAAGGCCTGAATATTGTTTCGGGTGAATATTTTATTAATGATCATTTGTCAGCAGGAAAACGAATATTGGCGGAAGGTGCCCAGGGAAGCATGCTTGATATCGATTTTGGGACTTTTCCATTTGTAACATCATCAAATACAATTACGGCCGGTGTTTGCAGTGGGCTTGGCGTGGCGCCGCAAAAGATAAAAGACGTCCTCGGCGTAACAAAAGCTTATTGCACAAGAGTAGGGGGCGGTCCTTTTCCCACGGAACTTGAAGATTCAATAGGTGAAGAGTTGAGAAAGATAGGAAATGAGTTTGGCGCTACTACAGGCCGTCCACGTCGTTGTGGCTGGATCGATCTTGTCGCGTTGAAATTTGCCTGCATGATAAACGGGGTTACAAAAATTGTCATGACAAAAGCTGATGTACTTGATTCATTTGACGAATTGCAAGTTTGCACAGCATATAAAGCGGATGGAAATAACACGGAGGAAGTTCCCTATCAAATGACGGGAATCAACCTGGAACCTATGTATAAAAAATTCAAAGGCTGGAAAATTGATTCTTCTGTTCTAAAAGTTGAAAAAGAATTGCCGGCGGCCATGCAGCAATATGTGGGGTTTATTAATCAATACCTGGGAGTGAAGGTGAATTATATTTCGAACGGGCCGGGCAGAGACCAGATAGTTTCACTATCTTGAAAAAGAACTGCAAAAAATAATTGCAAAAATTTGGAAGTCTTAAAACTTCGCTGAAATTTTACATTGATTAATATTATTGGAGTATGACAATGAAATCTGACAAAGGAAAGAAAACCGGCGCCAATAATCATAAGCCATCTTCCGGTAACGCTGACAAAAAAACTTCATCAAAACCTAAGAAACAGGAAGAGGATGATGATGACGACGACATTGACGAAACTGAAGAGATGGATGTGAAAGCTGCAAAAAAGGGAGCTAAACCGGCTAACGCAAAAAAAGCCAGTGATGACGATGATGATGAGGATGCGGGCGATGATGAACTGGATGATTGGGAAAAACCTGAGGAAGAAGAGGAGTGGGATCCGGACTTTGATGAGTTTGATGTTCCTGCCTCAAAAAATAAAAAAACTACAGGAGGCGGCGGAAAGAAAGGTAAAGAGGAGGATGATGATTTTAAAGTCGATGACGAGTTTAAGGAGATGGGTCTTTACAACGACAGTTATGATGATGAGGATGAAGATGATTACTAAAGAATGTTTATTTCCCGTTTTATATTTTGAGCGCAACCAATACTAACTGCATTTTTGCAATATCAGATCCCGAAAATGCAAAGAAAAAAATGCTGAGCTGGGCCAACCAGTTTGGCATTTTTTGTTTTTTGGATAATCACCGTTATCAAACCAACTATCATTCTATTGAATGTTTGCTGGCCGTTGGCAACAAAAGGAGTTTTACAGCAACTGCGGGTAATGCTTTCAATGATCTGCAGGAATTTCTCAATGAAAAGCCACGAAAACTATTTGGTCATTTATGTTATGAGCTGAAAAATGAAATTGAGGGGCTGACTTCATCGCACACAGACAGGATCGGGTTCCCGGATATTTTTTTCTTTGAACCGGAGATCATCATTAAGCTTTCTGAAAAAGAAATGGAGATCAAGATTGAGGATGAGCCTGAGGTTAAGGCTGAGAAGATATTTTCTGAAATAATGGACGCTGGATTCGAGATGCGGGATAAAGGAACCGATATTCAAATTCAGCAAAGAGTTTCAAAACAGGAGTATATTGAAACAATTGAACGGTTAAAAAAGCATATTCTTCGTGGTGATTGTTACGAAATAAATTATTGCATGGAATTTTTTGCTGAAGATGTTTTAGTTGACCCTTTGACAGTTTATGAAAAGCTCAGCAAGTCTTCGCCCAATCCTTTTTCTGCTTTATATAAGTTAGAAGACAAATGGTTGATTTGTGCCAGTCCCGAAAGGTTTTTAAAAAAGACGGGCATTACTATTTTGTCACAACCGATCAAAGGGACTTCTTCTAGATTCCTGAAAGATGATCGCAAGGACAAAAAAAGTAAGGAAGAGCTATATGCAAGCGAGAAGAACCGTTCAGAAAATGTGATGGTGGTTGATCTTGTTCGTAATGATCTTGCACGGGTTTGCAAAGAAGGGACAGTAAAAGTGGATGAGCTATTTGGAATTTATTCTTTTCCGCAGGTGCACCAGATGATATCAACCGTAAGCGGGGAACTGAAAAGTGAAATTTCTTTTACGGATATCATCAGAGCAACATTTCCCATGGGTTCAATGACTGGCGCCCCGAAAAGAAGGGTGATGGAATTGATCGACCAATATGAAAGATCAGGAAGGGGAATATTTTCGGGCGCTGTTGGTTATATAACTCCGGAAGGCGATTTTGATTTTAATGTCGTAATAAGAAGTATTATGTACAATTCTTCTGAAAACTATCTTTCTTTTATGGCGGGCTCAGGCATTACCTTTTATAGTGATCCAGAGAATGAGTATGAGGAATGTTTGATGAAAGCGAAAGCAATGAGGGGAGTTTTGGTACAGTGAATTTATTTTATTTTTAACTCATTTATTACTATAAACGATGCATTACCCCCATATGAATCTCCGTTTCGTAAACTGATTTTTCCATGAGAATTGGCTACTGAGCCAGTCCTGTTCTCAATTACATTCCCACCCCTGTCTGCATACGTTCCGGTTGCAGTAGTTGCGGTAAATGAATTATTAGTCACATTTATGGTTGTAAAATACCATTGATTATTACTTACCACTACTGAACCATTATAGGTGGTAGGCGATGAACAGGAATGAAGGTCTGAATAACTTCTAACGCTCCCAATTGATACAAACGCATTGTATACGATTGCAGACACATAATTAACAAAAGCTCCACCATCATTTCCTTTCCATTTTAAATAAATGGTACGGTTATTTAGTTCATAACTCCGTGTTGTAATTAAAAAACATCCCAACCTGTAGGATTCGCCAAAACCTTTTACTCCTTCCGCAGTAAATTCAAATTTTCCCGGGGTTGGAAGTAGATATTTTTCGGAACCAACGAGAAAGCAGTCCCAATTGGCAGGATCCATACCAACAATAATTGAATCGCTGCTATTATTAGGCAATGTGTCGTCATCGTCTTTGGAACATCCTGCGGTAAAATGAAGAGCGGGAATAAATAAAACTATGATGAAAATAGCTGACAGGGTTTTAGATAATTTCATATCGGGTGTTTTGTCTCATAAAATACGTACAAAATGTTTAGATAATTAAGAAAAATGGGTTTTTTTTCTTTTCATTTAATGTATCGATATTCATTAAGAACTTAACTGAGATAGATGCAAAAGGTACGGACATTCCTAACTACCAATGGCAACAAATCGATGTTTGAAAATTGATTTATTTAGAAGATTTTTTCACCGGAGAATTCTTCACAGGAGTAGAAAGCGATTGCCTGAAAGAATCAAGCATTAGCTGAAGACTTTCATTAAGAATATCATATCGCTTTGCCATAAAGAGATCCATTTTGTCTCCCGGCAATCTTAATTCATATTTCCCATTATGGGTGATCAGTTTATCAAAGTCAGGATTGTAACGGTTGAATTCGGTGATTGAAAATGTAATGTGCTTAGCAATTACCAGCGAGCTGTATCTTCCGCTGATCGCCTGCACTTTTGAACTGGTCATTTCAGTTGTAGTCAGGTTTTTGGCAGCCGGGTTTACATTGGAAGCTTGTCGTAATATTTCCGTCTCATCTTTTGTTAATGTTGTAAGTCCTCCATCGCCTTCCATGATATAATGAGTAGCGATGAATTTTTTTACATGGTCTCTTGATTCTGCAGGTAAAAAATGTTGAAGATCCCAAAAGTTTTTACTCTTGCTTTTTCTTATGGCTGCGTCGACATTCCCGGGTCCACCGTTATAGGCTGCAATTACCAGCAACCAGTCTTTATAAATCCTGTAAAGCTCATTTAAATACTTTGCTGCAGCATGTGTGCTCTTGTAATAGTCAGTTCTTTCATCAATGTATCCATTTACTTTCAAACCCATTTTTCTTGCTGTGGCAGGCATAAATTGCCAGGGGCCAACAGCCCCCGCCCATGATACTGCATAGGTTTTTAAATAGGATTCAATCACGGCGAGGTACTTTAATTCTCTTGGCAGACCATGATAATTAAGTACGGCATCGATCATATCGAAATAGGGCCGTCCCCAACCTTTTAATTTCTCAAGACCTTTTCTATGTTTTTGCATGTAATCATCAACAAAAGTTACCGCTCGGGGATTTAGCTGCACCTGGTTGAATCCTTCCTCTTCGGGATCGCCTACAAAAAGATCTTTGAAACCTTCCTTAGGATCATTGGCGACATTAACCGGGACAATTGTTGAGTCTACGGGCTTGTAAAGACGGGATTTTGACAGATCCCTGATTGAATCGGCCTGTTGCGCTATTGTGCCAATAGAAAAAGTAACGATCAATATGGTAAGTAAAAATCTCATTTATGCCCCGGCGTATTTCGAAGACGTTCCAAAGTATTTTTCGAATCCATTAATTGTTGTGACGCTTGCAGCAAAGATACCTCGTTAAACTGTTTTGACATTAATTGTACACCAAAGGGCATACCATTTGAGTGTTTGAAAAGCGGTAATGAAATGCCCGGAATGCCCGTAAGATTTGCAAATACCGTGTAAATATCTGCAAGATACATCGCAATAGGATCGCCTGATTTTTCCCCGATCTTAAATGCAACTGATGGTGAAGTGGGCATCAGGATAAAATCATGATGGCTGAAAACCAACGCGGTTTTCTCTACAAGCTTTCGTCTTACTTTTTGGGCTTTAGTAAAATAAGCATCATAATAACCGGTGCTCAGGACAAATGTGCCGAGCATAATTCTGCGTTTCACTTCTTTGCCAAAACCTTCACTGCGATTATGTTTGTAAAACTCTGTTAAATCATTCGATTGCTTCGCAGAACGATGTCCGTATCGTACCCCATCATAGCGCGAAAGATTTGATGATGCTTCTGCAGTTGTAAGGATATAATAAGCAGGAACTATGTAGTCAAGGTATTCAAAACTTAAAGAAGTTATTTCATGACCATCATTCTTTAACTCGTCAAATAATTCCTTTATTCTATCAGCAATCTCGTTATCAAGTGATGGATGTTCCAATGTTTCTTTAAAATAAGCAAAGCGGAATTTTTTGTTCTTTGCTTTTAATGCTCCTGAAAATCTTTCAACTGGTTGCTGAGAAACCGTACTGTCATAATCGTCAGCGCCAGCAATGATCTCCAAAATCATGCTTACATCTTCAATATTGTTTGCAAAGATCCCTATCTGGTCAAATGAGGAGGCATAAGCGATTAACCCATACCTTGAAATTCGGCCATAAGTTGGTTTTAATCCAACTATACCGCAAAAATCTGCAGGCTGCCGAACTGAACCGCCAGTATCACTGCCTAATGAAACCATGCAAAGCTCTGCCTGTACTGCAACTGCAGACCCACCTGAAGACCCACCTGGCACTCTTGTTTCATCAGCTGCATTCAACACATTTCCATAAACCGAATTCTCATTTGTTGAACCCATTGCAAATTCATCACAATTGCAAACCCCAACTATGATCGCCTCTTCCACTAACAGTTTTTCAATTGCTGTTGCTGAATAAAGAGATGTAAAATCTTTTAAAATTGCGGATGCCGCTGAAAGCCGATGATCCTTATAGCAAATTACGTCCTTGATTGCTACCACCACGCCATGAAGTTTACCGATGGGTTTTCCTGATCTCCTTTTTGTATCGAATTCGGCTGCTTTCTTCAATGCTTCGTCTTCAAATACATGGATGAATGCGTTGAGATGTTTTTTGCTTTCAATGGTTGAGAGGTAATGACGTACCGTTTCGATACAGGAGGTTTCTCCCTGTGCTAATGCAAGATGGTATTTATCAATAGAAGTATACTCAAACAAAAGCGGAAGCCTTTATTAAAAATTGGAAGATAAAAATTGTAATGCTGTTATTGAGCGATCAAACGGGAGTCTTGCTATCCTTTTCAGCAATGCTGTCTTCCAATTCTTTTTTCACATTGTCTTTTGCATCCTTGAACTCGCGAACACCTCTTCCAAGACCACGCATCAGTTCAGGTATTTTCTTGCCACCGAACAACAGTAAAACAACAAATGCAATTAACAGTATTTCTGTCCAACCGAGGTTCATAACGATTTTTTTTAATGAGGGATCAAAGTTAGTGCAAATTAAAGTCCGATTTCAATTAATTTGTTAAGCTGAAGCAAATGCAAAAAAAAGCGACCGTTAGTACCGGTCGCCAGTTAATTTATCCATATCGGTTTAAAAAAGCTTTATTGTTCTGTTCCCTCAACAACATGGCGTTTTTCACGAATTCTTGCACTCTTGCCGCTGCGACCGCGGAGATAATAAAGTTTAGCCCTGCGAACACGACCACTTTTGTTTACTTCAATTGATTCAATGTTGGGTGAATAAAGAGGAAAAAGCCTTTCTACACCAACACCATCAGAGATCTTTCGAACTGTAAAACTTGAGGTAGGACCGGTGCCCTGGCGTTTGATCACATCGCCTTTGAAACTCTGGATCCTTTCTTTGTTACCTTCCACAATTTTATAATTAACAGTAATATTATCGCCAGCCCTGAATTCCGGGATCTCTTTTTTACCAGTTAGCTGCTCGTGTACAAAATCTATAGCGTTCATAATCTTCAATTTTTAAGAGGGGACGCAAAAGTAAGGCAAACATTTTAGATTTAATATTGCAGTTTGCAGATTTTTACAATAAAACCGTTGATTTCATTAACAATTGAAAACAAGGACTCTAGGTCGATATTATTGCTGACCGAAAGCTGCAATTAGCTACCTCGCCACATTCACTGTTCTTTTCTCTCTGATTACAGTCACCTTGATCTGTCCCGGAAAAGTCATTTCATTTTGAATTTTCTGGGCTATTTCAAAAGAAAGCTTTTCCGAATCCTGGTCGGTTACTTTATCGGCTTCAACAATAACCCTTAATTCCCGGCCGGCTTGTATGGCATATGCTTTTTCAACTCCATTATAAGTCATGGCGAGGTTTTCAAGGTCTTTAATACGTTGCAGGTATTGCTGCATTATCTCCCGGCGCGCTCCAGGTCTTGCACCGCTGATCGCATCACAGGCTTGCACAATTGGAGAAATTACGTATTGCATTTCCATTTCATCATGATGGGCGCCAATTGCGTTAATTACAGCAGGATTCTCGCCATATTTTTCAGCCAGCTTTGCCCCGAGCAATGCGTGGCTCAATTCAGTCTCTTCATCAGGAACTTTACCAATGTCATGAAGCAGGCCAGCACGTTTTGCGAGTTTGGAATTCATACCAAGTTCGGCCGCCATGATGCCACAGAGATTTGCCACTTCCCGGCTATGCATCAGCAAATTTTGACCGTAGGAAGAACGAAATCGCATACGACCAACCATTCTTACCAATTCTTTATGCAGGCCATGGATGCCCAGTTCGATAACTGTTCTTTCGCCGATTTCCATTACCTGCTCTTCAATTTGCTTTTTCGTTTTTTCAACAATTTCCTCAATTCTTGCAGGGTGAATACGACCATCGGCCACTAACCGTTGTAAACTTAAGCGGGCAATCTCACGGCGAAGCGGATCAAAGGATGAAAGAACAATTGCTTCAGGAGTGTCATCAACAATAAGATCAACACCTGTAGCTGCTTCAATCGCACGGATATTTCTTCCCTCGCGGCCGATGATCTGTCCTTTTATTTCATCGCTTTCCAGGTTGAAAACGGTGATAGAATTTTCAATCGCCTGTTCGGCAGCCGTACGTTGTATTGTTTGGATGATGATCTTTCTTGCTTCTTTATTTGCCTTTTGCTTAGCATCTTCAATTATTTCCTGTTGAACCACTAAGGCTTTTGTCTGTGCTTCATGTTTCAGGCTTTCGACCAGTTGAGCCTTAGCCTCGTCTGCAGTAAGCCCTGCAATTTTCTCAAGGCGCCGGATATGCTCCTCCTGGTGCTTTTCGAGTTCTGTTCGCTTGATATTTACCAGTTCGATCTGGCGATTGAGGTTGTCTTTGATTGCTTCATTTTCTTTAATGTGCTTATCAAGATTGCCCTCTTTCTGGTTGATTGATTGTTCTTTTTGGCGAATGCGGTTCTCGGCGTCATTAATTTTCTTATTCTTTTCAAAAACCTCTTTGTCATGATTTGATTTCATCTGGACAAAGCGTTCCTTGGCCTCGAGTTCTTTTTCTTTCTTAAAAGTTTCGCCTCTGAGTTCTGCTTCTTTAATAATATTTTGAGCAAGTAGTTCGGCTTCGGCTATTTGAGTTTTTGTGTTTTTGGCAAAAATGAGTTTACCCGCTATGATGCCAATGATAAGGGCAGCTCCTCCAATGATGGCAGATAATATATTCGGATCCATGAATTTTTTGTTTGAGTGATTTCACAATGCGTGTTTTAATAAATACCTGCCCCCGGTTCTAAATGCTAATGGTCAGGTAATCAGCGAAGATACAAAACGGCGGGAACCAATGCAATTCAAATATACAGAGTGTACACCCAGGACGTCAGGAGCTTTTATTTTAAGATTGGAGCTGTCCATCTAACATTTTTTCCAATAAATTCAGTTTATCAGAAATATTGTCTCGTTCTACATCAGCTGCCGGGCTGCCATTTTGTTCAGTTGCATACCATACCAAGGCCATTGAAACATAATCCTGCATATCCTTACCAGCAAAAAGCGTCTTAAATTCAATGATCTTGTCATTGATGATTTTTACTGTTTTTCGCACCACTTCCTCATCTTTTGGATGCATTTTAATGCGATAGCTTCGATCAGCTATGGTTATGGTCGCGGCTATTAAATCTTCTGACATAATTGTGAATTGTAACCCGATAGCTATCGGGAGGTCAATTAAATTTTCTATTCACTTAATAAGGCAATACAACGGTCAATTTCTTTAATGTAAGAGTTAATGCGTTTTTCAAATTCTTTTTTATCACTTTCATCCCAGTCGCCGGAACTAATCTTCAAAACATCCACTTGTTGTTTTAGTTCCTCAATGGTTTGTTGATTGGCATAAGATTGATTTCTGTTCTTATCCAATTCCTCTTTCAGGCGCAAATTTTCTTTTTGTAATGAAGAATGATCCTTCAGTACCTGTTGCAGCTTATCCTGAATGCGTTTTAGTTGAACTTCCAAATCGGGCATAAGTTATCAAATATTAAAATGTGCAATGCTCAATTTTCAATTCTCAGGTTTTTTAACATTGAGCATTGAGAGTTGATCGTTGAACCTTTATTTTCTTATTTCGGCTTTCAAATCACTTTCCAACATGATCATTATTTTACCCATCCAGCCATCGATCTCTTTATCGGTAAGTGTTTTTTCTTCATCTAAAAATGTAAAGCTGACAGCAATCGATTTTTTATCTTTTCCCAGCTTTTCACTTTCGAATATATCAAAGAGTTTAACCTCCTGCAATTTGGCAAGCTTTAAATTATTCACCGATTTCTCCACTTCAGCATAAGACAGATGTTTTGGCACCACCATTGAAATATCCCTTAATACAGATGGGAACCTTGGCAGCTGTTTTATAGAGAGTGTTTGCTTTAAGGTAAGTCTTAGAACAGCTTCCCAATTAAGAGCAGCAAAATATACAGGTTGCTTTATACCAAATTGTGCAAGTACTTTTGGATTCACTTTTCCCGCTCCGGCAACCAATTCGCCGTTCGCTTTGTAGGTAATATGATCGTGCAGCTTGGGCACTGGCAATGCTTCAACAGTTTCAGGGTTTATACCCAGCAATTCTAAAACCGAAGAAACCACACCCTTTACAAAAAAGAAATCTGCCGGAATAGTTTTCCCTTTCCAGCTTTGGTCGGCTCTATCGCCACTGATTACCATACAGACTTGCTCTATTTCGAGATATTTTCCCGCGCTACTGGTAAAATATCCTTTGCCAAATTCAAAAAGTTTAAGATTGCTATTCTTGTGATTCAAATTCCGGGCGACGACTTCCAAACTTGTTTCCAATAACGAAGGACGAAGAATATTTAATTCTGTACTGAGACTATTCATCATTTTTACCATCTGCTGTTTTTCTTCTTCGGTAAAATAAGCAGCATTCGTGATAGAATTGGTCATCATTTCATGAAATCCCAACCCCACAAAATAATTTGCCACCTTTTCTTTTAACGTATGACCCAGATAATTTTCTTCAACCGATGGGGTGATAGTAATAGCTCTGGGGATTTCAATATTATCAAGACCATCGATTCTCAGAATTTCTTCTACAATGTCGGCGGGTAATGAAATATCCGGTTTGCTGAAAGGCACAACTACGCGAATTTCATCAATGCCATCTTTTACTATTTCAAACCCAAGACTAACAAGAATATTTTTAACTGTGTCGGGATGGTAGTTTTTGCCACTCAGTTTTTTCAGGTAATGATATTTAAGTGATACTTCTGTTTTTCGAGCAGGATCAGGATACACATCTACAATATCTGATGCAATTTGGCCACCACCAAGCTCCTTGATCATGAGCGCAGCACGTTTTAATACTAAAACTGTATTCGATATGTCGATGTTTTTCTCAAAACGTGTGGCCGCATCGGTTCGCAATCCGTGACGAAAACTTGTCTTGCGGATATCGACCGGATTGAACCAGGCACTTTCAAGGAAAATATTTTCTGTCTTGCCGGTAACACCTGAATGCAACCCGCCAAATACACCGGCGATACATATTCCCCCTTCTGCATCACAGATCATCAGGTCTTCTTTGCTTAACTTTCTCTCTTTTTCATCCAGCGTGATAAATTTTGTGCCTTCAGGTAAGTTTTTTACAATGATCTTTTTGCCTTTTAGTTCATCTGCATCAAATGCGTGCAGCGGTTGCCCAGTTTCATGCTGAATGAAATTTGTAATATCTACTATATTATTGATCGGACGCAAGCCAATTGCTTTTAGTTTTTTTTGTAACCATTGCGGCGACTCTTTGATGGTCACACCAGTGATGCTTACGCCACTATATCGCTGGCAGGCTTTCGTATTTTCAACAGAGACCGAAACGGGTAAAGATTTGTTGTCAATTTTAAAAGAATTAGAACTCGGGATTTTTGGCCTCAATTCTTTTTTATCATGATGAGCCAGGTAAGCACAAACGTCTTTTGCAACACCCCAATGACTCATTGCATCCATCCGGTTTGGTGTAATTCCGAGGTCATAGATCCAATCTTCATAAGGTTGAAAATATTCTGCAGCATCTGTACCGACCTTGCTATCTTTTTTCAATACTATGATGCCTGCATGTGATGTCCCCACGCCAATTTCATCTTCGGCACAGATCATTCCATGGCTTTCCACGTTACGGATCGTTGCCACTTTCATTGTTATTGGTTCATTGTTTACCGGGTAAATAGTTGTTCCCACTTTTGCAACGACAACTTTTTGACCGGGCTCAACATTTGGCGCTCCGCAAACGATTTGCAATGGCTCGCCATTTCCTATACTAACTTTTGTAAGCGTGAGTTTATCAGCATTCGGATGTTTTTCGGTCGAAAGCACCTCACCAATTATAAGACCTTTTAATCCGCCTTTTACCTCTTCAAATTTCTCAAAACTTTCCACTTCCAATCCGATAGAAGTGAGAATGCGGGCCAATCTTTCGGGCTCGACAGTCACAGGAAGATATTCACTTAGCCATTTATAAGAAATAGTCATTAGTTCGATTCAGTTTACTGATTCGGACAAAGATAAATGTTTGAAGGCAGAAGAAGTTTTGCAGATAATGAGGATATTTTTAATTAGTATCTCGAATAAATTTTTATAAATTACAGTTGGTGTTTATAAAAATCAATGTGGAAAAGCTTGTGAAGTTTTAGTTAGGAAAGAAAAAATTTTTTAATGTGCATTTGGCTTTTATATTCGCCGTCTGACTGAGGGATAACGTTTCGAACCCAACCAACTAATTCAGTGAAATAAGGCTGGAAAAACTAACCCAAAAGTCATTGGTGTGAAATCAATGGTTTAAATTTTTATCGCCCTGTAGCAACGATGGAACTTACTAATCTCAACAAAGACCGCAAGCAAAGAAGAAAGACTTCGACAGACCTCAGTAGTTTAGTTTATGGCAAAATACCACCACAGGCCAAAGACCTTGAAGAAGCAGTGCTCGGCGCAATCATGCTTGAGAAAAATGCTTTTGATGTCGTTGTAGAAATTCTAAAGCCTGAATGTTTTTATGTAGATGCTCATCAACGGATCTATCGTGCAATGCAGGGGCTGGCGCAAAAAAATAAGCCAATCGATATTCTGACGGTCGCTGAAGAATTGAAAACCCGTGAAGAACTCGATATGGTCGGCGGACCCTATTATGTTACCAAACTTACCAACGCGGTTGTTTCATCAGCACATATTGAAACACATTCAAGAATAATTCTCCAAAAGTTTATTCAAAGGGAATTGATCCGTGTCAGCGGCGAAATTATCGGCGATGCTTATGAGGATTCCACTGACGTTTTTGACCTGCTGGATGACGCAGAAAGCAAGTTGTTTGAAATAACCAGCAATCACCTGCGCAAAAATTTTGATACGATCGATTCTGTTTTGGTAAAAACAATTCAGCGTATCGAAGATCTTCGTCATAAGAACGAAGATGTATCAGGGGTACCAAGTGGTTTTGCTTCGCTCGACAGGATTACTTATGGCTGGCAAAACACTGACCTCATTATTCTTGCGGCAAGACCATCGGTTGGTAAAACCGCATTCGCATTGAACCTTGCAAGAAATGCTGCTTTGCATGCAAGCAAGCCAACACCGATCGCTTTCTTTTCATTGGAGATGAGTGCAGGACAACTGGTGCAAAGGATCCTGGCTGCTGAAAGCGAAATATGGCTGGAAAAAATTGCCCGTGGTAAATTAGAAGAGCATGAAATGAAACAGCTCTATGCCCGCGGCATCCAGCGATTGGCGAAAGCGCCCATTTTTATTGATGATACTCCGGCATTGAACATTTTTGAATTAAGAGCAAAATGCCGGCGGCTAAAAAATAAACATAACATTGGATTAGTACTGATCGATTACCTGCAATTGATGAGTGGAACAAGTGATAATCGCAATGCTAACCGTGAACAGGAGATCAGTAATATTTCAAGGAACCTGAAGGCACTTGCAAAAGAATTGAATATTCCCATCGTCGCACTTTCACAGTTAAGTCGCGAAGTAGAGAAAAGGAAAGAAGGAGCAAAGATCCCTCAGCTGAGTGACCTTCGTGAATCGGGAGCCATCGAGCAGGATGCTGATATGGTCATGTTCCTTTATCGTCCCGAGTATTATGATATTACTGCAAATGAAATGGGTGAAAGCAATAAAGGGGAAACCCATGTGAAAATTGCAAAGCATAGGAACGGGGTGTTGGATACTGTCAAATTAAAAGCGCTCTTGCATATTCAAAAATTTGTAGAAGATGATGGCAGCGGTATGGCCGGGCTTGGATTGCCCGCTGGAAACTGGAAGCCTGTGCCGGACAGCGATGCGGCGGGAAGCGGAGCCAAACTGTATATACAAACAGGAAGCAAGATGAATGACCTGCCGTTTAGTGATGAAGAAGAGACCCCATTCTAAGAATTTAGATTTACGGCTGCAGTCCCGATAGCGATCGGCATCAGATTTAGTTCGGATTGATTCCGGACTTTTTTATTTTTAACGTTTATGACACTTCCTTTTTTTTATATCAGTGATTTCAATCCTGCACAACAGGAAATAATTCTTGATGAAGACACATCACGTCATGTTGTCCAGGTGTTACGAATGAAAGAAGGCGAGAAACTGAACCTGACAGACGGGAAAGGACATTTAATCATTGCAGAAATTACAGCTGATCACAAAAAACACTGCTCCGTGAAAGTGATTGACTCACGTCTCACGTCTCACGTCTCACGAAAAATAACCATTGCGATTTCATTATTAAAAACCACCAGTCGCTTTGAATGGTTCTTGGAAAAAGCAACTGAAATCGGCGTGAGTGAAATAGTTCCATTGATCTGCGAAAGAACAGAAAAGCAAAAGTTCCGCTATGACAGGATGAAAGGGATATGTATCAGCGCCATGCTGCAATCTCAGCAATGTTGGTTGCCGGGGTTACATGAACCGGTTAAGTATATAGAGTATATAAAGTCTATAATGGACAGTACCGATTTAATAAAGTTCATTGCTCATTGTGAAGATCCGGCAGGAAGGCACAACCTTTCAACCTTTCAACCTTCAAAACATTCAACGATCCTGATCGGTCCTGAAGGTGATTTTACGAAAGCGGAAATCGAACTTGCTTTAGGGAATAAATTTATTCCAGTAAGCCTGGGAGAAACGAGGCTTCGCAGTGAAACGGCTGGCGTGGTCGCATCGGTAATTTTTACTCAGCGTTCATGTTAAAGATAAAAACGAAGTGATCCAGGAATAATCGGCACCTTTTTATTTTGGCATATCCGAGTCAATATTTTCTTCCGGTTTTAATACGGGTTCATTCAGTTCGACAACATGTGCTCTTTTCTTCGCAGCACGGGTTCGCATTGCCATATTAAGCATTTCCACGATAAATGAAAAAGCCATTCCGAAGTAGATATAATTTTTTAAATGAAGTTTTTCTGCCTGTTCGTGATCCCATCCTTCGATTACTAAGCTTAATCCGATCATTACTAAAAAAGAAAGGGCAAGCATTTTTACGGTAGGATGCTTATGGACAAAAGAAGAAATGGACGGGCTGAACAGGAACATCACTACCATTGCTACAACCACTGCGGCAATCATTATCTCAATATGCTTAGCTGTACCGCCCGCAGTAATTACACTATCAAAAGAAAATACGGCATCTATCAGCATGATTTGCGCAATGGCCTGTGCAACTGAGATGCCTTTTTCTTTTTTCACCGTTACATTCGGGTCTTCACCTTCGAGTTTTGTATGAATTTCTTTTACGGATTTATAAATTAAGAATAAACCTCCAAGAAGCATAACGATGCTTGCAAGATCGAAACCTTTTCCAAACCAACTCTCTGGTATAAGGTATTTCCCTTTTTGTGCAAGCAACCAGCCAAGACCCATCAGCAAAAGACTTCTTGAAATAATCCCGGTGATCATCCATACGCGACGAACCCTTTTTCGATCTTTTGCCAACTTCAATCGGTTCAGGATAATGCTCACAAAAATTACGTTGTCAATGCCCAATACCACTTCGAGTATTACGAGAACTATAAAACTGATGATACTTTCTGATGTAAAAAGATGTTCCATATTTGTTCAATTATTAATTAATTATTAATAATTATTAATTATTGGAAAGATGTTTACAAATGTTTTTTACAATGCCGGGTCCTTCATAAATAAAACCAGTCCAAACCTGTACCAATGATGCGCCGGCATCAAATTTTTCTTTTGCATCTGGACCGGTAAAAATTCCGCCACTCGCAATGATCGGAATTTCTTCTTTTGTTTTCTCAAAAATATACTTTATGATCTCTGTTGATCTTTTTTGCAAAGGTTTTCCACTTAATCCTCCGGATTCCAACGTTCCGATTCGTAAATCATGTTCCAGGCCTTCACGATCGACAGTAGTGTTTGTTGCAACAAGCCCATCTAATTTTATTTCCAATGCAAGATCAATAACATCATCCAATTGCTCCCGCGTAAGATCGGGAGCGATCTTTAATAAAATCGGTTTTGCAACGGCTTTACCATTATTGATCATTTGTAAATGCCTGAGAATTTTTCGCAATGATTCTTTTTCCTGCAGTTCCCTCAAGCCGGGTGTGTTTGGGGAACTTACATTCACAACAAAATAATCAACATAAGGATGCAGTTCTTTAAAACAAATTTCATAATCCTTCCAGGCATCTTCATTTGGCGTGAGCTTGTTTTTGCCAATATTACCACCGATAATTAGTCGTGAATGGTGAGTGGTCAATGGTGAATGGGCACTTCCGGATTGCCCTTTCACCATTGACCATTGACGAAGCCTCTCGGTAATCGCCTTCACACCGTCGTTATTAAAACCCATTCGATTGATTAATGCTTTATCTTTTGGTAAACGAAAAAGACGTGGTTTATCATTGCCCGCCTGGGGCAGCGGAGTCACCGTTCCAATTTCCACAAATCCAAAACCAAGTGTTTCAAGTTCACGCAAATATTTTGCGTTTTTATCAAAGCCGGCGCCAAGGCCAACCGGATTTGTAAAATGCAAATTGAAGATTGTCGAATGCAAACTATTAGTTGGCGGTGGTGAAAAAAAGTGAGCAATAAATTTCCTGATAAGATCAATACTGCACAATAATTTGAAGCAATCCATTGAAAAGTAATGGACCGACTCGGCGGGAAAAAGAAAAAGAATATTTCGTAAAAATTTATACACCTGGTCTGCGCGTTACTTAAATTCTTTTAATTTGTCAAGCACTTTTTTGCTAAATATCATATTTAGCAGTTCCGGATTATCCTCATTGAGATTAACGAAGGTCCAGGTAGAAGTTTTATCTTTTATGGCCACCATATCAGGGGTCATAAAAATATTCAATGAATTTGCGATGGGATCAAAACGAACTTTTCCTTTGCCAAACCTTTGTTCCATTAAAGGAACCATGGACTCTTTATTATCATTATCAGTTGCATCATTAGGTTTTTTATATTTCATTTTCATCAACATCGTGTGCTTCACTTTTGCATAGCTGGTGTCGTTGATCACAAAAACCGGAAATATGGTATGAACTATTACTGAATCGAGTTCAATTGTAAATTCATCGTT
Organism: Chitinophagaceae bacterium; assembly: GCA_025923075.1. Classification (GTDB taxonomy): domain Bacteria; phylum Bacteroidota; class Bacteroidia; order Chitinophagales; family Chitinophagaceae; genus VBAS01. Next base: position 24,103 of record JAICGN010000062.1, read on the forward strand.
TTCAAAGGCGGTTTTCATCGTAGTTATCAATACTTCCCTTGGTGCTATAGTAAATAGCTTGGGATAAGTATATTCCATTACCTTTTCAAAATCCTTAAGTTGGGTGAGGTCGAGCATTTCATTCACTCTTTTCACTAAAGAAGTGTCTTGCTGAGCATTGGCGATTATTCCAGCAACAAGGAATGATAGCCACAAAAAGATTGATTTCATTGAAACTTTTTCCAAAAGAACCGCATTAAGACCTCCCGGCAAAAAATTTTTCCGGAAACCGGGAAATTATAACTTTGGACTTGAAAGTTGCATAAACAACTTTTAATAACTTTGGGTGAGTTGCCGGATTGAATAATGAATTGAACGCAAGTAAAGTGAGGTAATGAAGTTGGTACAAAAATATTATTAGTTTTAATCACACCCTGAACCTCTTTAGAGGGTAGGGATAAATTTTTTTTTATGCAGGAAGCCTATATAGTAGCAGGTTATCGTACCGCAGTTGGTAAAGCAAAACGTGGCGGATTCCGGTTTTACCGTCCTGATGATCTGGCGGTAGATGTTATAAAAGGTTTGATGAGAAGCGTGCCCCAATTAGATGCTAAGAGAGTTGATGATGTAATTGTGGGGAATGCAGTGCCGGAGGCAGAACAAGGGTTGCAATTTGGGCGCATCATTTCTGCAAGAGCGTTAGGAATTGATGTACCGGGTGTGACGGTAAACAGGTATTGCGCTTCTGGTTTGGAAACGATCGCTATTGCTACCGCAAAGATCAGAATGGGAATGGCGGATTGTATTATTGCTGGTGGTACTGAGAGTATGAGCCTGGTGCCGACGGCTGGTTGGAAAACCGTACCTGCGTATTCAATTGCTAAAGATGAACCAGATTACTACTTAAGCATGGGATTGACGGCGGAAGCAGTGGCAAAAGAATTTAAGGTAAGCCGTGAAGAGCAGGATGAATTTTCCTATAACTCACATCAGAAAGCAATCAATGCGATTAAAAATGGGTTTTTTAAAAATGGTATTTTACCAATACCTGTTGAAGAAGTCTATCTTGATGAAAAAGGTAAGAAACAAAAAAGAAATTATACTGTGGAGACGGATGAGGGCCCAAGAGCTGATACATCGATAGAAGCGCTGGCAAAATTAAAACCGGCTTTTGCTGCGAATGGATGTGTCACTGCAGGCAATTCATCTCAAACGAGCGATGGAGCCGCATTTGTGATTGTAATGGGTGAAAAGATGGTAAACGAGCTTGGATTAAAACCAATTGGCCGGTTGGTTGGATCCGCAGTAGCAGGTGTTCATCCACGTATTATGGGAATTGGCCCTGTAGCGGCTATACCCAAAGTATTGAAGCAAACGGCAATGAATCTTTCTCAAATTGATCTGATAGAACTAAACGAGGCTTTTGCATCACAAGCAATCGCTGTTATTCGCGAAGCCACCCTTGATCCTTCAAAAGTAAATATCAATGGCGGGGCGATTGCACTTGGACATCCATTAGGTTGTACTGGTTGTAAGCTGACTATTCAGAACCTTCATGATATGAAGCGCCTGAATAAAAAATACGGAATGGTGACCGCTTGTGTTGGTGGTGGCCAGGGCATTGCTGGTATTATTGAAAACATTAATTAGGTAACCGGTGGCATTGCTATTATAAAACTGAAGTTGCGTCAAACAGCCTGCGGTGAACGAATCGAAGTGTTCAATGTTCGTAATTACAACCCACCGTTTAAAATATAGCCCACGGTTTAAACCGTGGGCTATATTTTAACCCGTTCAGCAATTCTGAAAATTATAATAGTGATCCGGCAGGTTTTTCATTCCGGGTTTAATTATTGTGTTCAGCAGCATCCGTCGTAACATTTCTGTCCTTCTATTTCGTTGGTAAAATGCCGTGCAAACTAAACAGATAGTTCGCGTAAATTTATAGAAGGAGATATTTCCCGTACCACTACGAACCAAGGGTTGCGCAAAAAGCTTTAGTAGCCTACTGTCGGCAACCTTTTTCCACGGATTGCAGATAGGGAAATAGAATAATTATATTTTGCATAACTATTTATAACATTGAAAAGGAAAACAATATCTATTAAATTTTAAAAGGAAAATTTATGAAAGCAAAATCATCTTTAACTTTTCTAGTTTCATTAGTGGCAATTGCGTTAGTATTTACTCAGTGTCAGAAAGGCGATACCGGTCCGGCGGGTCCCGCTGGTCCGGCCGGTCCTGCTGGCGCTACTGGCGCTACGGGTCCTAAAGGCGATACAGGAACTGCTAATGTTATCTATTCTCCATGGTTAGATGTTACATATGATCCCCAAACTGATGACAATGGCGATACAGTCGCCTGGCTTGGAAGTATCACGGCTCCTAAACTCACCCAGACTATCCTCGACAGAGGTGAAATGAAGGTGTATATGAACTGGGGGACACAAACCGAGCCCGACGTCGCTCCATTGCCAATACTTGATGTATTTTTTGTCGGGCTCATCATAAACCCTGAATTCTTGTTACAGCGAATAGACCTTTATTCCAATTTTGATGCGAGTACCTTTACAGATGCTGGTCAGAAACGTTTGCAATACCGCTATATTTTAATACCTGGATCAGTACCCAGCGGCCGAAGGAAATATGTTGATTGGAATAATTACAACGAAGTGAAAACTTTTCTCGGGTTGACGGATTGATAGGAACTTTGAAAAACACCTGGCAGCGGCGTTAATCTAATTCGGTGATTATGCGTTTAAAACAATTGGGTTACGCCGTTGTTAGTGTTCTTTTTATGTGTTGACGTTAGCCAGGGTAGGTGTGGGTTTTATTGAGAACCCTTAGTTCCTGCTTTTAAC
>JAICGN010000063.1 GCA_025923075.1 Chitinophagaceae bacterium
CATTGTAGCCGATGCTTTCTTCAACCCTTCATGTATCCCCTGGCTGAACAGATCCTTTGGCATCGCCGTTGCTTTTTCACAGAGCAATCTTCGCAAAGAGGTTTTTGAATCAAACTTCGTTTCGGCTGCTTCCACACTTAATTTGGCTATTTCCACAGCAGGAATATGAAACCAATCCAGGTGTAAAATCTCAAAAAGCATTTCATCTCCGCCATAGGGTACATCATGTTCGGCGGCGATATATTTCAGGATAAGAATTATTTTTTTAGCAAGCGGAAGTTCAAAAATGTTAAGATTTCGGCGGGTGAATACAGGAATATTTCTCAACTTAAAATATTGACCCAGCTCCTCACCATATTTATTTTCTCTATAAATGATACCAATTCTTCCTGCAGGAATTTCATCTGCCAATAACCGTTGAACCTGTAGTGTAATATCGATCATCTCCTGCCGCTGCGTTTCATATTCTTTTATAAGAGGCAGATGTGTCAATGTGCTCGTGTGGTGATGAGATGATCTCAGGTCTTTACTGAGACCAGGCAATTGTTTAACCAATCTTTCCGCATTTCTATCGATCAGTGTTTTTGAGATGTCGAGAATAGGTTGCGTTGAGCGATAATTGTTTGTGAGTACTACTGTCATCAGGTCTTTTTTATAACTATCGGCAAAGCTTATCATATTCTCTACGTTGGCCCCCTGGAAGCGGTAAATACTCTGGTCGTCATCTCCTACCACAAACACATTTGGTTTTTCCCAATAGTTGATCAGCAGTTCGACGATCCGGTTTTGCGTTCCGCTTGTATCCTGGTACTCATCTATCAATATGTAAAGAAATTTTTCCTGGTAAGTGGAGAGCAGGTTCTTATTTTCTTCAAAGGCTTTTATTACCCAATTGATCATATCATCAAAATCATAGCGATTTTTTTTCCGCATCATTTGCTGAAAACGATCAAACTCATTCACAGCAGCACGCAACTTTTCCTTTTTTTCTTTTTCTTCTTCTATCCTTTCTTTCTTCAGATCGCCAACATTAAATTCCCTGAATTTTCTTTTGTAAATAAATTCTTCACGGGTTGTGAGGTTTGAAATGTATTGATCTATTTTCTGATTGATATAAGCAGGCGTCCAGCCTTCTCTTTTCATTGTACTGAAAAGCTGTTGCAGGTTATTGATCTCAAAATAAACATCACCACGGTACCGCTTCAATGGATGATTTTTTGGAAAGGAGTCGATCAGCTCTTTAAATAATTCAATTCTTTCCAGTTCGGAAATGGGATCAAGGATATTTTTTTCAAACAAGGAAAGATTTTCCTGTATCACATCATTGCAAAAAGCATGAAAAGTATAGATGTTAACTTTATAGGCATCCGAACCAATGAACTGCAATAATCGCTTTCGCATGGCTACCACGCCGGCGTCCGTATAAGTGAGGCAAAGTATATTTTCAGGTTGGGCGTCTGTTTCCAATAAAATTTTTCCAACACGGCTTGCCAGTATTTGTGTTTTACCCGTACCAGGTCCCGCGATCACCATTACGGGTCCTTCAATTGAGTCAACAGCGAGTCGCTGCCGTTCATTCAGCCTTTCGTATTCTTCGCGAAATTTATTTTCTAATTTTTCCCTGATAAATGACATAATTCAAAGTTAATCGTTAGCCATAAGCATAAAAAAAAAGGAAATCAACTTGATTTCCTCATAAATCGTTTTTAATCCTGCCAATCCTGGTTCTTGTTCAACCCGGAATTCTCGTAATATATTTTTCCAGCTGTTTTATCTGGTCAACGATCTGCTTGGTAGTAGGTTTTAATGCTTTTGCTTTCCTGAAGAAATCTTTTGCAGCACGGAATTCTCTTTTGTTCATCATCAGGCTGCACATTTGTAAATACGCAGCGGCTTCATTTTCTTTATCGGGCAATCCTTTGCGTATCGCCTGGCGAATATAACTTTCGGCCTGCTTCATATCATTTTTTTGCATAGCCAGCATCCCCATCTGCAGCATGCTTGCGCCTTCGGCTTCTTTCATTGGCATGCCAAGATCTAATCCTTTCTTCATCATTTTTTCTGCACCATCATAATCCTGTTTCATCATCGCCACATTCCCTTTAAGGGTATAGTATGCAGAGCGGATGGGTTTGTAAAGGAGACCGGGAAATTTTATCGTATTAAGCACCCTTTCTGCCCCCTCCATATCACCCGCTTCCAGGAATTCCTGGATTAACCGCAATGGCCCGAAGAAAAAATGTCCAAGAATAAGTATCAGCCCAACAAAATACAAAGGAAAGGCTGGCCAAAAGCCTGAAAAATAATTAGTAAGCCCGCCGATAATACCCATCGCTATTCCCAGTTGCAGGCGGTACTTAATAAGCAAATTATAAAACTTCATACTTCACATTTTGAGGACTGCAAAGATAGGTGGGAGGGAGGGATTGGTAATTAGGAATTTGGAATTAGGTATAATGACCGAAATAAACTGAAATTAGTAGACTTGTGTGCTAATTCCCAATTACAAATTCCTAATTCCTGAAATTACTCCTTTGCGTCATTGATCTCGATCCAGTAGCCATCGGGGTCTTTAAAATAGATCTGTTTTACCCCATCGACGCGGGTAGTAATTTTCATTTTTGTGCCGGGCCAGTCTTCGTATTCAATCTTATGTTTTTCGAGTCTTTTTACAAACTCGTTTACGGATGGCACAGAAAAACACAGGTGTGTATTCTTATCATGCTCGGTTTTTGTTGTGGCACCGGATATAATATGTAAATGACTTTTGACTCCAACACCGAACCATGTGTGCCGCCCGTCATGAAAAGGCTCAGGAATGGTATCCAGGCCGATGACATCTTTATAAAAAGCCGTGCTGGTTTTAAGATCGATAACGTATAGGGCGATATGGTTAAGCCGGGCCTTTGAATCGAAGTTTTGAGAATGTATATTCAGAAAAACAAAACTTAGCAGCAGGCATAGTATGGATCTTTTCATAAACAATAAGATGTTCATGAAAGGTAGGAAATATTTCAACTCCTGTCATAGAATGCAGGGGGCTCGATGCCCAACGAACGCAGATACACATAAGCCTGTCCTCTATGATGGATCTCATTATCGATCCAGTAATTAATAAAGCTATAAACCGGTCCTTCCCATTGTCCGAAGGCTTTATCATTTTCATTAAAGCGTTGTGGCGGGATTTGCGGCCAGAGCCTGTTGATCTTTTCAGTTACGTCATCCCATCGCTGAAGCAATTCTTTTTTTGTTTTTGGCCAAACGTTTTTAGCATGATGGGGAAGGTCGTTAACAGCATTCCAGTTGCCGGTTGCGACACCATCCATACCTGGTTCAGCCATTCCAATAAATTCCATGACCATAGCAGAGAATGGACGCATGCCACCGATCGAATAAATAAAAAGTTCGTCTTCAGGAAATGCTTCGATCATGCGGCGGGTAACGCGGCGATGACCCTGCCAGTGTTCAAGCAATGCTTCCGGTGTGAATATGGCGGGTGCGATGGTTGATTCAGTTTGACTATTCATAACAAAAGTATTTATGATACAAAGAAACTAAGGGTGATTGACAACCCTATGTCAGCAAGGTTAAAAAATTTTGAACTTAGCTTACTCCGTCTGATTAAGCTGGAAACATTATTTTTGCCGTTCGCTTCGTGAAACCACGACGTCATTGCGAGCGGCTGCTGCCCGGTCAATTGCTATGTAAAGAATCTTAACGAAGCAAGGTCCCGTAGTTCAATGGATAGAATAGAAGTTTCCTAAACTTTTGATACAGGTTCGATTCCTGTCGGGACTACTTCCTTCGCCTTAGGTTTGCCAAAGGCCAATTTATTCTCTGCTTTGGGACAGCGATCATAGGTTGTGGAGGGCTGTCGTAAACCCAAAGCAAAACAGGTTTGGGTGATTTATCAATGACAGAAGATAGTTTGTCCAAAAAAGAAAAGGAAACCATCGGGCATCCGGAACTGTTGCAAATGAGCTTGGGATATTTTTCCTGGTCGGGTATAAATATGTTACCATGTAAAACTATTGCCCGCTTAAAAGCATTGGAATTAGTTTCTTGTAACCCGTACAATTTATAAGTCTTGCCATATTGGCCATAATAGGCCCGCCCTACTTTATAAATGCCGATGGAAGTACACCCACCGCCTGGCGTATTGGAGAACCTGGCAGTTTTCAGAAAGTCCTGATCGCAATCACCATGGGAAACAAGTCCTGAAAAAGCCATGGTGTTGTTTGACATGTCATAAACAAAGAAACGTTTTAGCCCGCTTTGCAGGCCCATATCAAGCAGGAAGCAATAACGAGTGGAATATCCATTCTTCTGAGCGTATAATTTTATTTCCTGAGCACGTCTATCTAGTTGGGATAAACTTTTCTGTTGCTCACGAACCGGACTGCACTTCGTTAGAGAAAACGCCAACCCGGTAAAGAACACAAGTCTGACCGTTTTCATAGGAGGGTTTTCTCAAAAATAGAAGAAATGAATGGAGCGTAAAACAGGAAATCCATAAGGACATCTACGCTTCTAACTTGGGCAATTGCCTTAAATAAATATCACCTAAAATTCAACAACTTGGGCAAGATCTTCCTCTACAAAGTTCGAACTTCGGCCTGTCGGGTCTATTAACTACAAACTGCAATTCTTCAAAAGCCTCAAACACGGGCCCCATTAAAGCCACAAACTGAAATTGATTGGTCAAAAAATAACGGACGAAGTGTTAGATGCTCTAGTTGCAGCAATTAAAGACAAATAACGAGCTTTCTTTTTTCGGTAACTATATCCTTGTTGGATTCCCGCCACTGATCAAATTCAATAAAAGTTAAAGGAAGGATTATTTTGAACATTCGATTACCACTAACGGGGTATTTTTTTTTAATTTACTTAAACTAACTTTAAAATAGGTTTGGGTTTGAGAGTAAACGAAGGATAAAACGTTTAATCATCGATAAAGAAGAGTGCCATCACAGCTGTTGCGGCTAATAGCGGTTTCTATAAAAACCTCAATACTTCCGTGCCTTACCATTCAGATCCTTCCTTCGGAAACTATTTTTAATAAAAAGGCATATGTGATGTTCCAAACTATGGCCTTGATAAAACCAACTTATGTCCATTGCAACATATTCCTTTTTACCGTGGGCCCGGCAAGGGATGGGCAATCATGTAAAGGAGAATGATTTTGATAACACGGTCATTCTTCGTGCATCTGTTCCCGTTAAATTAACGCTGAAGGGAAAAAAGAAAGCTGATGATACTGATGTTCCCGCAACAGTCGAAAAAGACATTCAGCTTTATGGTCCGGGTGATATAGCAGGGATCGAGTCTAAAGCCATTGTAAAAGTGGAGCCGCGAAATTTGATCACCAATTTTGAACCGAATTTTTTACCCTACATTGAATTTTACGATGAAGATTTTCCCTGGCGTTATACGCCTGCTAAAGCATTAGGACATAAATTAAGACCATGGATAACATTGGTTGTATTGAAAGAAGATGAATTTGAAGATGATAAAAGCGCATCCCTCCTTCCTGCATTCAAATTAAAAAAACCTTCTGTCGAAGTTTTTCCTGATGCAGCAACACTTGATTTCTGGGCGCATGTTCATATCAATAAAGATCTGTCAAATGATGCCGCTCCAAACGCTTCTAACATAGATGCTGTACTGAATGAATTTGAAAGTACATTAAAGGATGATCCTGATAATGCTTATTCGAGAATTCTTTGCCCGCGAAAGCTCGAACCCAATGTTGCCTACCATGCTTTTTTGATCCCAAGTTTTGAAAGCGGAAGAATGACTGGTCTTAAAATTGATTTGCCTCCCAACCTCGTCGCTTCAAAATCTGCATGGGATGGTCCACAGGATACCTTTCCTTATTACTATCGCTGGTACTTCCGAACCGGTACGCTTGGCGATTTTGAATATCTCGTAAATATATTAAAGCCCAAACCTGCCGATAAAAAAGTGGGTGTGCGGGATATTGATGTGTTACATCCGGGTTCAAACCTTCCTCCCATAAACACACCGGTCGATATCAATGGTGTTTTGAAATTAGGTGGAGCATTAAAGGTTCCATATGCAACTTTAAAACAGGAGGATAAAAATGAAGTAGATAAGTATGATAAATGGGATGAATCGCCTTATCCTCATCCTTTCGAAACGGCAATTGCCAAAAGAGTAAATCTCGCGGATGATTATGTCGATCCGGCAAAACTTATTCTTGCAACCAACACAGAGGCCGGTGTATTCATCGAAACAAATACGGCTGATCCGTCGCTGAATAAAGCAGACCCTGATCCGGTTATTACTTCACCTTTATACGGGAGGTGGCATGCACTGGTAAGCCGGCTGCTGTTAGAAAAAGATGGTTCGCCGATGCCTGCAACTATCAATGATAAATGGGTACATGAATTGAACCTCGATCCACGCTTCAGAGTAGCTGCGGGATTGGGAACAAAAGTGATACAGAAAAATCAGGAAGAATACATGAACGCTGCATGGGAGCAGGTAGGAAAAATAATCGAAGCAAATAACAAGATACTGTTCACTCAACTTGCGATGGAAGTTTCCTTTTTCTTTTTTCAAAAACACCTGGTTCCATTGCGACAGGATAAACTCTTCCTCATTACGGCACCTGTGCACAAACGAATTGTTGCACGGGACCTCACCATTCATAAACATGTTGCTGATAGCAAACTTCCTTATGCAGTTGTTTCAGCTCCTTTCAGAAGTATGACAAGGCCGAGAGGAAAGCTGATGAAACAACTATCCTTCAACCGTCGGATTACAAAAGCTAATATACTGACGAGAATAAATAACGGCGAGGTGTTTACAGCTCCTCCCAAAAAAATTCCCGAAGGGATCATTGAGCTTGATAAAGCAACAGATAAGATCATTCCTAAACAGGTACCTGGATTTATTGTCGATGCAATTAGAAAAAATCAATGGTTTAAAGTCCTTCCATGGCTCATTCTTTTAATATTGCTGATCATTTTGTTTTTTGCAACCCTGTCAGCTGCGGCAATTGGAATACTTATGGTACTTGCTGGTTTGGTGTTTGGGTTGGGGCTTGCAATGATCAAATGGGCGCGTCTAATCAATATCGCGGATGCCATCAAACAAAAAAATCAAACACCTGCGTCTGTTGATGCGCTTCCCTTGAGTCCAAACTTTAAAATCACTTCTCCTGGGGAAAATTTCAGGCCCTCTGCCGGTAACAGTGATAGTGTAGAAGGATCCAGGTTCAAAACAGCATTGAAAGATGCTTATACTTTTGTACAGGTGCCCTTTGATCACCCGGGCAAAAACAAACTTGATATTGGTGTACTGAATACAACGATCACCGAAAAAATTCATCCCCACTTTACAATACCGGCAAGAGCTATGACCGAAATTTTTATTCCACCGCACATTAAAAAAAATCTCGGTGAAAACTTCACGCCTGTCATGGCCTATCCCGAATTTGATGTGCCCATGTACAAACCGTTAAGCGATATTTCTGCGGAACTTTTTTTGCCAAACATTAATCTGATCGAACAAAATAGCATAACACTTCTTGAAACCAATCAACGGTTCATTGAAGCTTACATGGTAGGGATTAATCATGAAATGTCTAGGGAATTGCTGTGGCGTGAATATCCCACCGATCAGCGCGGAAGTTATTTCCGTCAATTTTGGGATGTTAGTGGATTTCTTCCCCCAAGTCCGGCGCCTGCGGATCTCAAAGAACAGTTAAGGGATATCCCTCCTATTCACAAATGGTCGAAACAATCTTTTTTAGGTACGCATAATAATAGAGAAAAAGATGGTGATGCATCTCAGTTAGTCTTAGTCATACGCGGGGAGCTTTTAAAAAAATATCCTACCGCCGTTATCTATGCACATAAATCGGATTGGGCAAGAGATACTAATGGTGTTGCTGATTTGAGTAAAGAAAGAGTATTAGTGCCATTAACAGCAGCGGAAGAAAAAGATCCGCCACGCACAAAGATCAAGACACCACTGTTTGAAGCAAAGCTTGAACCTGATATTTATTTTATAGGGTTCGACCTTAATCCGCTCGAAGCAAGAGGTGGAACAAAAGCTCATGAAGATGCCGGTTGGTACTTTGTCATCAAAGAAAGACCGGGTGAACCGCGCTTTGGATTAGATACTGGTATGGAAGATCCTCCGCCAAAACTTGTGAACTGGAATAACCTGTCATGGAAAAAAATTGGTACTGCTGATGGGAAACATATTACAGTCACAACCATTGTTCTTGAGGGAGGAACAGATCCCAACTATCAGGAGAACAAAGTTGATCCGGAAGATGTACAGGCCAAATGGGAAGCGGGCAGCAATGCTGCTGAACTGGCTTATATTCTTTACCAGGTACCGGCCCTTGTGGCGGTGCATGCATCGAGAATGTTACCAAAAAAATAATTCAATGCATTAATAAATATTCATGGGCGAATTCAATCAACTGCAACAAGAATTAAAAAAAACAAGATCTGATCAAAAAGATACAGGCAAGAAGCTAAATTCATTGCGGCAACGGCTGATCGCGATCGATGATCAACTGCAAAAACTTAAACGCACATTCAATGAACAGGATGAGGATGCAATGGATCGTAAAAGTGAATTCGAAAAACAAAGAAGGGAATTAACGGATCAGATGACTGCTGTTATTACGACCGATAACGAATTAAAGGAAAAATCAAAAGGATTGTTTACATCGATCATAAACCTAAGCGATCCAACAAAACAAGTAGAAGAACTTACAGATAGTTTTCCATTTCTATTAATGCCCCTTCGGGTAGAGACAAGATTCAAAGAAATAAAAGTTAATCCTTCTGTGACCGCCCGACAATTATGGGTGCGCATTTATCCCGATACCTGCCACATTGAAACAAAGGAAGATATCCTTTCACAATTTGAATTGCAAAACGCAAAACAATTCTGGATGCAGACCTGGCAAGCTGGCGGTATCGAAGCGCAACACCGGGCAGCCTGGCGAAGCCTGGTGAACAGCCATGGATCAGGAAGATCTTCATGGATCATTGAACAATATAAACCATCCAACTTTGCGGCAAAGCCAGTAAAGACCGAAGCGACAGATATTATTCTTGTGATACCGGAGGAAACTTCACTTACAGCAGCAGAAGAGAACGCAGCATTTACTTATTGGAAAGCATTTTGGCTTGCCGATGGCGATGCAACAAAAGAAAACCTTGCTTTGCAATCTTTGAAGGGAAGTGTCGGTGCAGCCCAGGCAGAAAACATTCAGCAAAAGTTCAGGCCATTTAATTTATCAGCACTGCCCGTCGGTAAGAAAAAAAATGAAGTGACACTTGCAGCAGCAAAAATTACTTTCCCGCCCGAAGGAGCGACCCCTGTTGCTAAAACATCATGGCAGCAATCGCCAAAAGCAAAGTTACTTCCCGATCGTTTTGTCGTAACATGTTTCAAAAAAGGGCAACCGCCAAAACAAGTGATCACCCGGCCGGTACCGGAAATTTTACCCGTGGGTCCGGATCCATCGCTTCCCGATGCTGAGCAAATGAGAGCTGAGAACGGTGAGCTAGTACTAAATGAAGATTTGAAATGGATGGCTGATTTTAATAAAGCCATTGAAATTGGTATGGGTGTAAAGATCGATTTGACTCCTGCGGAGTGGAGCGCCGGATTTGATAGCATGATCGTTCTTGGTCTTAAATTATCGGCTGATGAAAAAGAAGGACAACATGCGATGGAAGATCTTTTGCTCAATCACTATTACAGCAGCAATGGTTTTGGCTTGCTGCCACAGGGTATACCTACTAATAATACAGACGGTGAAGGAAGTGGTTTTTCAAGAATGGATGACCCGGATAAAACCTATGATGTTGTTTTTAACCAAAAAGAACTTTTTCAGGACGCAGATGATTCCTTTACAAAAAAAGATGGTCAGTGGTTGGCGGAAGTGCTGGGGCTTTCAACAGATACATTCAAAAAAATCCCATTTGCAGACGGCAGTGATCAAAGCGAAGCAAGAGCAATGAACACAGCTTTGTGGCCGGCGACGCTTGGTTATTTCATGGACGAGATGATGGATTCGCTGTTTACTGATCAGGATATTATAGCCACGCGCAATTTCTTTAATCAATTTGTTTCAGGAAGAGGGCCCGTTCCTGCGATAAGGATCGGTAAGCAGCCTTATGGAATTTTACCTGCATCCGTTTTTTCTAAATTGGATTTTCAAAGTGATAGATCACGTGTGAGTATTCATGGTTTCGCCATGGCAAATAACTATTATGAAAAATTGCATGAGCTGTTACTAAAAATAGATAAGGACTGGGAAAAATTGTTGACAGGTGTAAATTTCGTTGGTAAACCAGGCGATGCACACCAGGTTTTATTGGATGTGATCGGCCTGCACGCCGGTTCTGTTGAATTTCATCAGCGATATGCAGAGAGTCTTCAACAGGTCTTTAATCAATTAAACCTGGCACACGGACCCCTTATCGCGATCATTATATCGATGGCTATTGCAGATAGAGGTAAGGCACTTTTAAATGAACTGGGATATGACTTCGGGGAAAGAAAGATACCAATTCTGGAAAAATTTTTCATGGGTAAAGCAAATCCTTTAACAGGACCCGTGATTGATGATGTTCCACTTTCTGAAACTAAAAGAATTCGTGAATATTCAGCTGACAATAAAAATTATATTGAATGGCTCGTCGCCTCAGATGCAGACACGATCCGTCAGCAAAATTTCGGCACAGGCAAAAAAACACCGCAGGCAATGCTATACCTCTTGTTGCGTCATGCGCTTATGCAGGCACACGCGGAAGCAAGCAAATCTTATTATCTCTCACGCGGAATTGTAAACGATAAAAGAGCTTTTCACGATCCTGACTTTCTTCATGTGCAACAACAGGATTCAAAAAAAAGTAAATGGGCTTATCTCTATAAGAACGAACCCGCAATTACGGGTGATACAACAACCCTGGTAGCAGAACATATTTTGAAACCTGCTGCCCTGCATAATGATGCAGAAACAAAAAATTTAAAACGTATACTCGACGCACTGACCGCGTTAATCAATACGCCGACTGCGCGGCTTGACCGCCTTTTCACAGAACATCTCGATAGTTGTAACTACCGTCTGGATGCATGGAAAACAGCGATGATCCAATTGAAATTAGCGCAACAGCGAAAGTTGGGTACAAATAGCGAGTGGTCCGAGGGGCTCTATATTGGTGCATATGGCTATGTAGAAAAACTTGTTCCGGAAAATAAACAATTGACCGGTGTTGAATTGGATGCAAAACTCAACGCGATATTCAATGCAAAAACGGAACCTCCGCTGCAACGTGATTCCACCAATGCGGGTTATATTCATGCGCCTTCGATCAATCAGGCAGCTACAGCAGCCATTCTAAGGAACGCTTACTTATCCAACGCGACAAGTGATCATCCGGAAAATTTTGCAGTCAATATTTCCTCAGAGCGTGTCCGGATGGCGCAGGGTTTTTTAGAAGGTGTACGCAATGGCCAGCCTCTTTCGGTCTTATTAGGCTATCAATTTGAAAGAGGATTGCATGATAAATATAGTTTGGGCAAAGGAGAAGTAGATAAATTCATTTACCCGCTACGCAAAAAATTTCCACTTGTATCGAATCAGATGAATAGCACTAAAACCACTCCCGGGGAAGATGCCGAAACTTCCGTAGAAAACATGGAAGCAAGAAATGTCATCGATGGTTTAAAATTGATAAAGCATGTGCAGGCAACAGGAGATAAAAACTATCCCTTTGGTTTTGAAACTGGCACTGGGATGGATAAATTACCAGTAGCGACGTCCTTGCAACAGAAAGCGATCAGGGACGAACTTGATCGTCTGCTTGATATCAATGATGCGATATCCGATATTGTCATGGCCGAAAGTGTTTATCAGGTCGTGCAGGGAAATATCGAGCGTGCAGCAGGAAACAATGAAGCATTTAGCAAAGGTCAGTATCCCCCTGAGATCGAAGTGGTGCAAACACCTAGATCAGGTATAACTTTAACGCACCGTGTAGCGATCCAGTTCGATCCCGATGCCGATCCCACGGCTTCTCCAAACAGCGTATCGGTCATGACCTCGAGGGCTAAAGCGGATGCATCATTGAACAAATGGCTCTCATCGATGTTACCTGATCCCGCTAATGTTAAAGTATGGGTACAATTCAAAGATCCATCGGCAGCTAACCAGGAGCAGGTGATAACCCAAAAACAATTGGGCCTCCAATCAGTTGACTTAATTTACTTGTTACACATGGATAATGAGCAATCACTAACCGAATTAGATGATCGCATTATCAACTATATAAAAATAAATCATACGGCACATCCTTACGCGGAGATAAAGATTGAATATACAAGACCCATTGATCCGGCAGATAAAACACAGATTTCTTTCTTCGAATTAGGTGCATTGATCAAAAGCCTGCGATCGGTCGTTACAAGATCAAGACCACTTAATGGTACAGACTGTTCGTTGCCGCAGGAGACTTCGGCCGCCACACATGGTTATAAAACTGATCTGTTTAAAACAAGGATAGAGGGGGTGATCAGTTCACTTAATTCCTTTGTAACACCGCTGACAACGCTGGAGGCCGATGCATCCGACCTGGATGAATTTGCGAAGAAGGTGAGTGATCAATTACTAAAGATCGCAATGCATGGTATGTCGCAGACAGGTGTAGGATTTATAAGCAGTGGCATACATGACATTTATGACTCTGTATTTAAAAAACTGAAAGTTTTATTAGCGAGGTGGGAACAAAAAAATACAGACTATACAACGATCATTGGCGGCTATAATGCAACAGGTGTCCCCGCTGAAATGTTTGCCTTACTTCGCAAAGCAGAAAGGTTGATCTCTTCAGCACTAACAGAACCATTGCCTGCTGATTTTACTGTCTATAAAACAGCTGTTGATACCAAAAGGAATGCTTTTAACATTGCATTCGATGCGTTGAAGCTATTGGTAAAATCAAATAAGACAAAGCTCACAACTTATTTCTCAGATGTTGAAGCCGCGCTCCCATCGATAAAAGATCATGATCCATTATTCTTAGATACCAAAAGAGAAAAAAATGACATTGAAAAAGAAAAAGATGATGCAGTGAGATTAAGAGCGGAGATCTCGGCCACGGTGACAAGACTAAAAGCGGAAATAATCAAACGTGTAGCAGCAGCTAACAAGTTTGTGGAAGAATCAGACAAAGCAAAAACAGTTGATAAAAAAATAGAGTTATTACTAAGTGCCGGAAAGCGGGTGTTGGGAGATGATGCAATTCTCCTTCCTCATTTTATTCTTGCAACAACAGGTGGAAATGAAATAGAAAATTCGGTAAATGACTCCATAAGTTTACTTGATTTCATCAAAACAAAAGAAAAGAAAGCAAGCCCTGTTGAAGAATGGCTATACGGAATAGCAAGGGTGCGGCCAAAAATGTATCATTTGGAAAATACGGCCATTCTTACTGAAAGTTTTAAACCAACTTTTCAGTTTCAATTGCTCCCTGTTCAGCTTCCCTACAAAACCAATGACCGTTGGCTTGCTATGAAGTTCAAAACAGATCTGAATCCGGAAAAATTTTCGATAGCCTCCGATACATTATTGTATACAACGCATTACGCGGTTCCTTTTAACAAAGCAAAACCGCAATGTGGTATACTGGTAGACGAATGGACTGAAGTGGTACCCGCCATAGAGGAAAACACGGGAATAGCCTTTCATTATGATCGACCGAATACTGAGCCCCCACAAGTGATGCTGCTGGCTGTACCACCTAAACTGACGGGTAGTTGGCATTGGAATGACCTGGTGGAAACTATTCACGAAACTATGAACATGGCAAAGAAAAGAGCGATCGAACCGGCACAGATTGATACAACAGCCTATGCACAATTTCTGCCGACGACAATGATGGCAGTAACGCTTTATTTGATCACGCTGTCAACAAATTTGGCGATCAATAATTCGGTGTATGAAAAACTATAAACTGAAAAAGCAGTTGATGACAAAAAAAATATACATGTAAGATGGATGCGCTATACATTATTCCCGATATAAAAAAAGCTGTTGTCGAGCGGCTTTATCCGACAGTCGTGCTGTGGAACCGTCTTGAAGGACGACCACGTACAGAGAATTTTGAACGCGCATTGAAAGCAGAAGTAAGAGATGCATTGTGGATGCTTACAAAACAATGGCAGATGGGAGAACTTACTGCGGATGATGCCGGCGCACCTGTATTTGCAAAAGTTCATATTGAAACAACGGAGCTGGCTAAATATAAACCGGGCGATCAACCCGTGCAGGTCTTCGATAAACATATTCCGCTGGAAGCTACGGTTGAGAAGAAAAAGATCATCTTCAACCGGGATGAAAAAGATATGCAGATTGACCTGCGATTGAACATGGGCAGGTATTGGTTAAAATTAATACGTGATAACGGATTGGGTACTTATGCCCCAGACTTTGTTAGACGATATTCCTTTAGTTTACCGGCAAAGGATAAGTCTTCAGCGCACATATATGCGCATCGCGAAGTTTGGCAACAACTGGCTGCTATCAGTGGAAGAAGTATGGATGGTGCAAAATTGTATCTGTATTTGAAAGGCCCTGCGACCAATAAGGCTTCCGATAATATCGATCCCACAATGCCATTAAACGATAAAACAGAATTAAATGATTTGGGTAATGAGTTTGTTACATGGTTTGAAACTTTTTATTGTCAGCCGGTAGATGAAAAAGAAAATGCATGGGATCCATCAAAGCTTGAGTATAACTTCACATGCACTGCGCCGGGTACGGAGAAAGAAAAAGTTTTAGTAGCTGATGAGTATTATCATGGTCATCTTGACTGGTATTCGTTCGATATAGATAACAAATCAACTGGATTAGCAGATACTGGCGCACCACCACCATCAACCGGGAAATTTACATCAACCTTCCTTCCCACTCATGTACAGTTCGATGGAATGCCCGATACAAGGTGGTGGAAATTTGAGGACGGACAAACTAATCTCGGAGATATTAAACCGGCGACTACTGATCTTGCAAAATTGTTACTGGTGGAATTTGGGTTAGTATTTGCGAATGATTGGTTCCTTATACCTTTTCAGTTACCGGTTGGTTCATTAGCAAATATAAAAGGGCTTGCCGTCACCAATACTTTTGGCGAACGTTTTTGGATCGAAGCTTCAGGCAAAGGTGCAGATGAGGACTGGCACCGGTGGAATATGTTCACCCTTGCAGTAAAAGGTCAGCAGGAAGGACAGCAGGCTGATACAACTTTACTCCTTGCGCCCGCTGCAATAAAGGTGCAGGAAGGCGATCCCCTTGAAGAAGTTTTACTGATAAGAGATGAGATGGCCAACATGGTATGGGCAGTAGAAACTGTTGTACCGCTCGCCACTGGTTATGGCAGGCGTGGCAAAGAAGCCGGATTGGAAACCTTTTCTTATTTCGAGAAATTAATTGATAGTCCCACTGATACACCCGCAGAGTACAAAGCACCGATCAGTTATCTCGCCATGACAACAGTACCTGAGAATTGGATTCCATTTGTTCCGGTGCATAAGGATAATAGCAATCGCGAAATACAATTACAAAGAGCATCGATGCTTCGTTTTATTGAAGGCGATGATCCTGATAAACCCGATAAAGTACGACCACGAACTACATTGATGCGGGAGGGATTGGACATTGATCCGAAAAAAGCTTATTACCTCCATGAGGAAGAAGTACCAAGGGCAGGCATCCGGGTAACGCATTCTTTTCAACGAACAAGATGGACCAATGGGGAAGTGATTGTTTGGCTCGGTGCACAAAAAGCAACAGGACGAGGTGAAGGTTCAAGTGGTTTGGCTTTCGATCAGATCAAAGATGTAAAACAATAGATCATTAAAAACAAAATCGGTTATGCCTTCATTTTTTGAGGATATAGTTGTCACACCGCATTGCGACATGCATGTGGCTATGTCAGGAACTCCGCCGGCAAAAATCACTGTGTATGAACGCCGGTATAAGCCAGATGTTACTACAACCGCAGGCGATGACAAAAGGGAACTTGTGTTAAAAGACGTTACCTCCCAATGTACATTCAAAATTTTTTCGCCATATGAAACACCGGGCACGAGGCTTATCACACCTTTTATTTCGATAGATAGCACAGGTGTTATTACGCCACTTGCAATGGGAATAAATTTTGTCCATGTATCACATCTTGATGTGAACTTTTTTAACAGGGAACATTACCAGATCATTCGCGTGCAGGTCCACTACCAAATGCTGGGATGGTGGTTTGGCAACAGCAGTCTCACTGTTCCAAAAGATGATGCATTTGCGCACACACAGGTTTCACTTTATGCATTGTTCAGTGACGATGCAAAAAAAACAGATGTTGTCGGGGATATAACGGGACATGGTTATGTAGATCTCACCAGCAGCAATAATGCTGTGTTTGAACCGGATGCAGATCGCTCAGGAAGATTGTGGGGTAAAACGATAGCGACGGCTGCAACGTTAAGCGGTAGCTTTCTTGGTTCCACCAAAACTATTCCCGTCAAAGTGGTGGACTATAAACAACAACGAAACATACTGGAACCTGTTCAGTATGTGAAACCATTTGAGCAGGCACATAATATTATCTTTATTCCGGAGGGATTCATTGATTCGAGTGACGACAGAAATCGATTTGATGAGATTGTCACAAAGATCACGGAAGATTTTTTCCGTAAGCCTCGCCATGCCCCCTATAATATATTACAGGGTTCATTCAATGTCTTTAAAGCATTTCATCCATCAGAACAAAGGACCATCACCTGTGGCACCCGCATTAATGATGAAGATGATCCCAAACTGGTAAAGGGTTTTCAGGTTCCGTATAATAACCGTGTGTCGTCTACAGCAGCTAACCCGTACACACCTGAAGAATTGGTGATGAATGTTGGCCTCCCGTTGCGTAATGAAACCGGCACTGCTCAACAGCTGATGGATCTTTGGGCCGGGCAATCACTCCCCAACTACAAGGCAGAAAGAGTAGATAGCGATCTGATCGGCGTATGGAAAAAACAAAGATCAGTGGGAATTCTGGAGGCACGTGATTCCTTCTTTGGAATGAGTTATGGAAGAAGATATGCAGATCGGCTATCCGGTGTCAGCCAGAATCAGCTTCCTATCCCGGCTACCGACAGCCCTTCACCCGTTTTATCCGCATTTATCGGAAGACTCTATGAATGGTTTTACACCGGGCCCACAAGGCTAATTTCTCCCGACCCGCGCCGTCACCCACCGCAGATTTTTAAGTCAAATGAAAGTAGCCCGGGGAATATTGTTATACAGTATTTGAAAAGCCTTCATTACAGGTACGATCCTGCGCAGCACATTGGTCTGCAGTGGGAACCCGATGTAAATAACAACCTTTTTAAACCAAGTGTCGGATTTGTTGGAATCATCGTCAACGATGGAATTTCCGGCGGGGGCAACCTGAATGATTCCTCCATGGTAACTTCTTCGATCAACAGTTTACAGGTCATCGGGTTTCAATATGCAAATACGGCTACAGAAAAAGTGATGCGGCGCAATCCTCCTGCGGATATACCATTGGATATCGACAAAGTAATTAATACAATGGCCCATGAGTTTGGACATTCATTTAACCTGGGTGATGAGTACGAATCTTTCTCCGGGGATAAACCTGTTCAGGGCGGCAACTACGATAATGTGGCCGGTCTTAATGACCTGCAGCTCGATGCAAATTTTGCAACCAACAGGCTGCTCAATCCTGACAAAGTAAAATGGTTCGAATTACTGCGCATAGAACTTTCCTCGATGCTGACTGAAAATAGTGTAACCGACGGTTTCGATCTGAAAGTAAAGATCGATCCTCAATATGCAGGTAAATGGACTGAAGCAAAAACCCAGAATAAATTAGTACATATTCGAAAACCAAAAATAGCGGCAGATGGAAAACAGCTACCGATGCCAAGTGATGATGCGCATTACCTTGTTCGTTTGCAGATCATCAACGTAGACCCGGATGGTTTTATAAAACTGGGCGGACCCGATATTCCTTCGCCACCATTGCCGGTATTTCCAAAAGGTTCATTCATTTTTATTCCAAGACGAACCGAAACCGGGGACCTGCAATTCCTTGTGGAAAAAAAGGTGTTTAACTTTTTAAAGAACGATGCGACAAATAAAAATCTTCCTTTAAATAAAGATGACGACAGGACAAAAGTAAAAAGAGAGGCTGATGAACCAAAGGACATTCCTGATTTCAGTCCGAATTGTAAGGCACATAAAACGATCGGTGTGTATGAAGGTGCACGTTATTACACCGGGATGCAGTACCGCCCCGCAGGAAATTGTAAGATGCGGAACAGCCATGATACAGAAGATTCCGGTGGTCAATTTTGCCATGTCTGCAAATATCTAATCGTAAACAGGGTTGATCCCGAGATGCTCGATGTGCTTGATAGAAACTATTATCCAAAAGCCAAAAAATCATGAGCAGTCCAGGCACATTAGCTGTGCTGATGACAGAAGTAGGAAGAGCTCTCCTTCCGCTTCGTGATGCGACGTCTTCACCGCAGAAGTTTATTAACCTGCTGCTCAAATTGGGTTGGGAGCCGCAGGCCATTCCTGCACCCATTGCCAGTATTGGAACGGCGCTCGATGTTTTGTTACAGGAACTTCGGCAGGTAGCGGGTGCAGGTCTTAGTATTGATGGTTCTGTTGGACCGGGTGGTGCTACTGCCTCTGCCAGTGTTTCCATGGAAGACATCATGCGGATAAGAAATGCAGTGACACAGATTATTAATGGTATCGATGCGATCGCCGCAGCGCCGGATGCCGCTTTTAGCCCGTCATTCATCACAGATGGTTTTAAATCCAAATTCCCGGAACAATTAGGCACGTATTTGCTGATCGAATACCTGACACGCTTTCACCCATCGTGGGCATTTGCGTTGAAAGCACTCGGTGTAGTAAAATTAAAATATATAACGCCTACGGGAAACCGAAAACCATATGTGGAATGTTCGCTTGATTTTTCCGATCTGCCCAATGTTGTTTCCGATCCAAAATTAGTATTGCAGAATGCATTTGGATGGGGCACACCCAACTTTGATTTCAGTGCATTTATCTCTGAGATCGATAATCTGTTCAGTGCGATCGGTGTAGATGTATCCATGCAACCCATCGATGCAAAAGTTGCGGAATTGCTACAGGGTGGCGTATCGATACCCGGCATGCCACTGCAAAGAACAATGAAGCTTATTTTTTTCCAGCGCGCAAGAGATTCCGGTCGGTTGGAAGCTTCTATGAATTTTTTATTTCTTCCTGCTTCTGGCGCTTCTTTACCGGGTATTGCGATGATGCCGGCTTTCAGTGGTATCGTTGATTTTAAAATGCAGTTGGCGACTGATACAGCGGTAACAATAAAAAGTAGTCTTGATCTGCAGGGAGGTGTGGGTGCATTGATAAGACCTGGTTCGCCCATTGAAATGATACTTGGATTCAATAAACCGGGTTCTCCCAGTACATTAAAAGGTTCGATTGAGGCCATTGCAGAAAGATCGAATGTCGATAATACACCGACCATCATCTTTGGTGCAGCCGATGCGACACGTTTGGAATATCAAAAGCTCGGTGGCCTTGGTGGTATACGACTGAACTCCGATAACACAGTTGATTTTTATTCAGAGGTGGAATTAAAGGGATTGAAATTTGTTTTAAAGCCAGGTGATGCCGATGGATTTATTCAAAAGATAGTGCCCGCAGATGGCGTCGGTCTTGGTTTTGATCTGGCTGTTGGCTGGTCTTACCTGCATGGATTTTATTTTAGAGGATCTTCATCTTTTGAGATCCATTTGCCCACGCATATTGCACTCGGCCCAATAAGTCTTGACGGATTTACATTAAGCTTTGTGCCAAAGGACGGCGCATTTCCTGTGAGTGCGGGTGCAACGATCAAAGCGGCATTGGGTCCAATGCAGGCCGTGGTGGAAAACATCGGGATGAAGGTGACGATCTCTTTTCCAGCCAGCGGAGGCAACCTTGGCTTTGCCAACTTCGCACTTGGATTTAAACCGCCAAATGGAATTGGACTCAGCCTCGATGCCGCTGTAGTAAAAGGTGGAGGCTATTTATATTTCGACACTGATAAGGAAGAATATGCCGGCATACTCGAACTTTCTATAGCTGGTTTCATTTCTGTAAAAGCGATTGGCATTCTTACCACAAAGATGCCCGATGGTACCAAAGGCTTTTCACTGTTGCTCATCATTACTGCCGAATTTAATCCTCCGTTCCAGTTGGGTTATGGATTTACATTGAACGGTGTGGGTGGTTTGATTGGTTTGAATCGAACCATGTTGCTCGATCCATTAAGAGAAGGTGTTCGGACCGGTGCGATTAATAGCATCATGTTCCCGCAGGATGTGATAGCAAATGCGCCGCGTATCATCAGTGATCTGAAATCCATTTTCCCGCCTTACAATGAACATTTCCTGATCGGTCCAATGGGTAAATTGGGATGGGGAACACCATCACTGATCAAACTTTCATTCGGAATAATTATTGAGATACCTGGCAACATCGTGATCCTTGGTGTGCTGCTTATTGCTTTGCCGGATGAATCGGTAGCACTTATAAAGATCCAGGTAAATTTCGCAGGCATTCTTGATTTCGATAAAAAAATGCTTTCATTCGATGCCTCTTTATTTGAATCGAGGATACTATTCATGACGCTGGAAGGTGATATGGCTGTTAGATTGACATGGGGTGATAAACCGGACTTTCTTTTAACGGTCGGCGGCTTTCATCCATCGTATAGTCCACCACCCTTACAGCTTCCTACCTTGAAACGCATTGCCATTAACATCATTAATGAAAGTTATGCAAGGATACGTATTGAATGTTATCAGGCAATAACATCCAACACAGTGCAATTCGGTTCCCGCTCGGAACTTTATTTTGGTTTTAGCGCGATCTCAATCGAAGGACATTGCAGTTTCGATGCTTTGTTCCAGTTCTCTCCTTTTTATTTTATTATACAAATTTCATCGGGTGTAACGCTGAAGATATTTGGTATGGGTGTTTATGGGATACGGCTTCAATTCACGCTGGAAGGGCCTACACCATGGCGGGCAAAAGGCCGGGGTAGTATCAGTTTCTTATTCTTCGATGTATCGGCTGACTTCGATATCACATGGGGTGAAGAAAAGAATACAGCATTGCCGGATATAGAAGCACTGCCAAAACTTATTGAAGAATTGAATAAGCGGGAACAATGGCGAACAGTATTGCCCGGAAACAATAACATGCTGGTTACATTGCGCAAGCTAAATGAAGCAACTGAATCACTCGTACTGCATCCTTCCGGGACATTAATTGTCAATCAGAAATTGCTGCCCCTTGATCTCGATGTTGAAAAACTGGGCAATCAAACGATCAGCGATATAAAAAGAGTTTCGATTACCATTGCTGAGTCGGGTACCGACAAGCTTGATTTATTACCGGAGGAGGAACATTTTGCGAGGGCACAGTATCAAAAATTAAGTGATGCAGAAAAATTAAGCAAGCCTTCATTTGAACGCATGACAGGAGGAGTGAGAATCAGCATCGGCAACCAAAGTATCCGTAGCAGCAAAATGGTAAGAAGAAAAGTGGACTATGAAATGATTATCGTTGATCTTGAACCGGTGAAGCCATTTAAGTTTGGCGTTTTGTTTAAACAACTTGATATTCTTTTTGGCCATTTTTTGAAAGCGAATACTGTGTCAAAATCAACACTCTCTAAAACACATAAAAAAAAGTTGCAGCCTTTTGATGAAAAACTGGATATAAAGCAGGAAGGTTACAGCGTCGTGAATAATGGTACAAATAAAGTGTTCGACACAGGATCAAAGTTCAGTAGCCAGGCCGCGGCAGATGATTATATGAAAGAGTTGGTGACGAAAGATCCCAACTTGCATAAGGAATTACAGGTAGTTGCTGATTTTGAAGTAGCGTGAAATCAAAGGAAATACAGTGTCGCCTATTTGCTGAAGTGATTACTTCATCAATTCATATAAACATTGGAAAAGAATTAATAGAAGAAAAGCGTTTTTCATTCATTAATCTACCATTTTATGCCTGGGTTATATAAAAACATTGATTGCATATATGCAAGTATAGAAATCAGATCTTTGATTAAAAAGTTCGAACTCTCTCCTGTGAGGACTACTTTCTCTGTCGGATGCCTCTAAGTTATTTAAGATGACGTTTGATTGTGTGTGAAGTTTCCATTTATTTAAATTTCCATCTTTTATCAGCTGCAACTTCAACGTCTACAATATTTCCCTTTTGATTCCTGATAATCCTTATGCCATGTGCATTACCTATCCTAACATCATCGGTAACCACGCGATGGCCTTTTGTTTTTAATCCATTTTGTATCGCTGGCGGAATTCCTTCTTCCACTGCCAACTCATCAGGTTCCTGGAATGCAATTTTAGGTGCATCGATCGCTTGTTGGAGGGTCATTTTAAAATCGATCATGTTGAAAATTATCTGCGGTGTGTTCTGGGTTATAGTATGTCCTCCTGGTGTACCTAAGGCTGCCCAAGGCAGGTTATCCTTCATAATGATGACAGGACAATCACCCGATAATTTATGATGTCCCGGGAATGCATCCATCGGGTTTCCTTTGGGTTCATAAGTACAATAAGCAAGAGAGTTATTTAACCAGATGCCGGTACCCTCAGGCATAATTCCACTACCAAAAAACTCTCCCAGTGTTTGTGTCGCACTAACGATATTTCCCCATTTATCCATTACCACAAAATCAGTGGTATGTTTACTGGTATTTCCGGATAGTAAACTTGTAAAGGGTGTAACTTTTGTTGTATCTATATTTCTTGCCTCGCTGGCCAGAAAAGCTGCTGACAGAATACTGTCGATGGGGACCTTGTGAAGATCCGGGTCGCCAGAATATTTCAACCGGGAAACATAAGACCGTTTACAAATTTCTGCCAATATGTGCAGGTATTCCAAAGAGTTTGCAAGCAAGTGACGATCACGAAATTGATCCATTAATCCCAATGCAACAAGGCCTGCAAATGCATTGCTCGGTGGGGATGCGGTATAGACATCATACCCTTTGTAGGAATACTTAACTGGATCCCACCACTCCGCTTTGTCATTTTTCAGATCGACCAACCGCAAAAAACCGCCCCTGCTCTGCATTGTCTTATCAATGCTATTGGCAATGCTGCCTTCATAAAAAACCTTTACACCTTTTGTCGCGATTAGTTTAAAAGTTACTGCCAGGTCTTTTTGAATCAATTTCTCACCAATTGCTATGGGCTTACCATTCTTTCCATAAAACGATTTTGTATAATCAGAAAAGCCATTGAAAAGAAAACCCAGGCCACGCGCCAGCAAGACATCGGCAGCAAATCCTGTATCCGCAATATTAATAGCATCAGTAAAAAGGCTCTTCCAGTCAAGCGTTCCATATTGTTGATGCATTGCCTCCCATGCATGTAAATTGCCCGGAGTAGAAACTGATTTAGCGCCGCGCCTGTTCGCTTCATAACCGTTAGTAGGTGGGCGCATCAGGTCCGAATTAGTATTGATAGGTATTTTTCCACTGCAATTCAAAAACCGGATCTGTTTTTTCTTTGCCTCATAAATAAGAATGGTTCCATAGCCACCTATACCCGACATCATTGGTTCCACAACATTCAACGTGGCTGCAACAGCAATGGCAGCATCAAATGCATTTCCACCATTGCGCAAAATTTTCATGCCTGTTTCCGTTGCCATCGGCCGGGCCGACGACACTACTCCATTAGCGTTCTGGGCAAAAGAATGTTTGGCAGCGATAAGACAAAATAGGATCAAATATTTACTAACTGAATTTTTAAACATTATCACCCTGGTTATACTGTTACCCAAATTTACGTATCATTATTAAAGGACCATTATTAGCGCAATTCCGAATACATAAAACGATTGCATTTCAGTCAATACACGATAGTGAAGCTGATCGATGCGTTCGTAAAACAGCTATTGAAATTAGATCTTTCGGTGACGTTTACGCCGCCATTAACGAGATCGCCTTTTTATTTTTTGAATTATAGAACCAGAACTAGAACCTCCCGGCATTACATTTGCAATGGTTCCGGAAACATGGTTTTATGAAAAAGATAATTTTATTAATGGCTATTAGCTTTTCAGTTTTTGCCACTCAGTCTTGTAATGATGACGATAAAACTAAGAGCGATAACGAAATAACAGGCGCCGATGTACCGGCCTCTGTTCAATCAGCATTTAGTGCAAAATATTCCACAGCTACGGATGTAAAATGGGAAGATGCCAAGGAAGACACAGTCCAGACGTATAAAGCCAAGTTCGTGGTAAATGGCAAAAAAATGAAGGCTGAATTTGATAAGAATGGCGGCTTCATAAAAGAAGAGGAAGATAATTAAGCAGTCAAATTTTTTAATATAACTACGCCGAATCCTATGAGTTGTGAGGGCTGTATAGAAATATGCAGCCTTTTCTTTTTCCATAGACAACCTTTAGGCTAAATTTAGATTCTATGTTTGTATTTTTGATACCCAACTTATCTAAACATTGTATGATGAGAAAAGCAACATTTTTTAGTATATTATTAATACCTGCGGCAGCTTCATTCATATTTTTTTCACAAGATAAAAACCTGCAGGAGAGTATGAAAAGAGGAAAAGAAGTTTATGCGCTGCATTGCCAGAACTGCCATATGGAAAATGGGCAGGGCATGGAAGGCGTAAATCCGCCCGTTGCAAAAACAACTTATTTAAAAGACACTAAGAAAAACATCGGTATCATATTAAATGGACAGACCGGGGAAGTAGTTGTGAATGGAAAAAAGTACAATGCGATCATGAACCCCATGAATTATCTTGATGACAAGGAGATTGCTGATGTATTAAATTATATAAGGAATAGTTGGGGTAATAAATATCCGATCGTAACACCTGCCCAGGTGAAAGCAGAAAGAGAAAAACCCGCAAAAACGAATTAATGCGGGTTTATAATCAATAATTTTTACTCTTATATTTCATCAATATTAAACGGAAGCTTCCTGATTCTTTTCCCGGTAAGATCAAAGATGGCATTGCATAGTGCCGGTGCAAAAGGAGGCAAACCAGGTTCACCAACACCTCCCGGCTTTTCATCATTATCCATAATATGAACTTCGATTTCGGGCGTATCAATGATACGTGGCATTTTATATTGATGGAAATTTGTTTCTACCGCTTTGCCATCTTTAAAATGCGTTTCATGTGTGACGGCGGCACCATAACCCATTACAATACTTCCTTCCACCTGTGCACGAATGATATCAGGATTTACATACCAGCCACAGTCCATTACCGCAAATACTTTATCCAATTTTAATTTGCCATCTGGTCTTTTAGAAACTTTTACGGCTTCACCAACAATACTGCTAAAACAAAAAGTGATCGCAACACCCCAACCATCATTTTTCTTTTTGGTTTTCCAGTTTGTTAACTCTTCTAATTTTTCCAACACCGCACGATACCGTTCGCCCAAATGTTGTTTCCTGAATTCAAGCGGATCCTTTTCTGCCGTATGTGCCAGTTCATCAATAAAACTTTCATATGCAAACCCATTCGTTGATGAATAAACAGAACGCCACCACATTACAGGTATCGGTGATTCAGTAGGAATATCGCCAAAACTATAATTGGGAATTGTTTCAAAATAACTTTCAGGAAAACCTTCAACTGTGCTGTCATTAAATGAAGTTTTATCAGGAACCGGCGCCCACTGATGATTCATATTCTGCGCCGCCATTTTTGCTGCGAAAGAAGTTATTCTTCCGCCACCACCAATACTTCCTTTACATTCATATACGGCACCAGGGCGGAATGGTCCTTGTGTCGTATCATCTTCACGGGTCCACACAACCTGTACCGGTGCATTTAATTCTTTCGAAAGTAAAACCGCTTCATATGTATAATCCATAAATGCTTTTCTTCCAAAGCCGCCACCCAGGAAGCTCATATTCACAGTAACATTTTCCGGTTTTACTTTTAATCGTCCGCTTACATCCTGTTGGATCCAGTCGGGGGCTTGTATTGGTCCCCATATTTCAACCTTGTCACCTTTCACATGTGCAGTACAATTCAAGGGCTCCATGCAACTATGCGACTCATACGGTGTTTCATATATTGCTTCAACCTTTTTCTCAGCTTTTTGAAATGCGGCTTCTGCATTTCCACCGGTGCGTTGTGACAAAACTGGTTTTTTCAGATCTTCTTTCATGCGGGCATAGAGTTGTTCTGTGCTTAAATGTTCAAAGCCAGAATCATCCCATTCCACTTTCAAGGCTTTTCGTCCTTCCAATGCAGCCCAAAGTGAATCAGCTACAACAGCAACACCTTCAAATTCATAAGCAAATACAGGTCTTGATACTTTCACCACATTTTTAACACCCGGGATTTTTTTTGCCGCAGTATCATCAAAGCTCCTTACTTTACCACGGAAACGTGGACTGCGTTCAACAACTGCATACATCATTCCAGGTATCTTGACATCCAATCCGAATTTCGCTTTACCATTTATTTTATCAGGATTATCCTGCCTTGCTAATGGCTTA
>JAICGN010000064.1 GCA_025923075.1 Chitinophagaceae bacterium
AGCGAAATAACACAACACATAGGACAGACAGCAAAAGATTTTGCCCATCAATATATTAAGCCGCATGTAATGGAATGGGATGAGGCACAAGAATTCCCGGTGGCATGTTTTAAACAAATGGGGAAGCTGGGTTTGATGGGAGTATTAGTACCGGAGGAGTATGGAGGGGCGGTATTAAGTTATTTCGAGTATAAAATAATTATTGAAGAGATATCAAAAGTTTGCGGCTCAATTGGGTTGAGTCTTGCTGCACACAATTCACTTTGCACAGGGCATATTTTAAGTTTTGCCAACCAGGAGCAAAAGAGAAAATATTTACCAAAGCTTGCAACAGCAGAATGGATAGGGGCATGGGGGCTTACCGAACCGGGAACTGGAAGCGATGCAGGAAATATGAAATGCGTTGCGATAAAAGATGGGAATGATTGGGTGATCAATGGAACAAAAAATTGGATCACTCATGGCAAAAGTGGCGATATCGCGGTGGTGATCTGCCGGACAGGCGAACCAAGAGCAAAGAATAATGCAACAGCATTTGTGGTTGAAAGAGGAACTCCGGGTTTTACTGGTGGTAAAAAAGAAAATAAATTGGGAATGCGTGCCAGTGAAACGGCGGAAATGATATTTGATAATTGCAGAGTTCCGGACGCTAATCGTTTGGGTGAAGTCGGAGATGGATTCAAACAATCATTGAAAGTGTTGGACGGCGGAAGAATTTCTATTGCATCACTTGCATTGGGTATTGCAAAAGGAGCTTATGAAGCTGCATTAAAATATTCGCAGGAGCGTTACCAGTTTGATCAGCCTATCTCGAATTTCCAGGGGGTTTCTTTTAAACTCGCTGATATGGCCACTGAAATTGAAGCAGCTGATTTGTTGACCTTACAGGCATGTGATTTGAAAGACCGTGGCGAGCCTGTAACAAAAGCTTCAGCAATGGCCAAATACTATGCAAGCGAAGTGGCAGTGAAAGTATCAAATGATGCTGTCCAGGTGTTTGGTGGTTACGGTTATACAAAAGACTTTCCTGTAGAAAAATTTTATCGCGATTCCAAGCTATGTACCATCGGCGAAGGCACAAGTGAAATACAGAAGATCGTTATTTCACGGGAAGTGTTGAAATAGAGGATAGATGATAACTGACAGATAATAGGTGATCCTGCTTTGGTGGGATTCTTTGTTTTGTAACTTTATTTCATGGGTCAACAACGATATATAATGTCTGCGGTTTTGATTCTTCTTTTTGGTTTTTTATTGATAGGAACATCTATTAGGATGCCTGATTGGAAAAAACCGAAGTCAGATGCTGTTGAAATCAAAATTGATTCTTATGAGCAACGCATGACTGCGAGCGAAGAAGAAGGGAAAAAACTTTATTCAAATAAATGCATGGCTTGCCATCTCGCCTTCAATGTACATGATGGAGCCTATGTCATGCTTTCTGGTTTAGAAGAACGTTGGCCCGATAAACAGGAATGAATTGCATTTATAAAAAATTCTAATGATGAGAAATTAAGAAGGAGTGACAATGTAAAAAATAGCATGGAGAGCTATCCTGCCGGTTTTTCTAATCAAAATCATGACTTCAAAGAGTTGACTGATTCACAAATTCAAATGATATTAGAGTACATCATTTGGGAACTACATGGAAGGAAGTAATCAACGATACTTGTCAGTGATCGTATAGCAAATACGATCTGTGATCCTGTAAAACACCTGTCCCTTTATTTTTCGAACTTGTTTTGTTCTCCTGTTATCCAGTAATCTTCCTTTTTCATCAAACGATTGTGCGGTTCTGAAATAGCCAAGGGCAATATACTTTGGCGGAGAAAATAAATACCTTATGGTAACAGGCTTAATACTCAGGTAGATCAATTGCTGCGGCTGATCGTTTACATAATAATCGACACTGTTGATCCAGGTGACTTTTGTTTGTTGCATTTTCCTGATCAAATAATAGATACCAGCCGTATCATAATTAAATTTCAGCAGCGTATCACCTAATCGTTGCTCGCCTAAGTTAAACTCGTATATCCTTGTTAACGAATCTGAGATCATCTCGAGTGAGATTATATTCAATTTTTTGTCTGTAAAAGCAATAGCAAAAGGTTTTCTTGCATTTAATTTTTCGTAGCGGCTTTCTATGCTGTCCACTGTTCCTTTTTTCTCCTGGTAATAATTAGTTGAAATGATTTTAGTACTACACGAAGTAGCTAGCAATAAACAGGAAATTAAAACAGTGAATAAGTTTCCGATCATTTATCAATGGTTATAATGCCAAATATTATTTTTTTGAGAGTGCCCGTACTGATCTGCATTTCTGTTTCGCCTCCATAGTCCCAATAACGAAGTGTTATCATATTGTTTTCTTTCCTTATTTGCCGAAGAATAATGAAGTGTGTAGGTATTGAAAATTTGATCTTATCGTGATTTTTTTTATGAATGATCCTGTTATTGATGTAAAGGCTAATGATATTGCTGTCAATTCTTTTTTGTAAATAACTATACGGATCTTTCACCCATGGTTTTATCAGGTCACTGCCAACAGCTTTTACATGAACTCCGCACATCTTATTCACCATTCGATTGAACTTAGATAAGTTAGTAGCGGCCCAAAATGAATTCTCATCATCATCATGATATCTTTTATTGAAAAAATTCAAATAGCCTTTAAACTTATCAGCTAATACAAGAAACCACACCTGCTCAGCATGCCTGATATCAAGCACACCTTTAAACTGTAAACTGCCTGCAGCCACCATTACGGCTTTTGATGGTTTGAAATGGTTAGCATTAAAAATTGCTTCTCCTTTATCATACAGATCATTCATGAACCGTACATAACCTAAAGGATCTTTTTCCATTACTAAATAGGAGAGGGCCCCGTAGGCACAAAAATTTGTGCTGCGACCAGGATAAAAACTCATCGGGTTCTCAAGATTCAGCTTAAGATTATCATAAAACAATTTTGGTTTTACATTCGGCCATAACTGGCTTTTTTTGGTTTGATCGATTTGATCAAGAAATTCAATGGCTTCTTTTTTTGTGGAGCCTGAAAAAACGTTTCCCGCACGGCTTTCCAGGAAAAAAAAGGGCAGTAGGAATAGGTAGAAGACAGACTTGTAATGGGTACTCAAATTTTTTTATTTGATTATACAAATATCAGACCCTTGTTGAATCCATGGTAGAGTAAAATCCCGATTTTTTGTCGCGTTTATTGATTAGAAAGGTCTTGCCTGTTGTTGCATTGGCTGCCAGAATTGTTCCGGCATTGGTTTCTTTAATAAGTATTGATAATAGAAATTATAGGCTTCAGTCCTGTTATGTTCTCCTTTTGCCCGGGTGTTACCACCAATACCATGTCTTTCGCCAGGATAAAGCATAAACTCAAAATGCTTTTTTAAATCCTGCAATTTGTTTACAAGCACCAGGCTGTTTTGCATATGAACATTATCATCTGATGTACCATGTACGATCCGCAACATCCCTTTTAACCTGTCTGTATAAGTCATCACGGAGGTGACTTTATATCCTTCCGGGTTTTCTTTTGGAGTGTCCATATACCGTTCTGTGTAATGCGTATCATAAAATTGCCAGTCAGTAACGGATGCATTGGCTATGCCGTGTGTGAACACATCAGATCCGTAGGTCAATGCCATGCAAGTTATATAACCGCCAAAACTTCCGCCGGTGATGGCCAGTCGATCGTCATCAACAAAAGATTTTTCTTTAAGCCACCTGCCACATTGCATGTAATCTTCAATCTCATATTTACCCAGTTGGCGATGGATATAGTTCGTTCCTTTCTTACCAAAATGCCCACTGCTTCGATTATCAAAGACAACCTGGATCATTCCTTCCTGCGCCCACCAGATTTCCGTGGCACTACTTCCCCACGTATCCATGATGCGACCGGCGTTTGGCCCTCCATAAACGCTTACAAGTACCGGGTATTTTTTAGTCGCGTCAAAGTTGATAGGATAAGTAATTGTTACCGGCAGATCAAAGAGACCATCCGCTGATTTTACTCGGACTAATTCTTTTTTGGGTAATTCATAATTTGCGAACTCATCACCTTTCGCATTTGCGATTTCTTTTATCAGGTTGCCCTTCATGTCCATTATGGCTACCGTTGTTGGAGTGGAAATATTTGAGTAGGCGGTTACAAAATATTTATTGCCTGGTGAAATACTCATGCCAGCAAAAGAATACTCGCCAAAAGAAAGACGATTCATTTTTTTTCCGTCAAACGAAACGGAGTAGAGATCCCATCTCGCCGAGTTCTCCTTTCTTGCATTAAAATAAATAGTCTTTGCTTTTTCATCAACCTTATAAATCGTGCCGACGGTAAAATCTCCTGTGGTTATTTGATTGATAAGTTTCCCTTTCATATCAAACAGGTAATAATGTTCCCAGCCGCTTTTATCGCTACGCATGATGAAGCCCGTATTGCTCTTTAAAAACTCTATCCTGTTGCCGCGATCAAGATCTATCCATGTAGATTGTTTTTCGTCATACAATTCTAATTTGGCGCCAGTGTTCAGATCGATAGTATAGATCTTTAGATTATCCTGCCCACGATTCATCCATACCGCCCAAAGCTGCCCGGTGGGCGTCCATACGGGCGAACCGAAATACTGATCATCTTTTTCATTGAAATCAGCCCATGTTGTTTTCTTCGACCCGATATCGACAATACCCAGTTTTACTTCAGGATTTTTGTCGCCGGGTTTTGGATAATGTTCGTTTTCCAGATAACCACGCTGGTCTTTGATAACATAAATGGGAAATGTTGGAACCTGCGAATCATCAAACCGCATGTAACAGATCTTTTTACTGTCGGGGCTCCACCAAAAAGCACGGTAACGGGTTCCACGGCCTAGTATTTCCTCCATATATACCCATGATGCATAGCCATTTTTTATAGTCTCATTACCATCCGTTGTTAGTTGTATGTCTTTATCTGTTTCTGTATTGCGGATAAAAAGATTATGGTTCGTATCGGTAAAAGCCACCCATTTTTCATCAGGACTCCATGTTACATTCTTTGCATCTTTGATCAATGCAGCATAATCTTTTTTGGGTTTCGCTGGCTCTTTCTTTTCTTCATAAGGCACAGCCTCACCGGTTTTTACATCTACAGTAAATGTTTTTGTTTTGCCATCCGCTTCTCTTCTTGATTCCAGATAATGATCATCGTCTATCCATTTAGTTACTTGCGGAACTTGTTTAGTGATATTAGTGGGTTTATTGGCAAAAGCCTGTTCGTAACTAACTTGTTTTTTCTGGGCATCGGTAATTAGGAAAAATGTAGTAGTAAAGACCGTGAGCAGTAAATTCTTTATCATTTTTTAGACCATTGATGAAGTGGAAAGATACTGATGTTCGGAAAAAGATATTCTAAGAAGAAAGAAAAATTGATGGGTGGCTTATCGCACCTCCTGCATTTCCACCAATTTTTTATAAAAACCATTTTGGGAAAGTAATCGATCATGCGTACCCCGTTCTACAATTTTTCCTTTTTGCAAAACAATAATTTCATCTGCATGGCGGATAGTGCTGAGGCGGTGAGCAATTACAATACTTGTACGGTTCTGCATCATATTGTTAATGGCATCCTGTACTAATCTTTCACTTTCGGTGTCGAGAGAAGATGTGGCTTCGTCTAAAATCAATATGGGTGGATTTTTTATCAGGGCCCTTGCAATGGTTAGCCTTTGCCTTTCTCCGCCGCTAAGCTTGCTCCCGCGGTCGCCGATATTTGTTGCATATCCAATTTCTTTGTGAACAATAAAATTATGAGCATTGGCCACTTTAGCCGCCTGCATGATTTCATCATCGGTTGCGTCGGATTTTCCCAACCTGATATTATTTGCAATCGTATCATTAAAAAGGATTGGCTCCTGTGTAACGATGCTCATCAAACTTCTTACTGATTGCAATGAATAGTCTTTGATATTCACACCATCGATCAAGACCTCGCCCCCAGTTACATCATGAAATCTTGGAACAAGATCAGCCAATGTAGATTTGCCAGCGCCGGATGAACCAACCAATGCTATTGTCTTTCCTTTTTCAACTGTAAGATTGATGTTATCAAGTATTACCGCATCTTCATACGCAAATCGTACGTTTCTGAATTCAATTTTATTATCAAATGATTGTAATTGCCTGCCATTGATATTGTCATCAACAGTGATGGGAGTGTTAAGCACTTCTTCAATTCTTGCAATGGCAGCGCTGCCTTTTTGCATGTTGCTAAAAGAAGTGGAAAGGGTTTTGGCGGGATTAATAATATTATAAAACAAAGCGAGATAAGCCAGAAAAACAGAAGGCTCCAGCAATTCTTTTTTTAATACCAATTGTCCGCCGAACCATAATATGCCGCAAAAAATAACCACGCCCATAAATTCAGATAAAGGGGAAGCAAGATCTCTTCTGTAGCCGATATGATTTTTTGCATGTAGTAATTCAGTATTGACAGAAAAGAAGCGGTTCTTTAATAACGTCTCAATATTAAAAGCTTTAATAACCCGCAAACCACCGAGGGTTTCATCAAGTGCTGAAACTGATTCTCCATGCTTTATTGCTACTTCGTTTGATTGCTTTTTCAACGAGCGGGTTATACGGCCCAAAACGAAACCAATTACAGGAATAGATAGCAGGATAAAAAAAGTAAGCTGTGGGCTAATGTAGAAAAGTACGGCGAAATTAATAAGGATCGTTAGGGGATCTCGTACCCAGCCTTCCAATGTGCTGACTACAGAACCCTCTACTTCATTTACATCATTGGTAATCCGGCTGATCAGGTCTCCTTTTCTTTTTTCCGTAAAATAACCAATCGGTAAATGCAATATTTTATTATATAAATCCAGGCGCAGACTATTGACAACTTTATTTTTTAAAGGATTGAGTATATAAAAAGAGAGGTAGAGAAAAAGGTTTTTTAGCAAAATCGAAATAATAATTATGATACATATTAATCCCAAAATTCCGAGGGGTCCGCTAAACACTCCTGTCGAATCCCGGAGTGATATCATCCACTCTTTTAACGAATGAATCACGGCATTTTCTCCCTGTAATTGTGCATTGCCGTTATCTTGTTTGAAGATAAGATCAAAGAAAGGGGCTAACATGCCGAGAGAAACAATAGAAAAAGCAACAGAAAGAATGATAAAAAGAAAATAAAGAAGAATTTGTCCTTTATACTGCCCGAGATATTTAAAAATCCGTGAATATTTTTTCATTGTATAATAACTACTCAAAAGAAGCAGCAAAAGTAGCTAATTTTACCGCGAACTAAAGAAGGAGGGATTATGCAGGAAGGTAAAAGACAAAAACAAATCGCAGGCTTATTAAATGAAGAAATGAATACAATTTTTCAAAAGCTTGGATTAGCCATGATCGATGGGGGAATGGTTTCTATTTCATCGGTCAAAGTAACGCCTGATCTGCTGGAAGCAAGAGTTTATTTAAGCTTTTTCCAGGTAAAAGATGTAAAAGCAGCATTGAAAAAAATTGAGGATCGTCATCACGACATAAAGAAAGACCTGGCGGCCAGAGTGAGACATCAATTGAGAAGCATGCCAGTATTAAAATTTTTTCAGGATGATACACTTGATCATGTGTTTAAAATGGAGGAACTATTTAAGCAAATAAATCAACAGTCCGCAGACGACGATCCACAGAAAAAAGAGTAAAACTTAACCTTTAACTTTTAATCTTGAACTTCCTTTTTGCCTGGCGTTATTTCAAAGCAAAAAAATCGACCAATGCAATCAACATCATTGCTTGGATCAGCATTGTTGCTATGACATTTGGCACAACAGCATTAATCCTGGTATTGAGCGTATTTAATGGCTTTGAAGGAATGGTGAAATCACTGTACTCTACTTTTTATACCGATCTGAAAATTTTTCCAGCGCAGGGCAAAGTGCTTACGCTGACTACCGAACAAATAAAAAAGATACGTGGTACGGGCGGAGTAAAAAATTTATCGCTAATTGCCGAGGAAAAAGGATTGCTTCAAAATTCAGGGTTGGATGGTGACAGCGCAGAGTATAACTTTCAACGCGCCGTTACGATAAAAGGAGTCGATGAAAATTTTAAAGATGTATCAGGTGTGGACAGTAATATTGTACGGGGTGAGTTTAACACAGGTAATGATGAAATCCCTTATATGATCCTTGGCATCGGTGTGGAAGATGCACTTCATGTTGAAGCGGAGAAAAATATATCACCGCTAAAAGCATATTTGCCCAAAAGAGACTCTTCAGTGTTAATCGATCCGCTCCGAAATGTGAGCGCCGATTTTGTAAATACATCGGGGGTTTTTGTTATTCAACAGGAGTTTGATTTTAATTATGCAATTACCAACCTGGGATTTGTAAAAAAGTTATTAGGCTTTAATGCCGATGAATATACCGGTGCAGAGCTCGCCATAAATGCAGATGGCGATGCTGATGATATTAAAGAGAATTTGCAGGAGCTGTTGGGCAAAGACTATTTGGTGCAAACAAGATATGAGCAAAATCGAAGCCTGTACTCGATAATGGCTGCGGAGAAATGGGTTGTATATGCTGTGCTGGTCCTTATCATGTTTATCTTCTCATTTACCATTGTCAGTTCTTTAACTATGCTGGTGCTGGAAAAGCAAAAAGATATCAGCATACTGCATGCACTCGGAGGCAATAATAATTTTATTCAAAGAATTTTCCTAAGCGAGGGGTTGTTGATCGGGATCTTTGGCGGTGTTGCCGGAATCATACTTGCACTGATTATTGCATGGCTCCAAATAAACTATAAGCTCATTCCCCTGCAAGGCGGATCGTTCCTGATCGATTATTACCCTGTAAAGTTGAAATGGCCAGATTTCATACTCGTCGCATTCACCGTATTATTTATTGCATTGCTTGCTTCCTGGATACCCGCGAGGAAGGCATCGAGACAGGAGTTTTCGCTCAGGGCAGAATAAAGCCCCTGTCCCCCTAAAGGGGCAACCAGATTTAAGAACTCCTTTCACGCAGATCAGATTTCACAACCAAATCCTATAAAATTTTTCAAAAAGATTTACCAGTCATTTATATAAAAATTTCTCACGGTACAGTGAAAACAATAGCAGCATTGATATAGGTTGATTGAGAAAATTAAAAGTATTTCAGCTTAAGTCGCCCCATTAGGGGACAGGGGGTTGGGCTTAGTAGTCTCCGATTGTTTCGGGTAGCTGCGCCAACGCTTTCGAAAGTTGTTCGTCATTTGGCGCTACGCCATGCCAATTGTGATCATTCTCCATGAAATCAACTCCCTTGCTCATGATGGTATGCATCATAATAGCAATCGGCTTTCCTTTTCCCACGAATGACTTAGCCTTTTCAAGTGTCGAAACAACTTCATCCATATTATTGCCATTCATTTCAAGCGTGGTCCATCCAAATACCTCAAACTTCGCTCTTATATTGCCAAGACCCATCACTTTATCTGTGGGACCATCAATTTGCTGGCCATTCCAATCAATTGTCGATATGAGATTATCAACTTTATGATGTGCTGCGAACATAACGGCTTCCCAAACCTGACCTTCATCAAGTTCACCATCTCCGTGAAGCGAATAAACGATTGTTTGTTCTTTGTTTAATTTCTTTGTCAGCGCCGCGCCAATCGCCACACTCATGCCCTGGCCAAGAGAACCTGACGCAACTCGTATTCCTGGAAGGTGTTCATGGGTAGCAGGATGGCCCTGCAAGCGGGAATTAATTTTTCGAAATGTTGACAATTCAGTTTTATCAAAGTATCCACTACGTGCAAGGGTACTATAATATACCGGAGAAATGTGTCCGTTAGATAGTAGAAAAATATCCTCATCTTTCCCATTCATAGAAAAAATACTCTTATGGTTCATTACTTTAAAAAATAAAGCGGCAAAGAAATCTGCACATCCCAGTGAGCCGCCAGGATGACCGCTATTTGCTCCATGAACCATTCGCAGGATATCTCTTCGGATTTGTGTTGCTATATTTTTTAAATCATTCATAATAAAATATTCACCTTATTAAACTTGTTTTAGATAGCTGCATCCAACGGCCGTTATAGCCTTTAAAAATCGCGACAAAAGTGCGATCTTTTTCAATATAAAATCCAAAACTCCTATTTAATTTAAAAGCGGATAATGACTGGTTTAACAAGGCCGGCCCGAAGATTGCCAACAAAAAACTGACTTTAAAATGAAAACATTGAATATTCATACTATTTTTGCTGCCCGATCCGTAACTAACAACAAACACTATCCGAGAACCTAAATAACCTCCTCTTATGAGCGTCTTGTTAATATCTTATCTGTTCATTGCTATACTTTTATCTCTTGCAATTAACTACCTGCTCCTCAAATTTTCATTTAATCTAGGATCTAGAAATAACCTGGCATTTAAACAGGTTCGCTGGACGGCTCATGTAAAACCTTCGATCGGGGGTATTTCATTCTTTATCATATTCCTGTTGTCATGGGGCATTTACGGTTTTATTTCACAGGAGAAAGGTCTGGCTCCGGACAAACAAATCATCGGTATCGTAGCCGCTACGAGCCTTGGTTTCCTCGCCGGTCTTTATGATGATGCGTTCAATACAAACCCCTTACTAAAATTCATCCTTCAACTTACCTGTGGCATCATATTAATTAGTTTCAATGTTAAGATCAATATTTCCAATGTTGAGTTGTTAAATATCCTGTTTACACTTATATGGGTAGTCGGGTTAATGAATTCAATAAATATGCTGGATAATATGGATGGGGTGACAGGGTCTATTTCGGCCTTCATTATTGCAGGGTTGATTATCGTACTGGCGATTACCGGTCATGCTGCCTTTGAATTTTATATGTTGATCCTTATCGGCGTTTTTGGAGCATTGATCGGGTTCCTGCGATTCAATTGGAGCCCGTCCAAAATATTCATGGGAGACACTGGCAGCCAGTTTCTTGGTGTTTTTCTTGCCGCAACCAGCATCCTCTTCTTATGGCAGTTCAATGAAGGAAACCAGGGTGTATTTCAAATGAAGCCTTTTGTATTACCAGCGCTATTTTTTATAATACCAATAATTGATACCACTACTGTAACCGTAAGAAGATTATTGCGGGGGCAATCACCTTTTGTGGGTGGCAAAGATCATATCACTCATCATTTTGCTTATCTCGGGTTAAGAGAGAAAGACATTGTCCTTATACTTTTGGGGACAACGCTTTTATCTTTTCCGATTGCTGTAATGCTTATTACGAATCCCGTCGCCTGGAATTTCTATGTTTCGTTTGGAATGCTTGCGTATGTTGTTATACTTTTTTTTGTATTCCAGTATTTTTACAAGAAAGGGGAATTGCAGCACCAGAAAAAGCGGCACGATCAGCGTCCCATGCCAAAAATTACGAAGGAGTCACTTGCCGCATTTAACGAAAAGATGCACATCAACAACTGATCGCCTATGTCCGGATTATTTGTGATTCACAAATGAGCCTGTTTCATTAGTTTTGCTATCCGCAAACTATTTTTATGAATTTTGATGATATTAAGTCCATTCAAAAGCATGCTGAGGAGCAAATGCAGAAAGCGATCGATCATCTGGAAGTGGAACTGATAAAGATCCGCGCCGGAAAAGCAAATCCTCAAATGGTTGATGCCATCACAGTTGATTATTATGGATCTCAAATGCCGCTTAACCAGGTATCGAATGTAACTGTAATGGATGCCCGTACGCTTTCTATACAGCCCTGGGAAAAGAATATGTTACAACCTATTGAAAGAGCAATTATTGCTGCTAATATTGGCATTAATCCACAGAATGATGGTAATATCATACGGTTGTTCTTACCGCCACTTACAGAAGAAAGAAGAAAAGAGCTTGTAAAGAAATGTCACGGCGAAGGTGAGCATTCTAAAGTAGCGATACGGAATATGCGCCGAGATGCAATTGAACATATCAAAAAACTGCAAAAGAATGGGCTGAGTGAAGATGCTTCTAAAGATGCAGAAGCAAATGTGCAGGCCGTGACCGATAAATTTATCGCAGCGGTAGATAAGCATCTCGCCTCAAAGGAAAAAGAAATCATGGCGGTCTAGGATTATCGGTTAGCCAAATAGACGCCGCTTAAAATGATTCCAAGACAGCCGATTTGCAGTAATGTAATATTTTCTCCGAAAATAAAGCCCCACGTTAAAGCAACAAAAGGAATTCCGTATGTGACAAGAGAGGCAAACAGACCGCCGGCCTTTTTTACCAATAGGTAAAACAATGCAGTGGCAATAGCCGTGCCCGCAACACCCAGCATGACCGAGTTAATAACGGCAAGCAATGTGGCATCATCATCAAAAGGCAATTGTAAAAAATTTCCTTGCCACAAAACAATACCCGTTGGGATGATCATGAAGGCGATCGATACTACTGCAAGACGGATGGGGTCAATGTCTTTAAGATAATGAGCAACGATATTTATATTAAACCCGTACAAAATTGTTGCCAGCAAGATCCATAAGGTATACTCAACATTTTCAAAGCTAATTCCTCCTTTTCCTGCAAGTGTAAGCAACGTTAAACCAGCAAAGCCAATAAGAACGCCGAAAGTTTTCCGGTTTTCAGTTTTGGATCTAAAAAAAATGATACCGGTAACAACAACACAAATTGGCGTTAAGGAGTTGAGAATACCTGCTAAACCACTGTCAATATTTTTTGCAATGGCTCCGGCAAAAAGATAGGCGGGTAAAAGATTTCCGCTGACAGCTGATAAAATAACCAGTGGCATTTTTTTTAAGGGGATACTGGAAAAATGGAAAAAAGCAAATGGCAGCATTACAATTCCCGCGGAAAAAATTCTTAGCGAAGCTATCTGCGCCCAGGTTAGCTCATCCTTACTGGCCTTCATCAGTATAAAAGAACTACCCCAGATAATACATAATAAAATAAATATACCCCAGCTGATGGCCTTGTCATTTTTCATATTGATGCGCAAAGTTCATCAATCAACATTAGAACAAACCATTTTTTTTGCACTTGCTTCGAAGGTTTAGCCGAAGTAGTATATTGTGGTTGAATCAAAATACAACTATGGGAAAACTATCCTTAAAGGATATTAGTACAAAGGCGCCAAAAGATTTTGAAAAAGACGCTACAAGGAAAAGAACAAGTGATATACTCAACAAATTAGATGATCTGCAAAACTTATTGTTTGCCGAGGGAAAACATTCTGTACTTGTAGTGATGCAAGGTATGGATGCAAGCGGGAAAGACGGCGTCATAAGAAATGTATTTGGTGAAT
The DNA here is from genome assembly GCA_025923075.1 of Chitinophagaceae bacterium. Taxonomy (GTDB): domain Bacteria; phylum Bacteroidota; class Bacteroidia; order Chitinophagales; family Chitinophagaceae; genus VBAS01. The sequence goes on from JAICGN010000064.1 coordinate 13,295, forward strand.
TGAATCCTCAGGGGGTAACAGTGAAATCTTTTAAGGCGCCGACTGCTGAAGAATTATCACATGATTTTCTTTGGCGCGTGCACTCTCATGCACCGGCAAAAGGAGTGATGCAAATTTTTAACCGCAGTCATTATGAAGATATCATTATAACCCGTGTGCATGGCTTGTGTGATGATGAAACAGCAAAAAAAAGAATGAAAGCGATCAATGACTTTGAGAATTTATTACAAGAGCATAATAATACACATATTCTCAAATTCTATCTTCATATTTCTAAAGAAGAGCAACATGAAAGACTAATGGAAAGAATGAAGGACCCGGCGAAAATGTGGAAATATAATGAAAAGGATTTTGATGAGGCTAAACTATGGAATGATTACAGGGATGTTTACGAAGATTGTTTTGAACATTGCAATAAGATACCATGGACAATAGTACCCGCCGATCAGAACTGGTATAAAGAATTTATAATTGCCACGGCACTTTATGACCTGTTGAAGGGGCTTGATATGAAATTCCCGGGATTAAAAGAAGGAACACCGGGTAGTTAAAAGATTTTACCTATTTTTTCATTACAATTTTCACTTCAAAATCAATTTTTATGGGAATGCTAAAAGAGTTCAAAGAGTTTGCAATGAAGGGCAATCTTGTAGACATTGCCGTTGCATTTGTTATGGGTGCTGCATTTAATCGAGTCGTAACTTCTTTTACTGGAGGTCTCATATCTCCACTTGTTGGAATGCTTACCGGTAAAGATCTTACCCAAAATAAATGGGTGATACAAGAACAAATAAAAGATGCTGCCGGAACCATAATCCAGCCAGAAGTAGCATTGCTTTGGGGGGCTTTTCTAACAGCCATAATTGATTTTATAATTGTGGCGTTCGTAATGTTTCTTATTATTAAAGCAATAAATAGTTTGAAGAAAAGCGAGCCTGTAGCGGCACCTCCAACTCCCGAAGAGGTTGTCTTGTTGCGCGAAATAAGAGATGCCCTGAAGAAATAATAGCATAATATTTGTAAAGCAAAAGGTGAGAATGAAACACAATTCACTCTTACCTTTTTATCAAAACGTGGTTATGAGAAAATTAATCTGCTATTTAACACTCACTTGTTTATTTATGCAACTGGATGGACAGGACGTGACTGTAAAGCAAATGCAGAAAGAAACTGCAAAAGATATAAAAAGCCTGGATAGTAACGGATGGAAACGGAGTGGCACATTTATTCTGAATCTGAATCAGGGCGCATTAAGTAATTGGGTGGCGGGTGGAGAAAACAATACCCTTGGCATCAATGGCCTCTTAAACTATGCTGTCAATTTAAGAAGAGGAAGAAACACATGGGACAATTATTTTGACATTGCGCTGGGCTTTCAGAATGCGACTAGTTTTGATAAGTACAGAAAAATTGACGACCGGATCGATATCACCAGTAAGTATGGTTACCAGGTAAGTAATCACTGGTACGCAAGCTTGTTATTGAATTTTAACTCACAGTTCCTTGACGGTTACGATTACTCTACTACACCCATTACTAAGATCTCAAGCTTTCTTAGCCCTGGTAAGATCATACTGTCTCCTGGTATGAATTATAAAACATCCACCAGGTTTTCTTTCTTTGTATCCCCGGTTACTTTTCGATGGGTGCTTAAAAAGGATCCTGACTTTTTTAATGTCGCAAAATTCGGAGTAGATTCCGCCAAAAAAGCAAACATGGAATTTGGCGCTTATATAACTACAACATACAAAGCCGAAATTACCAGATGGGCAACCTACACCGGTCGTATTGATCTGTTCAGTAATTATAGACGGGAGCCGCAGAATGTAGATCTGCTTATGAATAATCTTTTGACGATGAAGTTCACAAAATTATTTGCCACTAATCTAAGCCTCGATCTCATCTATGATCATGATGTAAAACAAAGATTGCAGTTGAAAGAAATACTCGGTATCGGTCTCACGATTGCGTTATAAGAAAGGAGCATTTACACTCTCAGATTCATTCTTCAGCTAACGTATATTGCGTTAGCTTCCCGATTTTTACCTATTATTTTTGCGCTTACAATTCTATTCGAAAATTGAATTAAACTATTATCTTTGGTTGCACCGTATTCTCTACGACCACAATTTAACCTATAACTGACGGTATGAGAAAACTCAGCTTGACACTGGTTGTTATTACGCTCACATTTTCTCTTTTTGCGCAGACCAATACTGCTCCCACAACTTCGAAGAAGGGATGGAGTACAGAAGGGCTTTTCAGTTTTAATGTCGGGCAGGGAGGCAGCCGTAACTGGGCCGCAGGTTCTGAAAGATTTAGCTTGCAGCTCGCTGCCTACTTCAACTATCAGGCAAACCGCCAATGGCGCAAGAATATTTGGGAAAACAGTCTTGATCTTTCGTACGCATTGATCAATACAAACACAACTGGGTTTAGAAAAACAGATGATAAGATTGATTACGTTTCTATGTTCAGGCATTCAATCACTAAAAAAGGTAAGCTGGGTATTGGCGCATGGTTCAATGTACGTACACAATTTCATGACGGATATGATTACACTGAATCACCAAAGCGTAGAATTTCCGGATTGATGGCGCCTGGTTATCTCACCCTGGCACCGGGATTTGATCGTCGCATCAAAAAATCTGCAAGTCTCTTTGTTTCACCAGCTGCTCCCCGGTTGATCCTGTTTACCAATCGTCCTTATAGCTTCAATTATCAGGGCGGAGTGAAACCGGATGGCTCAGAGGAAATTCCACTTTCATGGCATTATAATGTTGATCCTGAAAGAAAAGTTCGCTTTGAGCTTGGCGCATTGGTGTCTGTAAAATTCAAAAAAGAAATTGTAAAAAATGTAGCCTATTCTACCCGTGCAGATTTCTTTTCCAATTACCTGGATGATCCGCAGAACATTGACATATTCTGGACTAATGTAGCACACCTGAAAGTGAATAGATGGCTAATTGTGAATTATAACTTCGACCTGATCTATGATGATGATGTAAAACTTTTTGGACCTGACAGGAATAAGGCGGCTACGCAGCTCCGTTCTCAATTGGGGGTTGGTTTTGCAGCCAAGTTTAAATAGAGAATATTTTTAAAGTAGGCTAAAGTCCCGTTATTTTGTAACGGGATTTTGTTTTTCCAAAGGCTGGATGGTTTGCATGGCAAATGCCTTTGTCACACTTTTAAACTTACCGCTTTGAATAATGCGTCGTACCAAATAAAGCTACCGCAGTTTGAAGGTCCTTTCGACCTGCTTTTATTTTTCATTGAAAGAGATGAGCTGGATATCTATAATATTCCTATTACAAAGATCACCAATGATTTTCTGGATTATATACATAGCCAGGAATCTTTGAACATTGAACTCTCAAGCGAATTCATTTTATTTATTTCTACCTTAATGCGCATAAAAGCAAAAACGCTTTTACCAAGAAAAGAACTGGATGCACAGGGTAATGAGATCGATCCGCGACAGGAATTGGTCAACAAAATTCTTGAATATAAAAAATTCAAAGAAGCTTCAGCTCAAATGGCAGAAATGGAGGCCAACAGGATGTTAATGATAAAAAGAGGCAACCTGCAAAAAGAATTATCAAAAATAGGGGAGGAAGCTGCGGAAGGTACAGAGATCCAAACCGTCACCATGTTCAGGCTGATGCGTGCATTTGAAAGAGTGATGCAGCGCTATCATGATACGAAAAACAAGCCGGTTCATACGGTTATCCGCTATGAATACACGATGGAAGGAAGCCGCGACTATATGCTGTCGAAGGCGCAACAGGAGAAAACGCTCGCATTTGAAAAAATATTTGGGAACTGTGATAACAGGGTACATGCTATTTTTCTTTTTTTAGGCCTCCTTGAATTGGTGCAGCAAAAATTTTTGAAGATCGTGATGGGAGAAGGGAAAAATAATTTTATTATAGAATATAACGAGCCCGAGAACCGGTTGGCTGAAATGGAAGACTATGTTCAGCCGCAATAATATTTTCACTATGCAATTCCCGTATGGTTCAGGAAATTTGCATGTATTTTTAACTACAAACCTAAAAATTTACACATGAAAAGATCAGCAACCGCCAACTGGAAAGGCTCTGGTAAAGAAGGCAGTGGTAAACTGCTCACTCAAACCGGGGTAATAAAGAATAAAGCGTATGATTACCGCAGCCGTTTTGAGGATGGAAACTATACGAATCCGGAGGAATTAATTGCTGCCGCACACGCAGGGTGTTATTCAATGAAGCTAAGTTTTGTTTTGGGCGCGGCAGGATTCACACCGAGTCGTATCGAAACAAAATGTACCGTGACACTTGAAGCAGGAGTAATCACAGGCAGCCATCTTGAGGTTAGGGCTAAGGTTCCAAAACTAAAGGCAAAAGATTTTCCGCAATATGCAGAAGAGGCAAAGAATACATGTCCTGTTAGCAAAGCGCTTAGTATACCTGTTACGATGGATGCGCAAATAGTGAAAAGCTTTAAAGCACAGGGAACAGGCGGTTCAGAAAGCGATTCCTCCGACACTGAAGAAGGCGGTGGCGAGGAACAATAAAAAACTAATTACATAAATTAGTCCCATTCCGAATTATCGGATGGGATTTTTTATTCATAGCGCCTAAGCAATATTGGCTTTGATGATCGATTTAATTGTTGCAGAAATCACAAGCTACTTGTGGGCCAGTATCACCTTGATAGGATGTAAAAACACAACCAGCTTAGTAAAACTGGCCGTAGAATAATTTGATCTGAGTTAATTTTATGTTTCGGATACGTGAAGGTGCTAATCCCGTTACACGGTCATACATCACCTGCAATATTTTTAATGCGGATTCTTTTTTTCTTGCTCTTGGTACTTTTTCATATTGCCCTTTGAAGGCAATATAAATTCCATATTCTCCTCTGGATGCAACCAATCCACATTCATCGCATTTGGCAGTATCTTCAAAATCATAATCGAAATAGGCAGAATCGGCAATACCATAAAGTCGTTCAGGTGCAACACCGGTATTCCATTCACTATTAAAAAAAATTCTGAAATCATCACCAGCTTCTTTTTTTGATCCCCATTTGATCAACCGGATTGCGATTTGCCCCTTCTCATTTGCATCAGGAGTATAAAAACTGGTAATAACATCCTGAGTATGTATCATAATGGTTCGGATCAGGAAAAATATTGGTTAAGAGGTTTGTAAACGGGTTCAGATATTTCATATCCGCTGGCGGAATGATATTGCAAATAGTGGGGATGGTGTCGGTTAAAGTAAGGGAACCATAGTTTGAGATTCCAGTTTCCTTATCGATTGGGTATATCATTACCACGATTGCAAAAAGAGGAACCGATATAAAGTAATTCTTCATCATACATTTTATTTATCGATCATCGTCTGTAGTTTTTCAAACGGAAAATTCTTTTCCATGATCTCACAAATTCGCTTTTGTGAAGCCCAGTCATTACGTCCCCAGGTGACTTTAATAAATTGGGGCATGTGTTTGGGAAGATCTTTACGTATGTAATCTGGATTTTCTATCACCCGTAAATATCCTTCTGCCGGCTCAGTTACATAAACAGGCTCCGTATGGTATTTTACCCGAATCATTGCGGGCGAAAGCATATTGTTGTGAAAAGCAACTCACACAAACAAAAAGGTATGCAAGAATAGTGGCAGTTCTTTGCATACTTAAATTTAACTCAAAAATATAAGCGGTCTAAATACTTTCGTTTGAGGCTTACTTCGTCTTTTTTAAATTCCATTCCCAGATTAGAACATGCCTGACTCCTTTTTGCGGATGATCATTCTTTTCGATCCGCCCTGTTAAGATATTTCTGTCCTTTCCTAATTTATATCGCTCCACCAAAATCTGCGAATCTCCCTCGCTGAAATCGTCCACTATTCTTTGTTCAAACGCACCGTTGAGATAAATATCGCTGATCTTCTTTCCGCTGCAAGCAGGGATATCTACGGTAAATCCATATTCTTTAGCTTCATCGTCAATACTCAGATCCAACTGCGTAGGTGCTTGCCCGCTGGCATTCATAGTAACCCTGATAGCACCAGTAGTTTTATCGCAGGTGTTTTCTGAGATCCCGTGCCGGCCTCCGGTTGAACTGCTTTTAGCAGGGCCTTTACTATTAATGATGTTCGCTTCCATCCGCCATTCGCCCCAACTTGTATCGGCTTGCCAGCCACAGGCATATGTACCATAGATAGTATCATAAGTTAATTGCCTGTACACGATACTACCTGTCCACATATCCTCGTTTGCAGAAGTAGTTGTTGGTTGACCGGTAAGATTTTGAACTATCATAACAATCACAACGACCGTTGCTATTGACAAAATTTTTTTCATAGATTTTATTTATCTATCATTGCCTGCAAACTCAATATTGGGAAATCCTGATCATATAAATAATAGGGATTCCTTGTTGGGTCAGGTACCTCTTCTTCAATCGCCATGCTGTAAACAATTATTTGTGGAATGTATTTGGGTAGCTCTTTTTTTATATAAGCAGGATTTTCTGTTACCAACAATCTGCCACCTTTTTCCTGTGTGGTAAAGACTGGAGATGACACAGACATAGACCCTATGCCGTCGGATACGATAGCAGGAGTTTCCAGCAATCCAGCTTTTGTTGTGGCATCCAGTTCATCCTGGTAATATTTCAATATATCATCCCGAAATTTCTGCTGTTTTTTAATTTGCTCATCTCTTTCCTTTTTGTCCATCAAAAGATTAAGTCCTTCCGGGTTTTCGGCAGCTTTCAGGGTATTAGCAAAAAATCTTTGAAAGTATTCGATACTTCTCTCAAGGTATTGTCTCCTGGTTACAGGGATATAGGGCAAAATACCTTCGCGATGAAGCAAAACCATTTTTATCCCGCTTCCGCTTTGGGGCGTATAAGCATCGTATCCTTTCCATTTTTCTATCAGTATCGGCATCATTCGTATCGGCCTGCCGTCGATCCTCATGACGTCCACGTAATCATCATCGACCCGGAATTCCCAGGAAAAACGTTCGAGCCTGTTTATAACAACATTTATATTGGGTCCCATTTCACACCCCCGTCCTCTCGCTATTTCATTCGGTGTAGGGGCACAGATATAATCACAAAATTTGACCTGGTAGCTGTATAAAATAGTTGGAATTCCATTGATATAAGAATTTCTGAAACCAACCTGGGCATTCTGGATTTTTATTTGAGATGCAAAATTTTCATCGGATGTAAAATAACTGCTTACGGCATCAAATGCCATGGGTGATGGGTAGACATTCAGTGCCCATTGATGAATTGTATTAAGCCGCTTCTCAATTTCCTGCAGTTGAAGTTTAGTAACCGTGGTATAATATATAAGACCAGGTTTCAGCCACTCACCGGGGGTTTTCAGAAGCAGTGCTTTATCGGAGGGCGTAGATGTTTTTATAAATTTCTGGCTCCATGCAAATGGGCAGTTGAAAAGAAGAAGAAAGAATAGGAAAATTTGTTTTTTCATTCGTTAAGTTATTTATCGATCATCGCCTGCAATTTTTCGATTGGAAAATTTTCATCTATTAGTTTGTACGGATTCAATGATTGATCGACAAAGCAGGATTCACAATTAATTAACGTGTAAACGATAAGCTGCGGAACATATTTTGGAAGATCTTTTCTGAAATATGCAGGATTTTCTGTCACCAGCATATAACCACCTTTGGCCTGTGTGGTAAAAACTGGAAGGTTAGTACCGGGATCAGTGATACCCCCCGAAATAATTGCCGGTGAATCGAGCAGGCCAGCTTTTGTTGCAGCATCCAGTTCATCACGGTAATACTTAATCATCTCGTCCCTCATTTTTTGTTGCTTCTTTATTTGTTCATCTCTTTCTTTTTTGTCCATCAGGAGCTGAAGCCCTTCGGGTTGTTCAAGGCCCTTTATGGCCTTATCGAATGTTTTTTGCTGGCATTCAATGTTCCTGTCAAGATATTGTTTCCTTGTAACGGGGATATAGGGTAGCATACCTTCACGATGAAACAGCAATACGATCATCTCATTCGGGTTATAAATTCCATTAGAGTTATAAACATCATAACCTTTCCATTTTCCAACAATTGGGGATAGCATTTGTATCGGTCTGCCGTCAATCCGCATGATCTCAGCAAAATAATCATCCCACCCTAATCCTGTCAAAATAAAACCAAGCCCATTTATTTGGATTGTAAGGTTGGTGGACGCTGAGGCATTATAGGCGCCTCTCACAATTTCATTGGGTACCCTGCCACAGCGATAACCACAAAATGCTCCTAGATATTGATAAAAAACCACAGGAATGCCATTGATAGGGAATCCTTGTAGTTTTCCATTTGGCCCGCTTTCCATTTTAAGTTCAGAAGCAAATTTTCGGTCGGTTATAAAATAATCGGGTACTCCGTCAACGGCAGTCAGCGATGGATACAGGTTGTATAACCATTGGTGGATCGTATTCAACCGGTTCATAATTTGCTGGCGTTCCTGGCCGGTGATCTTTGCTTTATTGTCATTTTCACTGGGCTTAAGCCAGCGCCCCGGTGTTTTTAAGATCAGATCTTTATCACAGGGAGTTGTTGTTTTTATCCACTGATCCTGGCTCCATGCAAATGTGCTGGTGAAAAGAAATAATAAGAGGATGGTGAGTTGTTCTTTCATTTTATACGTTTGAAAAAATGGAAACAAATGGATTGCCGGATAGAAATAAAAAAACAAGAATACTGATGAGCTTGACCATGACAAAATAATTTGAATCTTAATCTTTAAGTTTTATCTGCGACAAACAATTTCCATTGGTTGCATCACCAAAGAATTTATTAAACTCATGGATCATCAATGGCGAACTGTTGCTGCTCAATGGAATATTATTGCTTGCAAACTTTTCACTATTGATGCCAGTGCCTTTACTTGAATTGCAGAAGTTTTTTCCAATTCGGATGGCCGGCACTTCAAAAAAGTAATCCAATGCATCTGGACCAACTCTATGCGACCACGAATAATAAGGATTGTATGCCATGATGCAGGAAAGATCTCCGCTTTGAAGTCCCCCGGGTATTCCAATAGCATCTTCAATTGGAAAAGGTCGTTTTGTAATTTCAAAACCATTCTGGGCAAAAACGCGGTATTTATTAGCTGCAGTGGCTATTTGCGGGGAAGGTTCCTCGGGCAGATCACCGTGGTGCCACATACCTACACTATGCCCCAGTTCATGTGCGACGACATTTGCAATTTTTTCAAGTTCTGTAAAAGGTAAAGGTTGTGCAGCATTCCAATTTCGGTAGTTTCCTTTCGCACCTTCGACATCAATAATTATTTTTTTTGTGTTTGTTGGTGTACCTGGGGGGATGTCGTCAAAGATGTCATAAATGCCATATGAATGTCCTGAATTATTTTGAAGCCGAAGATTTCCGGTTTCAAGAAACAATACAAACTGATCAAAGTCATGTCCGGATCGATAATTTTTGTTGAGTCGCCTGTCGTCTCCGATCTCTGAAGGTTTGAAGCGTACAATTTGTAGCCGGCTTGCAGATTCAAACAATTTGATTCCCTCGCTTAATACTGCAAAATCCTTCTCTGTTATTTTAACACCCAGTTCTTTTTTCTGTGGGTCTAATCTCCCAAAATTATTGGGATTACTCTTCGCAAATTTTGCTGCAGAGATAACGCCCCGGTATTCTTCGTAAGCTGTCAGACCATCTCCATTATTTTTATTTCCATCCGAGATCTCTTGGTCATCATAATCACCTGGATTACCATGATCTTTTAACCATGACTCCGCAATCATTGACCCATTTCTTTTTGGGATGGTGACCTCAGTTGTACCGGTAGATGTAAATAAATGACCAGCTACCACACTTTCGTCATCAAGTGTCGCGATCACTTTTAATGTGGCGTATCCACCACCGTCAAACGAACCGATCTTAAAATTCGCTTTAGTACAACCATCGCATTCAATTTCCATTTGCTGCCCATCATCATCGACGATTGCATTTGGTTGTTCCAGTAATTTCAGATCCGGTTCTGCCGGTGATATTGGATTAACTGGATAATTGATTGTAATGCCGGGTTCTCTTGAAGTATTTTCGAGTCTTATCAAAAATTTTTTTGCCATATGATTTAATGGCTTTCCATTTTTTCCCTGCAAAAAAACATCCACACTCAGTTTATTTTGCGCAACAGTTTGTTCGTCCTTGCCCGGTTCAGGCAACCATTTATTATAATCAATTGGCTTCACGATCAATTCAACGTTGGACTCTCTAACCAAATACCATGTCATCGTGACCACGGTGCTGGATTGCCCCGCTCCTTCAATCTTATAGGTTCTTGTTCCTGATAGCACATTTGGGTTTTTCAATGGCTCGTCCGGAATACTGATGTCCCATGTCATGCCGCATGAACCGCCCCCATCATCGCAACCAGGTGCAGTTGCCTGGATATCATAGGTGCCAGCAATTTTATTCACAACGACTTCATGTAACTCCGCTTCTCCTACAGTGTTGCAATCGCAGATCAGCCATTCCGTACCATACATAACCTCTGAATGATCTTTTAATGACCCGATACCTTTATCATCCTGGAATTTCAACTCCTCATTCTCATTATAAATTCTATGAAGTGTGGGGATCGCTTCATTAAAATACAGATCGATATAAGCTTCTCGTTTGTGCGGCGGAAAGGTTGCTGATCCTTTTTTTACAGCACTCAGATAACCCGTCCAGGTCGAACCCGGAGGACCTTTGGGTTGGGGCTTCGTTTTTCTTGGTGTGTACTGGCTTATTGCTTTCTGAGCTATTTTCATAGTCTCGAGCTTTTGCTCAAGCTCCTTAATTTGTTTTGGCGGCGCATTGTTGGCTTTTGCATTTGTAAGTTGCTGTTGAATGTTGCTGATCTGATTATTTATGGTTTGCTCCATGTTTGCAGCCATTCCTGCCATCGTTGGTGATTGCGACGATGCAGATATGTATATAAGCAACGTCAGTAGGAGAAATAAAAATCGCATAGCCAGGTAGATTATATTTTTATGAACTCAACCCTCCTGTTATTTGCCTTTCCGGCAGGAGTATCATTCTTATCAATCGGTTCACTTTCTCCTTTACCATCTGTCTCCATCCTGCTTTCATCAATTCCAAATTCCTTGGCCAGTGCCGCTTTCACTGACGCAGCCCTGCGTTTTGAAAGATCAAGATTTGCATCATCTTTTCCATCGGCATCCGTGTGTCCCACAATTTTTACTTTCAGATCGGAATATTCTTTCAGAACGTCGGCCATTTCTTTCAATGTGCCATAGGATTCAGGTTTAATGGTGGCGCTGTTCACGTCAAATAGAATTCCATGAGTTACCCATTTGTTTTGCTCCAATATTTTCTTTCTTGTATCTGGTGCTCCAACTGCAAGCCGGAGATTAGTGATCAGATAATGCCACTGGTCATTGGAGGTAGGAATGTTAAAAACAAGTGAATTTAATTTGGCCTCGGGAAGAATTGCTTTTGGAACATCCCATGTTTTTTCGTCATTCAAATAAACACGCAGTCTTTCTTTCTGTCTCCAAAAAGCAACATGAACTGGTCTTGATATATCTATAAACTGTGTGAGCTTCGTACTGTTTGAACTTTCTTCAACACCATTTTTTTTCTTTCTATAACTTGATGTGCCATTGTTATTAAAATCCGGAGAACCGGGAAGAATATTCAGTGAAAAGTTATTCTTTGCATATGACCAGTCCGCGGGACGGTTGCGATCCGGCAATTGAGTAAGGTTGACATCAATGCCCCATGAATGTACAGGCTTATCAACTAACATATCAAATTCAAGCGTAAAATCCTCAGGAAGTGAATCAATGAAATCAGGCATATACACACCGGTTTTTCCAATTGCAAACCAATGACCTTGTTTGCCTTCGATGGTCATTACTTCTCCAGCGGCATTAGTGTTCCATTTGTCAGGAAAATCACCCACAGCATCCTGGGCAAAATCCTCGAAGACAATGATCTTTTCTCCCGGTACAAAATCGTATTTACTATAAGTTTTTAATGTAGCAGGACCAGTATTACTTTCATTGTTTTTGTTTGCGCCTGCATTCGAATTTGGATCCCTTGAATTATTGTCTTTGCTTTTGTTTGGGTTCATTGCATCATCCACAGTTTTATCAACTGTATTATTCACTTTGTTGTTAGCGTTATTATCTAGCCTGTTTTTTGCACGATCAGTTACTTTTTTTAGTATCTGGCCATTAGCAACCTGAATAATGGTGCAAAGGCTAAAAAGAAAAAATATCTTTTTCATAGCTTATAGTTTTTTTTATGATTGATTAACGGGTTTGATCTTTTGACATCAAAAGTTATCGAAGCCAATCCTTCACAGCAATAGAACAAAAGTTAGAGACAGGTTTGGCCTGCCTCCGTAATAGGATAAGTGTGTAATGGAAAAATGACTTAAGCCGATTTTGAGTAATGTGAAGAACGAAAAAGTAATTAGGAACAATGATTATTTCTATAGAACAAAAGTTATAGAGCAGAGACTAATTTCTGCCAAAAACCTTGTTGATAGCTTCCGTCCTGTTTTGTACGTGTAACTTCTCATAAATGTGATGAATGTGTTGACGAACAGTGCTTACAGAGATAGCAAGTTGATCGGCGATCTCTTTATAAAGTAAACCTTTGGCCAGCAATTGGAGAATTTCATTTTCGCGGCCGCTAAGTACTTCTACGTTGGCCGTTTCTTTTTGTTGGCTTCTAAAAAGGGTAACGAGTTTGCGGGCAATATTTGCACTCATGGGGCTTCCGCCAAGATGCAATTCTTTTAATGATTCGATTAATTGAACCAGTCCTGTATTCTTAAGAAGATAACCTGATGCGCCTGCTTTTAATGCTTCAAAAACTTTTTCATCATTTTCATAAACGGTAAACATCATGAACTGAGTATCCGGGCTTTTATCTTTTATAAGCTTTATGCATTCAATACCACTCATGCCAGGCAGGTTAATGTCCATGATCACA